>CAJBVW010000523.1 GCA_903959175.1 uncultured Pseudomonadota bacterium
ACCCATCGTCGGGATGCGGGGCGCGACGTGGAGAGCCTCTTCGGAACGGTGGAGGTGAATCGTGAGCGTGTTGGCGCTCGTGGTGTTGAAGCCCTGGTTCCTGGGGACGCCCTGCTGAACCTCACACGTGACCGCTTCACCTTTGGCGTCCGGCAGCGTGTGGTCGAGGAGGCCGTGCGCGGCTCCTTCGAGGCCGCCGTGAAGGCGATCGGAACCTCGACGGGTGCGGACGTGGCGAAGCGCCAGGCGGAGGAGCTCGTGGTCCGCGCCTCGGTAGACTTCGCCGCCTTCTATGAGGAGAACAGCCGCGACATCGGCGAGCCCCTTGTTGAGTTGCATGCCCGTTGACCCGGCGAGTGGGTCGGCGTTGCAGCCTGAGTGGCACAGGCCGAGGATGAACAGCGGGCGGCTGCATCCGCATCCGGGGTAGACGTGACGCGCCGGCATCAGCCATGTCCGGCGGAGGCCGATGTGTCGTTAGCGCGCCGTGAGCGGGCCCCGTTCGTTATCGCCGAATACGACGAAGGGAGCCTCATCGAGATGCCGCTCGAGTGCCCCTGGCGACGTGACGACGCGCCGTGCGACGTGGTCCGCCACGCGCTGCGCCATCGCCGCACCGGACCGCGCCACGCCGTGGTCGTCTGTCGCTGCCACGCCCACGGGTCGCTGTTCAGCGTGTATCCCCCCGGATTCGTGCCCTACGCCCGGCGGTACTTGGACGCCGTCGATTTCGGCGATGCGTCATCGTCAACAGGTCCAGAGGTTGCGGCCCCCCGCACACCCGCCCGCGCTCCAGGTCACGAACCCCTCCACGGGCTCGGACGCGCGATGGCCTTCGTTCATGGCATCCGCCTCGGCGAGACGGTCGCGCTGGCACTCCACGTTCCGCTCCGGCTCGCGGCGGCCGTCCGGCAGGCTGTAGACGCACGGACCCGCGCCCGGGCGGTGACGGCGTTGCTCGCGGCGGTCGGCGACCACGGCCGCCTTCTCCTCGGCGCGCTCGTGGGCCGGTGGGGGGCTCCCTTCCGGTGGCACCGTTTCCCCCAGCGACTTGAGCGCCTCGTTCCCGCCCACCTCGTAGACATCGTCAGGTCTTCAACGAGCTCCGATGTTGCCGATCGGCGGCCCAGAGAACAGCAACTAACGCGACAGAATGGCGGTACGTCTCACGTACGCACCCACCCGCGCCAGGCCCTCTCGGCAGCCCGCTCCCGGACCTCCCGGAGCTTCCGGGCCTGCTGCGACAGCAGCTCGAGGAAGGCAGATCGCCCGCGGGGCTCAGCAGCGATGGAGGGCTGCAGGGACGATTCCCGCCTGACGCTCGAAGGACCGGCAACACCGGCCGAACCCGAAGTGGCTACACGTCAGTCGTGAGCCGAGGGGGGAGAGAGGTCGTCGGACGTGGGTCGAGTCATGGTGACCTGCCTGTGTTGGTTTTAGCAAACCTCGACCTATCTCCCTTCCTCACCCAAACCAAGTGCCACGGCGCTAGTGGACTAACATATATCGGTCACGACCAAATCGTCGCGATCTGATTCACGCTCTTCGCTCTTGAAGATCAGGATGAGCCGTCACGACGACTGGTCGGTGCCGACCTTCGCCGGGTACAGTCGCCATGCCGGAGTGGGCTTCAAGGCGAGCGACCCCGCCGGCCTCGAGGGGCTGTGCAGGTACATCCTCCGCCCGCCGTTGGCCAAGGACCGTCTCCAGCGCCGCGACGACGGCACCGTCGTGGTGGGGTTCAAGCGCGTGTGGACCGACGGGATCTCGGCCCTTGTTTTCTCCCCGGCCGAGCTCGTCGAGCGTATAGTGGCCCTGGCGCCTCCTCCCTGGGCGAACCAGGTGATTTACAGGGGGGGTGCTCGCAGGAAACGCAGCGTGGCGCGCCGAGGTGGTCCCCAGCCCCCCGCCCGAGCCCCCTGAGGCAGCGAAGGCGCGTCGCGCGGAGCGGCTCACGCGGCACCCGCGCATGCGGCTTGCGGGGGAGCGCCCGTGTTGGAGCGACCTGTTGTAGCGGGTGTTCCGGGTAGACGGCTTCGCGTGCTCCGGCTGCAGCTGCCCGCTCACGCTCCGCTGCGTGGTGGTGAACCCGCCGGCCACCAGGCGCATCCTCGACGGCCTCCGCCCCGCGACCGGCCCGCCGGGTCCCGACGACGTGGGCGACGACCGGAGCGCGTGACCACGCGGGACCGGGGGCGGAGCCGTGTGCGAGGCGCGGAGAACGCGTCTTTCGGGATCCGGCTACCGGATAGGCGTGCCCCGATGGGACGGGCGGAGGGGTTGACGGAGGGGAGGGTCGGGTGCGGAGACGGGGGATGCGGGGTTCATTTTTCCTATCCGTTAATGCGCGAAATACCGAGACTCGATATGAAGGATAGCATTCCAGGAGGCACCCCTGCCCTGCGTTCGTCCAAGGACAACAGTTACCTTACACTTGTGCGTTGGCAATGGAAGCCCACGCACCACCCACAAACCAAATGGGTACCTGCGACGCCACGCAGTCGCTCACTGCCTGATAGCTAACTGTGCCACCGAGGCGGTAAGGTGGTCTCGTACTCTTGAGCACGTGCTGGAACGGCTCGAAGCGGACGAACTCCTCGATGCCATTGCAGACGCACGCGCCGTTGCTCGGTACGATGAGCGGCACCGATGGTGGATGAGTTGGCTCGAGCGCAATGCCAATCGCTGGCGCCTTGCCGGTGGAGACCACGCCCACTTCGCCCGCGATGCCTCGTCAAAGTCAGCCGGAGTCCGGTCCGCCGTGGTGCAAGCCGCCTGGGAGGCACCGCCCGGCCACCCCGCTCGGGCGCTCGCACCCGCCGGCTACGCGGGCCTGGGAAAGCGACTCCTCATGCGACGTCCACCCGAGGCGCTGATCTCCGAGACGCGGTACGACCTCAATGACGCGTCGGCCTCATTTATTCATGTTGCCTGCCGCCCATGCGGCGGCTTGGTCGCCTGCGACGACCAGGGCCGGGTTCTGTTGTTTTCGCCGCTTGGGCGAATGCTATGCGCTTGGGCGCTCGGTGACGAGCGCTTCACCGGACTCGCAGTGGCCGGCGATATCGCCTACGCAACCGGTACGGCGGATGGGGTACACGTCCTGCGTTTAAACGCCTCAGACTCCGCTCCAGGCCTCATTGGCCTCGGAGCAGCTCCTGTCTCTGTTTACAAGTGGCCCGGCGGGGATGCCGTCGTCGCGCTTGACGTCGAAGGCCTCGCGCATCGCATCGCGGACGCAGTGGTCACCGGATCGGTAGCGACCAGCCACAGGGCGAGTTCCGAGGACGTGGAGGGGGTCGTCGCACCCGACGGCAACGGTCTCGTAGTTTTCGATCGCGGGCGCTCCAGACGCTCCGTGTGGATCGAAGCTTCGTCCGCCGTGCCCGTGGTACGCAGCGACTCCGAGCAACCCGCGCACCCCGACGGTGAGGCGATGCGGGCGGGGCTGGCCGACGTGTGCGGACCGCTGCGCGACGGCGTGCGGCAACCCGTTCCCGTGGCATGGGGAGCGAGGGCGGCGGACAACTATTGCGAAGTCATCTGGCGGCTGCCGGATGGACGCGAACTGGCGAGCGGTAGTCTCGACTTTGACCTAAAAATGGAGGGCTGCTGGCCCATCGAGCAGGCGGGCCTGTTCCTGTTGTGGGGAGGCGGCGAGGTGCTCCTTTTCGATACAGTCCTGGAAAATGGCGACGCCGCCGAGGCGGATCGGGGTGTAAGGGACCGTTGCCTGTGGAGCCGTAAGGTGCCGGATGTAAAGGTCCTCGCCCACGGCGACCGGTTGATCCTCGCCGGGTCCCAAGGAGTGAGTGAGTTTCGGATCGCAGAGCTCGCGAGGCTGCGAGGCGGCCCCCGGGTCCCAGAGCGGTTCCAGCGGGTGCTTTGCTGCTGGCGGTCCTCCGAAGCGACCACGGCGCTGGTGGCCACCGCTGATGGCTCGCTGGTCGCGACCTCGGCGACCGGCTTCGAAAGGCGGAATGGCGGCGTGTTCTGGAAAGGCGGGTTCGCCGTATCGGGGCCGCTCCTCCTCATCTGGCGGCAGGACGCGGTCTACCTGGCCGGACAGGACGCGGTCTACCTGGCCGGACAGAAGGTTCAACCACTGCGACCCGACGGATTACCTAATAACGCATCGTCTCGGGGGCGGTCGGTGATCGCCGCACTTC
>CAJBVW010000524.1 GCA_903959175.1 uncultured Pseudomonadota bacterium
CCTCCTGCTGGCGGAGGCGCCGCAGGCGATCGCGCTCGGCCCCGGCGGACCTCACCACGCCGTCCAAGCCGATGATCCAGGCGTCTCCCCGGGGGTTCTCGGGGAGCGCGAAGCCGACGCGACTCAGCTCCTCCGGCGCGGTGAGGGGCCCGTGCTCGTCGCGCCAGGCGCGGCAGGCGTCCGTCCACTGGTCCACGACCTCATCGTGCTGCAGGCGCGCGAGCTGCCACTCGCTGTCGGCGCGCACCGCGGGATCCTTCGCGTCTGCGATGGTCTCCTCGAGGTAGCGCATCGCCGCGGCGCGGTTCCCCGCCTTCTGCTGCATGCCCGCCGCTGCGGCCGCGTACCAGGAGGGGGCGTCGGGCAGGGAGGCTGCGACCGCGATGTGTTCGGCCGCAGCGACGTTGTCCTGCCGGTACAGGTAGGCGTTCATCCCGAGGGAGAAGGGGAAGAAGGGGTCCTTCGGGAGGGCGGCGTGGCCGGCCGCGAACACCTTGTCCGAGCCGTCGACGTCTCCGCTCACGCGGAGGATGGCGCCGCCGTAGAAGTAGGCAGTCCGCCAGCGCGGATCGAGCGTGTTGACGGCCTCGATCATCCGCCCCATCCACACGAGCCACTTGGGATCACGGTCGACGCCGAAGCGCTCGCCGAAGACGAGCACGGTCCGCACCCAGAAGAGGTCGGCCAGGGGCTCGGCGAAGCCGCTCGACGCCGCGCGGATCTGCTGGGCGTCCGGCACGAAGAGGAGCGCCTGCTCGAGGTCACGGCGGCCCCGCGTGTGGTCGACCCGCGGGAGGGCCTCGGACACGGTGAAGGTGCCCGCGAGGGCGACGAGGAGCAGCAGGGAGGGGGCGAGGCGCACGAGAGCATCCTAACCAAAAACGAAGACACCCGGGCCGCGGGGGCCCGGGTGCCGGTCAACTCTCCGAAGGACTAGTAGTTGGAGTCGACGGTGGTGATCTTGGCGTTCAGGGAGTGGGTCGCGAGGTACAAGGCAGGGGCGGCGTCGCCGTCGACGTTGATGGCGCCCACGGCTTCGAAGGAGGGGGTCGCGCCGCTGATGGGCAAGACATAGTAGGCGCCACGGACATCGCCGTCGGGCTTCCAGCCGACGGTGGTGAAGCCGGTGGTGGTGACCCAGGGCTTGGCGGTCTTGTCGCCAGCGTCGAGGGCGAGGGAGGCGGGGGCCACGGCGCAGTCCACGTAGGCGTCGTACGCGGCTTCGTATGCCATCTGGGTGGTCTTGATGCCGTCGATGTTGCCGGGGGCCTCGGAGCGCTTGGCCTTGTACTGCATCGCGACGAAGTTCGGGATCGCGATGGCGGCGAGGATGCCGATGATGGCGACGACGATCATGAGCTCGACGAGAGAGAAGCCCTGCTTGAGATTGCGCACGTGATGCTCCGAGTGTGGTGTTCGGAGCCGGGTCTGACCGGCTCGCATTGGCGTCCAAGCAAGGGCCGTGCCAGAGATTCCGCGGGCCCGGCGGACGGGGGAATGCGGGTTTACGAGGAGGGGGTGACAATTTGCGTCGCTTCCGCGATGTCGCTTTTCGTCACCTGACGTCTGTGGGCACTTCAGGACGCGACGGATCGGCCGGGGGGCTGCGGGGGCTCCTGCGCCCGGAGAGGGCCGCTGGAGCTGCCGCGCAGAAGGTCGACCCAAAAACGAAGACACCCGGGCCGCGGGGCCCGGGTGTCGGTCAACCGTCCGAAGGACTAGTAGACGGAATCGAGGCCGGTGATCTTGGCGTTGAGGGAGTTGGTCGCGGTGAACTCGGCGGCGGTGATGTCGCCGTCCACGTTGATCGTGCCGGTGGCGATGAACGAGGGGGTCGCGCCGGTGGTCGCGACGGCGGAGTAGGCGCCGCGGACGTCGCCGTCGGGCTTCCAGCCGATGGTGGTGAAGCCGGTGGAGGTGACCCAGGGCTTGGCGGTCTTGTCGCCAGCGCCGCTGGTGAGGGCGGCGGGGGCCACGAGGCAGTCCACGTAGGCGTCGTAGGCGGCTTCGTAGCCCATCTGGGTGGTCTTGATGCCGTCGACGTTGCCGGGGGCCTCGGAGCGCTTGGCCTTGTACTGCATCGCGACGAAGTTCGGGATCGCGATGGCGGCGAGGATGCCGATGATGGCGACGACGATCATGAGCTCGACGAGAGAGAAGC
>CAJBVW010000525.1 GCA_903959175.1 uncultured Pseudomonadota bacterium
ACGCGCAGCGGCGCGTTCCTCGGCAGCCTGCCGTTCATGTCGCCCGAGCAGCGTCGTGACCCGCGCAACGTCGGCCCCGCGACGGACGTGTACGCGGCGGCGGTCACGCTCGCGTGGCTGGTCACGGGGAAGGCCCCGGGGGACCTGTACCTGCCGGAGACGCTGGCGGAGCTGCGCGGGGAGCTGCGGGGGCGGGGGCTCGAGAAGGGGGAGATCGAGCGGGTCGTGGGGGTGGTGGAGGCGGGGGGGAGGTTGGAGGCGGATCAACGGATTCCCGTCGGCATGGCTGAACGCCCTTCATCGTCCGTGCGGATGTCCTTCTTCGTGTGGATCACCTCACGCACGCCGCGAACGAATATGGCCGCGCTCGCCGTTGTAGCGTTCCTGACCGCGGGCTCCACGCTTGTCGCGGACCGGGCTCGTACCGGCTCGGTCCGTGACGATGTCTTACCCATCTGCGAAGGGTGGAGTGAGGGACTGCTGCGGCGCTATCCGACCTCTGGCTCCGATCCGGAGGGTTTGAAAGAGGCCGTCGCCGTCACTGCTGGCGACATCGACGGTGACGGATTCATCGACGCAGCGTGGTCGCACACGCTCGGGGCTGCGCTGAGAATAACCTGGGGCACGGGAAAGCCGGGTTTATGGGATGGTATCACCGACATTCCTTCGGGCCGCGCTCAGGGGCCGCCCCTCATCGCCGACCTCGATCAAGATGGTAGGATGGAGGTCGCCGTATCGGTCCCGGAAGAGAGCGCCATCGTAGTGCAGCGCATGCGGGGGCGGGCACCGGACGGTCCACTGCTGACGATGAGTCAGGCGTCAATACCGGGCGCGCTCGGGGCCACGGATTGGAATGGTGACGGACGCGTGGACCTACTCGTCCAACTCGACCAAGGTCGAACGTTGGCAGTACGGTTGGGTGATGGCGGGCTTTCGTTTCGTCCCCACATGGATGTCGCGAGGACGGAGGGGCTGTTCGCGGTCGTCCGCTCCAGAACGCGCGGCGACCATGTGTTGTTCGCGCGCGGGCCCGAGCTGTGGCGGCTGCGGTCGGGCGAGAACCCGGAGCCCCAGACCACAACACCGTTCACGCGCATCGGGTCCATCTCGCTCGTGGGCGAGGATGTCGTGGTCTTGGGCGCCAAGTCTGACCCATATCGCTGGAGCGCCCTGGTGTATCCGAACCAGCAGTGGAACGAACCCTGCCGCCTTCAGCAGGACGTTTCCAGCGGCTACGCCGCCGACCTCGACGGAGATCGGCGGGTCGACATTCTGACACCCCTCTCGTGTGCCTACTGCACGAGCAACTATGGCACGATCACGCCCGACTGAGCCAGGTCGTCACCTGCCGCAGCCTGCCTCGTGCAGCGCGAGGACCTGTGCGCTCGTGAGCGCTGTCGGGAAGGTTGCGACGGCGTCGATCGTGCCCGAGAATCCGTACATCTGGGTCGGCGGGTTGCGGCCGGCGCCGATCACGAGCGAGGCGAACTCGGGCGAGTTGTACGTGCCGCTCGCCGAGTCCACCTCGGCGCCGTCCACGTACAGCCGGGCCGTTCCGCCCGAATACGTCGATGCGAGGAATGCGGTCGCGCCCACCACGGCCGACCCGCCGGACGCAATCGTGTGCGCTCCGTCAGCCGTCCACCACGCCTCCCACGCGCCCGTATCCATCGCGTAGAAGGTGAAGCCGGAGAAGATGCTGGGTGCTGCCGTACGGATGGACAGCGGTGCCGCACCGCCGATCGAAGGAATGCGGCTCGGGCGCGCCCACACCACGAAGGTCCGCGTGCCCGAAGCCACGGACGGATCGACGTCCGCAACAGCGTAGCCATCGGCCTCAGCGTCCCCGCGCTCTCCGCCGCCCGGAAACTCGGCCGCGAGGCCATCGCCTACCAACCCCGCCACACCTCGAACCGCCGTACCGGAAAGTGCCGCGTCCGCCTCGCCAATGCCGTCCGCGAACAGACCGCCCGACTCGTCCATCGACCAGAAGCCCGTCCCGCCAAGCGATGCGGCGAGGTCACGAATCGCGTTCTGACCGCACCCAGGGACCGAGATATCCACCCCCGCCGTCCCCGCCCCACTCTCCAGCTCCCCGTCGCTCGCCGTCACGCCGCACGTCCACGTCTGACCGGCCTCCGTGAGCGCCGCGTTCACCGTGGCGCTGGACACCCCGGCGTCCGCGCCATCCACGCTCCACGCATAGGCGTAGGTCACGGCGTCGCCGTCGGGATCGACGCTCTCGGTGTCGATCACGCAGGTCAGCACGTCGTCGTCGGTGGGCGCCGCGGGGCTGATACTGACGCCGGGCGCGCTGGGCGCCTCGTTGCCCTGCACGATGATGACGCTGGCGCTGGCCGGCGCGCCGTCGAGCGCACCGTCGTTCGGGGTCACGGTGCAGGTCCAGGTGTCGCCGCCGGTGGTGAGCGCGGCGCCCACCGTCGCGCCGCTCACACCGGCGTCCGCGCCGGTGCGGGCCCACGCGAAGGTGTAGCTGACCGGGTCGCCGTTGGGATCGGTCGCCTCCGTGACGATCGTGCATACGAGATCGTCATCGTCGCCGGGCGTGGCGGGCTCGATGGCGATGGCTGCGCCGCTCGGCGCGGCGTTCTCGTCGGAACCTTCACAGTCGGGGGATGCGCCGCAGCCGTCGTCGTCGCAGTCGAACAGGCCGTCTTCGTCGTTGTCCGCGCCGTCGCGGCAGTCACCGCCGACGGAGCCTTCACCCCCGGCTCCCGGGACCTCGACGCGCCCGTCCCCGCACGCGGCGACAAGCAGAAGAAGCGGGCAGAGGATGAGCATCGACGGGCGCGTGGACTTCACAGGTGTCTCCTTCACGGACCAGAACCCTCGCATGCCGCATCGCCGAACCCCGGCACGGCCCTGCACGCACGGGTTCCGCGAGCGCATCGACGGGGAGGTGATGGTGCTCGCGCTGCGCCAGGAGCGGCTCACCGGCACCGCCCCGGTGGAGGGCGCGCGGTACTGCAACATGGAACTCAACGTCCGCGCGGACGACAGCATCCGCCTGCGCAACAACGTGGAGAAGGGAGCGTCCCGTCAAGGGGTGTACGACGATCGCGAGGGTGCTCGTCGGGGGCCTCATGGGCTGGGTCGATTAGGGTGGCGGGATGGCCGTCCATTGCTTCTTCGTGCCGGCGGGCGGCGCGCTCTCCGACCTGCCGGGCCTCACCCCGCCCGAGGCCCGCGCCCTCGTGAACGACCTTCGCGCGTGGCCCGACGCGCACGCCGGGCGGATCCTGCCGCTCGTCGCCGCCGAGGCGAAGCTGGTGTGGGCCTGGCCCTCGCTGGCCGACGCCGTGCGTGCCATCCAGGCGTCAGACGAGCGTTTTCCGGTGCTCGCGGGCGCATGGGAGCTGGTCGTGGCGGAGGCCCTCGTGGCGATGGCGGACCCGCGCCTCGTGCGGCCGGTGTCGGGGGCGGTGGCGCCGCGGCTCCTCGACCCAGGGGGCGCGGCTGAACACGCGCGCGCGATCTACGGCGGCCCGGCGCACCTCGTGGCGCGGCCGGGGCCGGTGCGCGCGCGGATCTCCGCGGCGGCG
>CAJBVW010000526.1 GCA_903959175.1 uncultured Pseudomonadota bacterium
GGCCACGGCGGCCGCCGTTCGTGCGTACCAGGCGAACCTGGAGGTCCACCAGGGAGGGCCGTGCTGGGACCGCAAGGCACGGCGCGACGAGCTGAAGGCGGCGACGCGTCACCTGCTCGACGCCACTGCGCACGATCCCCAACGGCTCCAAGGCGTGTTGGCCCTCGTCCTGCCCATCCTGGTCGCGCGCCATCGCGCCTCCAGCAACATCGAGAACCTCAACTCGGTCCTGCGGCCCTACCTCGCCGTCCAGGAGCACGCGCAACCGGGAATGGGGTGCCACAAGGGGACCTCGGCTCACGAGGTCCTCACGGGAGAGCGCATGCGCGTCAAGACGATGTGTGCGCGACCGGAGGCGACATTTGATCGGTGCCCATCTTTCCTATCCGGTCCGGCCGGCTCTCGCGGCGCGCCGATGGGGTCCCTGCGCCGGTCGCGCGCTCCTACGGCGAGGGCGTAGCGACACGACGCGGCATGTACACGTCGGGCGTGCCTTGGATGCCCTTGACGAGGGCGTCCAGGCCGGTGATCCCCGACGCCTCGTACGCCGCGATCTCGTCGGGCGTGAGCTCGACCGCTAGCTCCCACATGCCGTGGCCGCCGGTCATCACGGAGAGCACTCTACGGTCGGCGTCCGCGTACAGCGTCCAGGTCCAGGGCTCTTCGGCGAGGATGGTCATCGGCAGCTCCAGTGCTTCTGCGGCGTCACGGCGTCGGGGCTCCGGCCACCACGGTCTCGACATAGTGCCCCGCGGGCACCTGGTCCACCACGGCCTCGAGCTGGCCGGTCGGCAATCGGCCGCCGGGCAACCAGAGGGCGTTGGCGCCCGCCTCGTTCCCGCCGGGCATGCGCACGTTGAGGCCGCGCGGGTTCGGGATGTCGATGCGCACCAGCGTCTGGCCGGCCCAGGTGCCGGCAGGAATCCCGAGCTCGCGCTCGATGATGGCGATGTCGCCGTTCGCGCGGCCGAGCATGGCGTCGATGTCGCCGCGCGTCATCACGAACTGGCCGTCCGGGCGGCCGAGGCGCGATCGGCCGAAGCGGTCCAGGTTGCTCTTGAGGGTGATGAAGCCGGCGCCGCCGTCGAAGTGCGCCAGGTGCGCGTCGATCGCGGCGGGGGAGATGTAGGTGGTGGGGTCGGGGCGCGTGCCGCGGGCCATGTTGCGCACGCGGATGTGTGTCTCGAGCTCCGCCACGTTGGCGAAGCGGAGGCCGGTGTCGGCGTCCACGAACTCGCGCGTCGCCGCGTCGAAGTGGACCTGTGGGGTGGTGGCCGTGCCGCCGGCCGCGCGGCGCAGGTAGGGCTCACCGCCCGGGCGACTCGCCCAAATGTAACCTGTCGGCGCGTCGGGCCAGCCGCGCGTACGCGCGTCGTCCGCGCCGGTTACGCGCGGCGCGTCGGGAGCGCGCGCAGGGCCGTCGGCGGCGCCGGCGACGTCGTCTCCCACCTGCGCGGGGCTCGGCGGAGTCGTCCCCGTTGTCGGGGGCGCGGGCGCTGTGGAGCGGATGTCGCCGGCGATCTCGTCCAGGTTGCGCTGGGGGAGGTGGGTGTTGGGGTGTGGCGCCGCCCCCCCGTTGGGGCCCGCGGACCAGAAGTTGGTCATCAACCCCTGGTCGTCCTGGTACCCAGGCGAGGTCGGCGTGGCACGATTGGGCGCCGCAGCATCCAGGTACTCGTCGCGCAGCCCCATCTGGTGTCCGAGCTCGTGGGCGTGCACGGTCGGGTCGCTGTTCACATACCAATTCGACAGGTTTGCGTTACCGGCGCCGCCGTGCACATCCACCCGCAGGTGCGCCTGCGCGGGGTCGGTCACATAGTTGACCTCGACGTGCAATCGGCTAGGGTTGCCACTCGAATTCGTGATGGTGTGTTGGAAGTTGTAGTATCGGTCCACGCCGACGCGCGCGTCGGCCTCTACCCGCGCGAGGTCGGCCAGGGTCACACCCGCGCCCGGGGCGAGGTGCACGTTGATCTGCACATGGGTGACACCGTGCGGAAACTCGGTGACTTCGTACCCGTATTCCCAACCGTAGGGCCCGTCCGCGCGCGTGCCGGACGCCTGCACCGGCCGCGCGTCCGCTTCCATCTGGCGGTACCACTGACGAAGCTGCTCCTGCGCCTCGTCGTACTCCGCACCCTTGGTGACACCTGTCACGTTGTCTACCTGCCGCTGCAGCGGCGGCGCCGTCTCGAGCACCTCGTCGGCCTGCCGGCGGAAGTCGTCCGCGAGCTCCTGGGCCTGGCGCGCGGTCGCCTCCGTGCGCGCGCCGCGCTCGGCCGCGCTCTCCCCGGCCTCTTCGGCGCCCTCGCGCCCCGTGCGCTCCGCGCCCTCCTCGCCGAGCTCCTCGGCGCCCTCTCGCCCGGCGCGCTCCGCGCCCGCTTCGCCGAGCTCCTCGGCGCCTTCACGGCCGGCACGCTCGCCCACTTCCTCGGCGCCCTCGCGCGCCGCGCGCCCGGCCACGTCGTCCGCGCGGCGGCTCGCGAGGCCGAAGAGCTCGTCGCCCCACTTCATCAGCTTCTCGCCGATGTTGGTGATCGCGTGCATCACGGCGCCGACCGCGCCGCTGCCCGCGGCGCTCATCATTCGCCCCAGCCCCCGCGCCATGTCGAGCAGGTACCCACCCAGCTTGGCGAGCCCCTTGAACGCGAGGCCGAGCGCCTCGCCCGGCCAATCGAGGAAGCGCAGGATCCACGTGAGGATACGGCTTCCCTCCACCATCGCGGTGCCCGCGCCGGCGGTGAAGTAGAAGAGCACCACCTCGAACACGATCGTGCCGGTCAACCAACCGAGACCTTCGCCCATCGCGCCCTCGGCGCTGTCCTGCATCAGGAAGGCGACCAGCTCTTGCGCGAGCGTTCCGCCCAGGCCGGAGATGGCGGACTGGAGCTGGGGCCAGAGCTCGCCGAGCTTCTCCATGAGCCCGTCGAAGCCCATGCCCTCGCCGGAGAAGTACTCCCCGATCGCGGGCATGAAGTTCGCGCCGACCGTGCTCACCTCGGGGCCCAGGTCGGCCCACATGGCGCGCGCCTTGTCGGCGATCTTCTGCTGGCTCGTCGGCTCTGCGCCCGGCGCGGTCGGGGCGGGCGCAGGGGTGGCGGCGGGCCTGGCGGTCTCGGGGGCCGCGCCGGCCGGAGCGCCGGCGGGCGCGCCGGTGGGCGCGCCGGTGGGCGCCATGACGCCGCTCGCGAGGTTGATCACCCAACCGGCGAGGCTCCCGAGGCCGGTCAGCAGTTGCCACGCAAGCACGAAAGGATCGGTGATGCCCTCCCAAATCCCCTTGAGGAAGCCCTTCACGAACCCGAAGATGAAGGAGAGGCTGGACCCGCGCACGATCTTCGCGAACTTGTTCGAGATCGTGACTTTGGTATCGGTGTCCTGGCCGCGGATGTTGCGGAGGAAGCCGACGACACCGGGCTTGATCGCCACCCACAGTGGGCCGAACATCGGCAGATCGGGCGACGCTTCGAGCGCCTCGATGATGATGTCCAACAGGAAATCGATGATCGGGCCTTTGAAGCAGTCGGGCAGGAGCTCCCACGCCCAACCGGCCAGCACCACGGGGATCATCGGGGGGCTCGCGATGCAGAGCGCAATCGAGGTACACACCTCGATGATCGGCTGCGCCCATGTCCAGAGGTCCGTCGCGATCTTCCCGAGCGCGGTCCCCACCTCCGCGAGGCCGGTCGCCACCCACGTCGCGAGCGACGTCGCCTTGGTGGAGATCGTCTGCACCAGGCCCGACACGATCGACAGGATGGGGATGCCGGTGATGGCCCCGAGCATCGTCGCGAAGCCGTTGGCGAGGCTCCCGAGGCCCTCCGCCAGCCAGGTGAGGACGCCCTTCGCCTGCTCGCCGAAGCCGAGCATTCCCTGCACGAGCTGCGAGAGCTTCCCTTCGCCGAGCTCCGCGTGCGCCTTCTCGATGAGGTCCGGATCGCCCCAGTGCTCGTAGAGCCAGCTCCCGACGCGCCACAGCTCCTGGCCCGCCGTGTACAACAGGTAGACCTGCCCGAACGGCGTGAGCGCCGCGAGCACGGTGCCGATGGTCTCGAGCGGCCCGCGGAGCGGCGCGAAGGTCTCCTTGATGGTGTCCCAGGCTTGGCTCGCGAGGTTGGCGAACCACGCCCCCACGCCCCCCTCGCCGCCGGAGAGCCCCAGCTTCTCCGCGACCCAGGCCCACGCGGAGGCCGCGAGGCTGCGGACGCTGCTGACCCACCCGGAGATGGTCTCGGCGAAGCCCGACACCACGCTCCACGCGCCCCCGAGGAGGTCGCGCAGCAGGTCGAAGGCGGGCCCAACGACCAGCCCGAGCACCTTCGCCATCGCGTCGTTTACGCCCTGGAGCAGCCCCCGCATGGTCTCGAGCACGGGGTGGTGGAGGAGGTCCTTGACGAAGCCGGTGAGCCCCTCCATCCAGCCCGCGAACGCCGAGCAACACGCGGTGTCCCCGTTGGCGGCGCCCGCGATGATGCCCATCACGCCCGAGAGCGCACCCTGGATGGTCTCCACGATGTTGCCGAGATCGGCCCCGCCGAACATCGTGCTGACGAAGCCGCCGACGGCGCGCTCGACGTAGCCCTGGATGACGACGGCCGGGCCGCGCGCGATGAGGTCCGCGAGGCCCGGCGACACGCGGCGGACGAGCGCCTCGAGCGCGCTGGCGCCGAGCTCCGTGACGGCCCCGGCGGCGGCGCTCGCGGTGTCGGTGACCGTGTTCCAGGCGCCCGAAGCCGCGTTCCCGACGGCGTCGACGAGCCCCGGCTGCACCGGCCCGTCGAGGCCGCTCGCGGGCGCGCCTCCGCCGGTGCGCGCGACCTCGAGCGCGTTCCACGCGGTCGACGCCGCCCAGGTAGATGCCTCCAGCCCAAGCTGCAACGTGTCGTTCCACGCGGGGGCGTCGGTGGCCGCGTCGAGCGAGGGACCGGCCTCTGCCGCGGCCTGCTCCGCCTCGCGCTCCAGCGCGTGCGACGGGTGCGCCACCTCCAGCCCTTCCGCGGCGGCGGGCACGCGCCCCTCGTCGTGCTGCACCACGTGCGTGAGCTCGTGCGCGAGCAACCGATCCCCCTCGGGCGTGCCGAGCGCGAGCTCGCCCTCGCCGAAGAAGATGTCGGTGCCGACGGTGAACGCGTGCGCGCCCACCGCTTCGGCGGCCTTGGCCGCGGCCGCGTCGTCGTGGATCGTGACGTGGGACACGTCGTGGCCGAGCACCGCGGCGAAGCGGGCGGCCACCGCCGGCGGGAGCGGCACGCCCTGGCTGCGGGTGATCCAGCTCGTGATGCGCGCGGGATCATGCTCGGGGGCGGCTGCACCGCCGCGGCGGGCGAGCGCAACCGCGCCGTCGAGCGCCGCGCCGTCGAGCGAAGCGCCGTCGGGCGCCGCGCCGTCGAGAGAAGCGGCGACGGCCGGCGACGGGAGCGCCGCGGTCTCGGCGGAGCCCCGCGCGTCGACGGAGGCTTCGTTCGTCGTGGTGGTGGCGGCGGCCTCTTCCTCGGCGCCGCGCGCCGCCGCGAGCTTCGGCGCGAGCCGATCCTCGTTAGCATACGCCTCGCGCTCGCTCGGATCACTCGGAAGGGACAGCGTGCGCCCGTCCGGATGCGCGTGGAGGCGGCCCTCCTGGAACTGCACAACGTGCGTCAGCTCATGGACCAGGAGCCGGTCGCCGTGCTCGGTCCCAGGCGCCCAGCCGCCGGTTCCGAACCAGATGTCGTCCCCGATCGCGAACGCATGCGCTGCGACCGCGCGCGCTTCCTGCTCGGCGACGGGCCCGGTGTGGACGCGCACCCCTGAAAGATCGTGGTGGAGGATCGCCTCCATCTCCGCGCGAACGTCGGCAGGCAACGGCACGCCGCCGGCCCTGGACGGGTCCGGCGAAACCAGATCGTGCACGGCGCCCGCGCTCCGTAGCAGCCGGAGCATCGCCTGGTTGGACGTGAACAGGCCCGTCGCCGAGGCCCCCATCCCCGCCATCGCGCCACCGATCGCGCCGCCCACCGCCACCTCGAGCCCGCCGAGATCGCCGCCCGCGATGGCGGTCGCGAGCACCTGATTGCCGAGGATGCCGTGCAGATCGGCCACCACCTCGGCGGCGACGTCCGGCGCTGGCGACGTATGGCGGTGATCGGAGCTCCGGTCGGGTAGCCGGCTGTGCTCCGGCGCGCGTGCCCGGTCGATCTCGCGCCGGTGTTCGAGCTCAGACGTGCTCACGAGGCCTCGCGACGTTTGACGCTACCGCATCCGGACGCAGGTTTCAAAAGCCGCTCCCGAACTCGGGCGTTCGACCGAACCGCGGACGCGCCCCCGCCGCGAGCCCGATCGATCAGACCTCGTGCAGATCGTCGACGGCGATGTCCGTGTGGTCCGTACCCAGCCGAAGCACGCCGCCGCTGACCGCGAGGAGGAGGCTCTGGAGGAGGCCGTAGACCGCCACCCACTCCGGCCGGCGGCGCGCGCCGTGCGCCTCGACCGTGGCGGAGACACGGTGGCCGCCGCCCTCGAGGGTGAAGGTCGTCAGCGACGCGCCGGGGAGGAGCGGCACCGGCAGAACCGGCGGCTCTCCTGCGGCGGTCAGGACCGCACAAAGATCCGAAACGACATTCGGACCAACGCGCCCCGCCCACCTGCGTGTCGTCCCCGCGCGTGTGTTGGCGAGGCGGATCGCCCCGTCTGTGTCGAGCTCCAAAACGCTCGCGCCGAAGCGGGAGTCCGGCGCGGCGGCGTTACCGGAGGTGTAGGCGAAGCGGAGGTCCGGCGCGGCGAGCGCGGCCGCCC
>CAJBVW010000527.1 GCA_903959175.1 uncultured Pseudomonadota bacterium
GAGATCAAGCACGAGGCCAACCTCGCCGACCTCGTGCGGCGCCATGGTGGGCTCGGCCATCTGGAAGTCCGTCGGCACGGCGCCTCGCTCGTGCTCTACACCCCCCTGGGGGACGTGAACATCAACCGAGCGCGCCTCACAACGGTCTCCCGCACTCGCTGGCGGCTCGACATGCCGCTGCGCACCGAGCGGTGGCAGCCCACGCCCTACATGGGGTCGCTCACCGACATCTTCGGTGTGCTCACCGGCGAGCTTGCTCCCCTGATGGGGCCCCTTGATTGACATTTGGGGCGGCACTTCCGCAATGCGCAACTAGGAGCCCGCCACGCTCCGCCGCCGCCGCGCAAGGACGACGAGCGCGCCGAGCGCGACGAGACCGCCCCCGCGCGCGCCCGGCTCGGCAGCGCACCCGCACCCCTCGGCCGGCGCTTCGGGCTCGCCGTCGGCGGCGGCGGCGCCGGCGGCCTCCCCGTCGCAGTCCTCGTCCACGTCGTTGCCCTCGACCTCGGTCGCGCCAGGGTGGGCGGCCTCGGCGAGATCGTCACAGTCGGTGGGGGGCTGGCCGTACTCGCCGGGGTCCGTGCACGCGAGATCCGGCGAGGAGACGGTGCTGCCGTCCGCGGCGCCGAAGCCGTCGTGGTCGGCGTCCGCCCAGCAGAGCTCGCCGCCGTCACAGTCCTCGTCGATCCCGTCCGCGACCCCCTCTTCGGCGCCGGGGTACGAGGTGGCGTCGCCGTCGTCGCAGTCGTCGTCCGTGGCAGACACGCCCGCCCCGGAACAGCTGAGATCGTCACTGTCGATCTCGACGGGGACACCGGCGCCGTCGCCGTCCGTGTCCGTCCAGCAGCGCTCCCCGCCGTCGCAGTCCGCGTCGACCCCGTCCGCCACGACCTCCTCCGCGCCCGGCCAGGCCGTCGGATCGGCGTCGTCGCAGTCTCCCGCCGGCGCGGCGTCGTCGGCCTCTCCGTCTCCGGCGCAGTCGAGATCGTCCGAGTCGACCTCCGCGTCGGTGCGGAAGCCGTCGCTGTCCTCATCCGCGTAGCAGCGCTCCGCGCCGTCACAGTCCTCGTCGATCCCGTCCCCCGGCACCTCCGCAGCCCCGGTGTAGACGGTGGCCACGTCGTCATCGCAGTCGTCCGCCACCGCGGCCTCGCCTCGGTCGTCGCAGTCGCGATCCGCGCTCGCGAGCGTCTCGCTGCCGCCGTGGCCGTCCCCGTCGGCGTCGAGGGCGCACAAGTCGCCGCCGTCGCAGTCCTGGTCCACGCCGTCACCGAGGACCTCGGGCGCGCCGTCGTACACGCTCCGGTCGGCGTCGTCGCAGTCGAGCACGGCGGTCGCCGCGGCTTCCCCGGCGCCGTCACACGCGAGGTTCGCGCTCGACACCGTGGCGCCGCCCGCCTCGCGCTGCCCGTCCCCGTCGGCGTCGACGTAGCAGGTCTCCGCGCCGTCGCAGTCGGCGTCGCGCCCGTCGCCCGCGGCTTCGGGGGCGCCGGGGTAGACCGTGAGGGCCGCGTCGTCGCAGTCGGAGCCGTCAGCCACATAGAAGCGCGGCGCATCGCAGGCCTCGACCGACGAGCCGGCGTCCCCGTAGGTGTCTCCGTCCACGTCGCGATACCACACGGAGCGGGTCGTGCTGTCGAGCGAGCCGTCGTCGTCGTCCGCGAGCTCGTCGCAGTCCTCGTCGGTGTCGGCGGCGTCGCAGACCTCGGTGGCGCCCGGCGAGATCGCGGAGTCGGCGGTCGCACAGTCTCCGGACACCGCGGCCTCGCCGGCGTCCGTGCAGTCGAGATCCGCGCTCACCACGGTGCCCGAGCTCCCGTACCCGTCGCTGTCGCCGTCGATGTAGCAGCGCTCGGCGCCGTCGCAGTCGCTGTCCGTTCCGTCGCCCGCGGTCTCCCTGGCCGCGGGGTTCACGCTCGCGGCGCCGTCGTCGCAGTCGGTGGCCGGATCCCGGTTGGTACCCTCCCCCGCGTCGGTACAGTCGATGTCGGCGGAGACGACGGACCCCCCGCCGTCGTCGACGTACCCGTCATCGTCGGCGTCGGCGTAGCAGATCTCCCCGCCGTCACAGTCGGAGTCGACGCCGTTGCCGACCCCCTCGGTGGCCCCGGGGTGGATGGCAGAGCTCGTGTCGTCGCAGTCCACGGCCGGATCGGCGGACGCGGCCTCGCGAGCGTCGGTGCAGTCGAGATCCGCGGAGATCACGGTGCCGGTGACGGCCCGGTACCCGTCGTTGTCGCCGTCGGCGTAGCAGACCTCGCTGCCGTCGCAGTCGGAGTCCACGCCGTCATCGGTGATCTCGGGGATCGCGGGGCTGCGGGACGGATCGGCGTCGTCGCAGTCGGTGGCGGGCACCGACGCGCGGGCCTCGCCGAGATCGGCGCAGTCCAGGTCGGCGGAGGCGAGGGTCAGGCCCTCCGCGGCGTACCCGTCGGCGTCCGCGTCGGCGAGGCAGGTGTCTCCGCCGTCGCAGTCCTGGTCGATGCCGTCGTCCACGCGCTCGGGCGCGCCGCGGAAGACGGTGGCGTCGGCGTCGTCGCAGTCGGTGGCCCCCGGGTCTCCGTCCCCGTCGACGTCGCTGTCGATACAGTCGGGTGTGCCGTCGCCGTCGAGGTCCGAGGCGCCGTCCACGAGGTCGCCGTCACAGTCGGAGTCGATCGCGTCGCAGGACTCGGTGGCGCCGGTGTAGATCGAGGAGTCCGAGGGGGCGCAGTCCGCGTTGTCGAAGACGCCGTCGCTGTCGGTGTCGACGCCGACCCCGTAGAACACCTGCGCGTTCAGCGTGTTGTAGCAGCTGCCCGTGGTCCGCGTGACGGGTAGCAACACATCCGCGGCGCCGTCGGCGTCGAAGTCGCCCGCGGTCACCGCGAGGGTGCCGTACTCGGGGCCGGTCACGGAGGAGTCGGCGGTCGCGGAGAGCCCGGAGGAGCCCCCCCGGTAGACGGCGAACGCGCCGTCGGTATCACAGCTCGAGGTGAATCCCTCAGCGATGACGAGGTCCGCGTAGCCGTCCGCGTCCACATCGGCGATCTCGACGTGGGGTATGGTCACTAAATAGGCCACCGTCGTGTTCGGCGTGGTGTCGAGCCCCGCCGAGGTCCCGTACCAGATGTCCACGCCGCCGCTATACATGGCCGCGACCGCCACGTCCGCATACCCGTCGCCGTCGAAGTCCCCGCCCGCGAGGACATCCCCGTAGGTGGCGTAGCCGGTCGTGACGTAGAGGCTCGAGGAGCCGACCCAGTCGGGCGTGGTGCTCACCCCGCTCGCCGAGCCGTAGTACAGACGCAGGTTTCCGCTCCCGATCGTGTCGGTGTAGGCGCTCGCGGTGCACACCATCAGGTCGCCGTAGCCGTCCCCGTTTACGTCTCCGACCCCGCCGGTGCAGTAGCCGATGCCGGCGCTCGCCACGTTCCCCTGGATGGTCGTGTCGAACGCGAGGCGGGAGTACTCCACCACGACGGCGCCCTCGTCCGTCTCTCCGCCGTCGTACCCGGGGATGCCGTAGCCCCACTCGGAGAGGCCGTCCCCGTCGAGATCTCCGAAGCGCTTCGGGCGCGAGCCGAGGTTGTAGGAGCGGCCTGACCCCCAGGTGGTGCTCGCCGCGGTGGTCTGCAGGCCGCTGGCGCCTCCGTAGTAGAGGGCGATGAAGCCCTCGTAGCCGGTGGTGCCCGAGGTATAGCTGCCTTGGGTGGCGTTCCAGTCGGTCGCGTAGACATCGTCGTAGCCGTCGCTGTTCACGTCCCCGACGCAGGCGCCGCGATCGCTCGTCCGGGTGGAGCTCGCCTGCAACGTGATCGTGCTCGGCGTGCGGAGCCCGGAGGCCGAGCCGTAGGCCACCATGTCGGTGCCGCTGTCGTAGGCGTCGAGGATCGCGTCGTCATAGCCGTCGCCGTTGATGTCACAGGTCGAGGCGTCCCAGAGGCGCACGGAGATGGCGAGCGAGCTGCCGCTCGTCACCGCGCTGACGGCGTGGCGATCCCCGGAGGGGAGGCCGTTCGAGGAGGTGTCCCCACCGGTGTCGACCGGGAGCATGTCGTGGGAGCAGCCGGCCAGAAGAAAGAGCAACATGATTGAAACGTCCTGATCTTTCCGAGTTGGTCAGCGCCCACGGACGATGTAGAGCCCGCCGGAGGCGTTCCCGCCGTTGTCGTCGCCGGTGGCGGTGAACCCGGCGTCCGGCAGCCCGTCTCCGTCCACGTCGCCGAAGGCGTGCACCCGCGCGCCCGTGTTGTCCACGCCGTAGGTCGTGATGCCGAGCCACCGGTTGTAGCGTGCGAAGTCGTCGTCCGGCCGGATGTCGTCCGTGATCGGGCCGAGCAGCGTGTACGCGGACTGCGCGCCGGACTCGCCGATGAACAGGTCGTTGTCGCCGTCCCCGTTCATGTCACCGGGGGCCGCCACGTCGGAGAGCCCGCCGCTGTCACCGTAGAGCACCAGATCCGCGTCCGAGGCCACGTGTGTACCCGAGACCGGCCCGAAGTAGACGTACCAGTAGCCGTTCGTGTCCCCCATCATGAAGTCGGGGTTGCCGTCGTCGTCGAGGTCCCCGGCCGAGTGGACGCCCGTCCCAAGGTATTGGCTGGCCGACTCGCCGTTGATCACCGCGTGCGCGGCGGAGAGCGACGTGGTCCCTGAGAGCGGCCCGTTCACGAGGTACACCGCGCCCGCGTAGGTCGCGCCGGCGTTCCGCATGTAGGACGACACGAGGAAGTCCTCGTAGCCGTCGCCGTCCACGTCTCCGACCTCGGAGGCGTAGCGCCCGGCGGCGTCCGGCGAGCGCTCCCCGAGCAGGGTGGCCGCGGCCCCGGACACGCTCCCAGCGGCCACCGGGCCGTCCATGATGTACACGGCGCCCGCGTTCGTGCCCGTCGTGTCGACGCCGTAGCCGCCGACGAACATGTCGGCGATGCCGTCGCCTGTCACGTCGCCGGCGGGGCCGAACATCGTGTCGATGTTGTCGCCGCTGGCGACCTCGCTCAGGTACGTCGTCGCCGTGCTGCTCGTGTACGAGGCGCAGGTCGGGCCGTCGAACAGGTAGATGCGATCGGTGGCGCCGGCGCTCACCCCGACGTCCGCGTAGCCGTCGCCGTCGAGATCGCCGAGGCCGCTCGCCCAGTAGCCCATGTAGGTGTTCGCGGCGGCGCCGGTCACGGCGAGGCATGCGCCGGTCCAGATGCGGTCCCCGGTGGACACCGCGGGGCCGAGCTGGAGCCAGGCCCCGCCGTAGTTGCGCGCCGAGTAGTACCGGACGCTCGTGGCGATGAGGTCCGCGAGGCCGTCGCCGTCGAAGTCTCCGACGGGCGCGCTCGCGTACCCCATCTGGTCTTCGCTGCCGCCCACGTAGTAGTCGTCCGCGTAGTCCTGGGCCACGGCGTAGTCCCAGTCGTCACAGTCGGCGTCGTAGCCGTCCATCGCCGACTCGGTCTCCCCCGGGTTGCGACCGGCGTCGCCATCGTCACAGTCGGTGGCAGACGTGGTGTACGCCGCGCTCGAGGTGGACGGATCGTCACACCAGCGCGCGCCGGCGTCCGTCTCGTCGCCGTAGCCGTCGGCGTCGGCGTCCGTGTAGTAGGTCGTCCGCCTGGAGAGCGAGGCGCTCGTGTCGGCGTTGTCCGCGAGCCCGTCGCAGTCCTCGTCGGTGTTCGCCGCGTCGCAAATCTCCGTGTCTCCGGGGCTGACCGCCGCGCTCGTGTCGTCGCAGTCCGTGTAGTCGGTGACCGCGTAGGTAGAGCTCGCGTCGCACCGGAGCGAGCCGGAGGAGGTCGAGGCGCCGTAGAGATCCCCGTCGGCGTCGGGGTAGTAGCGGGACTTCGTGGCGCTCGACGCGCTCGGGTCGCTGTCCTCGGCGAGGCTGTCGCAGTCCTCGTCGGTGTTGGAGGTGTCACACACCTCCGACGCGGCGGGGCTGATCGCGGCGCTGCCGTCGTTGCAGTCGGTGGGGCTCGTCACCGAGTAGGCCGAGGTCGCGGCGCAGAGCAGGCTGCCGGAGCTCGCCGAGCTTCCGTAGGTGTCGCCGTCGATGTCCGGGTAGTACCGGGTCTTCGACGTACTCGCGGTGGATGTGTCACTGTCGTCCACCGCGCCGTCGCAGTCCTCGTCGCGGTCCGCGGCGTCGCAGACCTCGCTGGCGCCGGGGCTCACGCTGGATCGGGCGTCGTCGCAGTCCGTTGCCACCGTCGCGGTGGAGGTGCCCGACGCGTTGCACGCGAGGGTGCCCGCGTCGCTGGAGGCGCCGTAGCCGTCCGCGTCGACATCGGTGTACCAGCGCGTGCGGGTGGACGCCGAGACCGTCGCGTCGGCGTCGTCCGCGAGGCCGTCGCAGTCCTCGTCGGTGTCCGAGGCGTCGCACACCTCCGACGCGCCGGGACGCACCGCCGCGCGGGCGTCGTCGCAGTCGCTCGCGTCGGTCGTCTCGTAGGTCGCCGTGGTGTCGCACAGCAGCGAGCCCGAGCTGGCGGCGCTGCCGTAGCTGTCGCCGTCGGAGTCCGGGTAGTACCGTGTCTTCGAGGTGACGGAGACGCTCGTGTCGCTGTCGTCCGCGAGGCCGTCGCAGTCCTCGTCCGTGTTCCCGGTGTCACACACCTCGGACGCGTCGGGCCGGACGGTGTCATCGGCGTCGTCACAATCGGTTTCGTCGGACGTGTACCAGGTGGCGGAGGTGGACGGGTCGTCGCAGCTCTCCATGCTGCGCACGGCGTCCCCGTAGCCGTCGTAGTCGGCGTCCGGATGCCAGGTGGATTGGCCGCGCACGCTCGGGTCGTCGTCCTCGGCGACCCCGTCGCAGTCCTCGTCGGCGTCGGCCGCGTCGCAGATCTCGCTCCCGCCGGGGTGTGTCTCCGCCGCGGCGTCGTCACAGTCGGTGGCGTTCGTGCGGTAGGGGTCCGCCGCGGTCGACGGATCGTCGCAGAGGGAGAGCGAGACGCTCCGATCGCCGTAGCCGTCGTCGTCGGCGTCGGCGTACCAGGTCGTGCGGGATGAGGCCGCCACGCCCGCGTCGTCGTCGTCGGCGAGGCTGTTGCAGTCCTCGTCGAGGTTGGCGCCGTCGCAGACCTCGACGCCGTCGGGGCGGGCGACGGCGGTGGTGTCGTCGCAGTCGCCGTCGCGGCCGACGTAGCCGGAGGGCGCGATGCAGCTATCCACCTGATCCAACTCATCGCCGAAGGAGTCCCGGTCGACGTCGCGATACCAGGTCGTGCTCGAAGCGGGGGGAACGTCGTCGTCCGCGTCGTCCACGCGGCCGTCACAGTCGTTGTCCACGTCGTCACAGAGCTCGCTCGCGTCGGGCGAGAGGGCGGCGTCCGTGTCGTCGCAGTCGGTGCCGGCCTCCACGCCTCCGTCCGGAGCGGCGTCTCCCCAGCCGTCGCCGTCGCCGTCCCGCATACACGCGGACGGCTCGTCGAACGCCGCCGCGCCCAGGTAGGCGAAGGCGTCGTCATCGTCGCAGTCCGTCCCTGCCGTCACCCCCGTGGCGGGGGCCGCGTCGCCCCAGCCGTCGGCGTCCGCGTCGGTCATGCAGGCGGTGGGGTCCTCCGCTGTCGCCGCGCCCGCGAACGTGGCGGCGTCGCTGTCGTCGCAGTCGGGCCCGTCGTATGCGGAGGACAGTTGGCCGTCCCCGTCGTCGTCCCCCGCGGAGCCGGCGCAGGAGCCCTGCTCCTCGGCGTCTCCCGCAACCTGCACGATGCTCACGGCGAGGTCACCCGTGATGGCGAAGCCGTCGGAGGACCACGCGTGCACGTACCCCCCGAGCGTCGTCTCGAGCGGCAGGCCCACGAAGCTCCCCAGGCTCTCCCCCGCGGACACCTCGTCCAGGCGGACGTACCCGTCGACCACGGACGTGGTGGTCTCGTACGCGTCGGGCACGCCTTCACAGTCGAGGAGGACCGCGGTGATGCCGCCGGTAGACCCGCCCTGGTCGTAGTACCCGGGGCCGCACACGCCGCCTTGCACGAAGGTTATCCGGCAGTCGAAGCCGTCGTCCGTGGTGGCCTCGAGCGTGAGGGCGTATCCGCGCACCTCGGGCGGATCGTCGGGATCGTATTCGAAGCTCGCGTCGAGCGACCACGACGCGCAGCCGTCGACGGGGACGGGGGTGCCGTCGGGCAGGGTGACGGTGAGGTCGGCGACGCAGGCGGATCCCTCCGCATCGGCCACGCCGTCGCAGTCCTGGTCGATGCTGTCCCCCCACACCTCGTCCGCGCCGGGGTGCACGGTGGCGTCGGCCTCGTCGCAGTCTCCCTCCTCCGCGGTGTACCCGTCGCCGTCGGTGTCGTCCGTCGTGGTGTCGGTGTCGGTGTCGGTGTCGGTGTCGGTGTCGGTGTCCGTGTCGCAATCGGGCGAGCCCGCGCAGCCGTCGTCGTCGCCGTCCTTCCCCGTGCACGCCGCCGAGAGGCATACCAGGGCCGCAAGCGAGAAGAGAAGATTCATCCGCATGGGTTCACCGATCTCCGTAGTGGATGAAGACGGCGCCCGCGTTGGTGTCGACCTGGTCGTCCGCGTACACCCCGATCACGACGTCTCCCGCGCCGTCGCCGTCGAGATCGGAGGCGCGTGCGGGCGACCCCGCGAGGTCGCTCGTGTTCC
>CAJBVW010000528.1 GCA_903959175.1 uncultured Pseudomonadota bacterium
GCCCGGAAGGGCCCGACCGCCGGGCGTCCGCGCCCGGCGGATGCGCCCATCCCCCCACCCAAAAACGAAGAGAGGCGAGGGACTCCCCCCGCCTCTCCACGTCAGACCGCCGCGATCAGACCTGCGCGAGGTGCTCGGACGTGCGGACGTTCGTGAGGGTGATGCCCTCGCTCGCCGGGTGCAAGCCCTGGAACTGCTCGGTGCCGGGCACGAGGTGCGCGCCGGCGGAGCTGTAGGCCGCGCGCCAGTCGCGAGTGGCGTCGGGGTCGAAGTAGGCGAAGTGCTCGGGGTAGTGCTTGAACCCCATGACCGGGCCCGGCTGGTAGCTGTCGTAGATGCGCTTGTAGGCCTGGCGCATCACGGAGTCCGGCAGGTTGTTGTAGTTCAGGAACTCGTCCCGCTCGAGCGCCTGCTCGACCGCGAGCCAGTTGAGGTGCTCGGTCTCGGAATTGATGTGCCCGTCCTGCAGGCCCTGCTGGTACACGGTCGTGCCGGGCATGGCGGAGAGGTACTTCACGCGCGTGATGTGGCGGTGCTCCTCGGCCCACTTGCACATGTGGTCGAGGCTCTCCTCGCTCTCGCCGGGCAGGCCGACGATGGTGAGGCCGCCGTAGCGGACGCCGGCGTCCCAGCTCTGCTTCATCGCGCGGATGACGATGTTCTCGGTGGAGCCCTTGCGGGCCTCCTTCAGCGCGTCGGGCGTGAGGGTCTCGACGCCGTAGAGCGCGATGTCGCAGCCGGCCTTCTTCATCGCGGTCAGACGCTCGGGATCCACGTCCGCGTTGCGCGTGAGGCAGGTCCAGCCGATGTCGTGGTCCTGGATGACCTCGCAGTACTCGATGGTCTGCTTCTTGTGGGCGGTGAACGTCAGATCCACGAAGAAGACGAAGTCGATCGCGTAGTTCTTCTTGTAGAACGCCAGCTCCTCGTTCAGCTTCTCCGGCGACTTCACCCGCTCCTGGGGGGTCGTGCGGTAGCAGAACGAGCAGTCCATCTTGCAGCCACGGGAGTAGCTCGCGATGATCTGGGGCTGGAGGCCCATCGCCGACTTCGCCTGCGGCCAGAGGTCGAGGCGCATCTTGGGGAGCGAGTTGAGGTTCGCCATCTGGCCGCGGGGCAGGTTCTTGTGGACCTGACCGGCAGCGTCGCGGTACCAGATGCCCTTGATCTCGGCGAGGCGGATCGCCCAGGCGCCGAGGGTGTAGGCCTCCATCACCTCGAGGATGGTGATCTCGCCCTCGGAGATGACCGCCACGTCGGCCTTGGTCTCACGCATGAAGACGTGCGGCACGGAGGTGACGAGGGAACCGCCGAGGATGATCGGCATCTTCGGGGCGTCTTCCTTGACCTTCGCGATGAGCGACTCGAGGAAGGGGTAGCAGTCCTCGTAGGTGGCGAGGCCGAGCACGTCGGTCCCCTCCATGATCTGGTCGTACGCGGCGCGGAGCGGGTCGATCTCGTAGCGCACGTCCACGATGCGGACGGGGTAGCCGGCGTTGTGCAGCACGGTCGCGATGTAGGAGATGCCCTCGTACGGCGACGTGAGAAAGAATTCCCAGCCGCGCGGCATGGAGAACGGGGACGGGCCAACCACCAGCGTGACGCGGGGGAGCTTCGTGTCCGTTGCGACGGGGGTGCGATCCTGCCCCGCCATCTGGTCCATGTATTTCTGGTCGACCGAGGCGCCTGCCGTGACGTACAGGTTGGGGTCGAGCGAAGGGGTGTAGGCCATGGAGGGCTCCGGGCGCACCGCTGGGCACGATGCAACGCGCTCACCCTACCCGAGGTCGGACGCGGCCGTCAACGGGTGGTGAAGACACAGATGCTCAGAACAGCTCGATCGGCGTCTGCCGCGTGTTCAGGTAGTCCTGCGGGTTGGTGCGCGTGGCGTCCATCCAGGTGCGGAGCGACTGCTCCATCTCATACGTCTCGCGGGCGCTGGACGAGCTGATGTCGGTCTGCTCGTCGGGGTCGATCTTCACGTCGTAGAGCTGCTTCCCACCGTCTTCGAGGTCGAGCACGAGCTTTTTGTCGCCCGCGCGCTTCATCCGCTGGTGAACGAAGAGGCGGTAGTCCGTCTCGGCGAAGATGAGGCGATCGTCCGGCTTGCCGCGGAGGATCGGGAGGACCGACTGGCCGTCCGAGCCGGCGGGGCCCGCGAGGCCGAGGGCGTCGAACACGGTGGGGAACAGGTCGATCGTGCGGATGGGCTCGGCCACCTCGTTCTTGCGCGTGTAGCCGGGGAAGCGCATGAGCACGGGCACGTGGAGCTGGTGCTCGCAGAGCGTGGCGCCGTGGTCGAGGTAGCCGTGCTCGAGGAACTCGTCGCCGTGGTCGCCGAAGATCACGATGATCGACGTGTCGAGCAAGCCCATCGCGCGGAGCTGGGCCAGGAAGGAGCCGAGGCGCTCGTCCGCGATCTTGACCTTCTTGTCGTAGACCTTCTTCAGGAACGCCACGTCCTCCTTGCTGACCGTGCCGGAGAGGTCGGGCGCCTGGCCGGGCTGGGTGATGGTGGCGAGGCCCTGCTCGCGGAGCTTCGCCTGCTCCTCGACCGAGCCGTCCATCGTGCCCTTGTACTCGGGCACGGCGTCGCGGGGGGAGATGCCGTCGAGCGGGTGCTGGCCGTGGGCGTCGTAGCCGTGCAGGAACAGGAAGAAGTGTTTGTCCCTGTTCTTTCCGAGCCACTCCAGCGCGGGGGCGACCGAGTAGTCGTACCCGGCGAAGGGCTTGTCGTCGAGGTAGGTCGAGAAGCCGCGGCCGAAGCCGTAGCTCGCCTGGACGCCGGCGCCGCCGGTGAAGGCCGCCGCGGTGTAGCCGGCGCGGATGAGGTGGTCGGGGAAGGTCTCGATGCCGGGCGAGAGCGAGGTCGGGACCATCTGGTCGGCCGAAAGCATCTTGAGCTTGTTGGTCACGCCGTGGACGGAGGGCCAGCGGCCGGTCCAGATCGACATGTGGGACGGGAGCGTCCACGGCGCCACGGTCGTCGCGTTCTGGAAGACGACGGCCTCCTCGGCGAACCGATCGAGGTTCGGGGTCAGCCCGTCGGGGTTGCCGCCGAAGCCGGTGCGGTCGTACCGCATGGCGTCCATGCTGATGAAGATGATGTTCAGCTCGCCGGCGCGGCTCTTCAGGTCGTAGGCGCTGTCGTCCATCGCGGCGTCGGAGACGAGCGGCTTGACCGCGTCGCGGATGGAGACGGGCCCAGCCTGACCCTCCCCTTTTCCGGAGCGCAGGACGAGGAAGGCGACGAGCGCGATGTTCGCGAGCACGACGAAGACAGCGAGGACGCGGAGCTGTTTCATGGCGGGCACCCTACCCGATCGGATGCGCCGCGGCTTCCCCCCGCCCGCGCGCTCAACTGTGCGCCGGTGGGGGCGGCGCCGCCCTCCGCTCCGGATCCGCGTCGGATAAGGCCCGCTCCTCGCCGAACGAGCCCATGCCCCTCTTCCTCCTCCTCGCGTGCTCGCTCGGCTTTGGCGACGGTACGCCCGGCCCGAGCACCTCGAAGGCCCCGGCGGCCGACGACACCGGCACCGACGACACCGGCACCTCCCACACCTACACGCTCCTCTCGGGCAGCACCGGCCACCCTCGCTGATGCTCTGGCAGCAGCGCGACGGGAACCGCTTCGTCGCGCTCGTCGGCAGCAGCCCGACCGGCGCCGAGCAGGGCTCCGTCGAGGCGGTGGACGGTTACACCGTGGCCTTCGGCGAGACCGTCTCCCGCAGCTTCACCCTCTCCTTCCTGGACGAGGACAACGCGCTCTTCAAGAGCAACGCCAACGGCTTCGAGTCCCCATGAGGTTCCCCATGCGCCGCGCCGCTCCCCTCCTCTTCCTCGCCATCCCCCTGGGCTTCGCCCTCTCCGGCTGCACCACCGTCAGCCCCGGCACCGTCGTGCTCGAGGTGCCCGTGTGCAGCGGCGAGACCAAGCCCGCCGTCCTCCGCCAGGGCCGCTACTGGCCGGGCCTGTCCTACTGCACGAACTACTACGAGATCGTCAGCCGCGAGCAGCGCGCCGTCTGGAACCAATCCAGCGACGAGGGCGCGGCGGTCGACGAGTCCATCACCTTCGCCGGGAAGGACGGGCAGAAGGTCAACACCGACGTCGGCGTCGGCTACGTCATCGCCCCCGCGGACGACGACGTGATCGGCATGGTCCAGACCTTCGGCTACGACCTGAACCAGACCATCCACACCCGCGTGCGCGACTCGGTGCGCAACGGGCTCAACATGTGCGCCTCCACGATGTCGGTCGACGAGATCTACGGCCCCCGGAAGGAAGAGCTGTTCAAGTGCGCCGAGGCCAAGGTGCAAGAGGAATTCAATGCGAAGGGCCTGCTGATCACGCGCCTGACCCTCAACTCGGAGGTCCGCCTCCCCAAGCAGGTCCAGGAGGCGATGGAGGCCTCCACCGCGGCCACCCAGAACGCCCAACGCGTCGAGCGCGAGGTGGCGTCGGCCGAGGCCGAGGGCAAGAAGACCGTCGCGACGGCGAAGGCCGCTGCCGAGGCCCAGCTCACCCAGGCCAACGCCGAGGCGGAGGCGAACCGCGTCATCGCGGCGTCCGTCACGCCCGAGCTGCTCCAGCTCCGCAAGCTCGACATCGAGTCGAAGAAGGCGGAGAAGTGGGACGGCAAGCTCCCGGTCGTCTCCGGCGGGGAGGGCACGAGCATGATCCTCGACGTCGGGCAGACGGCGGCGATCGTCGGCCGCTGAGGCCCCGAAAGGAAGCGGATCCGGGCGGACCGGCGGCGCGGACGCCGCCGTCGGCCCCCTGCGAGCTCGCTCTTCGCGCTCGGCTGGCGCCCGGCCCC
>CAJBVW010000529.1 GCA_903959175.1 uncultured Pseudomonadota bacterium
CACCGACAAGCTCCTCGCCGCGGTGGCCTCCACCAAGCAGTTCACCGCGACCGTCGCGACCAACTAAGCGTTCATTCGCGGGGGCTCCCGACCAATTCGGCCGGGCGGCCCTCCCAAGTGTCGCGCGTCAGGCGCGCGAGCCACGGCACGTCGCGGGGGCTCGCCGCAAGCGCGGCCTTGATGAAGGTGCGCGTGCGGAGCCGGTTTCCGGCGAAGTCCTGCGCGAAGAGCTGGAGGAACGCGGGGTTGGTCGCGAGGGCGCGCTCGCCCCGCGCACGGTCGAGGTAGAACGCCCGGTAGAGCACGAGCCGCGCGAACAGCGCCCGCCCGAAGCGGGACGCGAGCACGGTGCGGCGCCAGTCGTCGAAGTCGAAGCGGGAGGTCGCGAAGGCGCGCGAGAGCGTGGTCGCGGCCAGCGCCCCGTACTGGATGGCCTGGGCGATGCCCTCGCCGGTGGCGATGTCGATGCCGGCGGCCTCTCCGACGAGGAGCGCGCGGGGGCGGCTGATGGGGTCCGTCGCCTCGAAGCCGCGCTCGCCGAAGGGTTTGAGCGTGTAGTCCTTCATCCGCAGCCCGCGCGCGGAGAGGTAGGCGTCCAGCCGCGCGTGGACGTTGTCGGCGCCGAGCGTGCGGATGACGTAGACGCCGCGGCAGACCTTCTCCTGCCCGTTCACGAGGGTGGGGAAGTCCCAGCCGTAGCCGTGGAGGGAGCGGTCGCTCCAGTCGAAGAGGAGGGTGTCCCTGGGGAGGTCGGAGGCGACGGGCTCGGTGTCGCACTCGATGACCTGCGCGCGCAGCGTGCCGCCGGGCAGCCCGAGGGCGCGCCGGGTGACGCCGCCGATGCCGTCCGCGCCGACGACCACCTTGGCGGTGAGGGTCTCGCCGTCCGCCAGGGTGACGCGCACGCCGTCGGACGTCGGCACCACGTCGCGCACGGCGGCGCCCTGACGCACCGTGATTCCACGCTCCATCGCCACCTTCGCGAGCGCGTGGTCGAACTCGACGCGGCGCACGACCTTGGCGAACTCGGGCTCTGCGATGCGGAGCGTGGCGTCGGGGGTCCGCATCGCGACGGTCGCGACGCTGACCGCGGGGACGTCGACCGTGACGCCGATGCGGGCGAGGTCCCGCAGGGCGCGGCCGCCGATGCCGCCGGCACAATACTTCTCGCGGGGGTAGGTGGCTTTTTCGAGCACGACGGTGCGCCCGGCGAGGGCGGGGTCGTGCGCGTGCAGGTGCAGGGCGGTGCTGATGCCGGCGGGGCCGCCGCCCACGATCACGATGTCGTGCATCAGGGGCAGGCGTCGTTCGCGGCGCCGGGCGTGCCGTAGTTGCCGGCGTAGTAGGACGACGTCGCCTTGCACCAGTTGCTCGCCGTGTTGTTGGACACGCTGTCGAACGCGCTGGACTTGAGCGTCAGGCTGTACCCGGCGACGCTCGGGAAGGAGGTCGTGTAGTCGACGCGGTCGATGACGACGCCGTCGTTCGTGAGGATGATCTCGTCGCCGCTGTTCCCCATCTGGATGTCCGACCCGTAGGTGTAGTCGGCGGTGAGGCCGCCGTTGCTGGCGCGGTTGCTGCTCCGCATGAACAGCGCGTAGGCCCCAGGGAGCACCTCGACATCCGAGGTCATCGTGTGCGTGTCGGTGCCGGCGTCGGAGATCGTCCAACCGCACATCGTGATGAGGTGGGTGGAGGCGTTGTAGACCTCGAACCACTCGGCGGACGCGTCGACGAGCGCGCCGGTGGGGTCCTTCATGATCTCGGTGATCACGAGCTCGCCGGCGGTCATCACGCCCTCGTCGCAGAGGGAGTCGCAGTCGTTGTCCACGCCGTCGCGGATCTCGAGGGCGCCGTTGTTCACGAGGACGGAGGTGTCGTCGCAGTCGTCCTCGAGGATCCAGCCGTCGCCGTCCTGGTCGTCGTCGTTGCCGTCGCAGTCGTCGTCGACGCCGTCGTACCAGACCTCGGGTTCGCCGGGGTTGATGTTCGGGTCGAGGTCGTCGCAGTCGTCGGCGAGGCCGTAGCCGTCCTCGTCCTGGTCGTCGTCGGCGCCGTCGCAGTCGTCGTCGACGCCGTCGTACCAGACCTCGACCGCGCCGGGGTTCACGCCCGCGGCGGTGTCGTCGCAATCGACGGTGTAATTGTAGCCGTCGAGGTCCTGGTCGGTGTCGTTGCCGTCGCAGTCCTGGTCGACGCCGTCGTACCAGACCTCGGTCGCGTCGGGGGAGCGGGCGGGGTCGGTGTCGTCGCAGTCGTCGGCGCGCACGGAGCCGTCGCTGTCCTGGTCCTCGTCGTCGCCGCCGGCGCAGTCCTCGTCGATGCCGTCGTACCAGATCTCCGGCGCGCCCGGGTACACGTAGGCGAGGGTGTCGTCGCAGTCGTCGCCGAGGGCGTAGCCGTCGAGGTCCTGGTCGTCGTCGTTGCCGTCGCAGTTCTGGTCGACGCCGTCGTACCAGATCTCGTCTTCGCCGGTGTTGACGCGGGGGTCGGTGTCGTCGCAGTCGGCGGTGTAGGCGAGGCCGTCGCCGTCCTGGTCGATATCGTTGCCGTCGCAGTCCTGGTCGGTGCCGTCGTACCAGACCTCGGCCACGCCGGGGTTCACGGCGGCGTCGGTGTCCGCGCAGTCGTCCGCGAGGGCGTAGCCGTCGGCGTCCTGGTCGTCGTCGCGGCCGTCGCAGTCCTGGTCGGTGCCGTCGTACCAGACCTCGATGCTACCGGGGTTGACTGTGGCGTTGACGTCGTTGCAGTCGTCGGCGAGAGCGTAGCCGTCGACGTCCTGGTCGTCGTCGTTGCCGTCGCAGTCGTCGTCCACGCCGTCGTACCAGACCTCGACGGCGACGGGGTTGATCGCGGCGTCGCGGTCGTCGCAGTCCTCCGCGAGCACGAAGCCGTCGTGATCCTGGTCGTCGTCCTCGCCGTCGCAGTCCTGGTCGACGCCGTCGTACCAGATCTCCAGCGCGTCGGGCGCGACGCTGTCATCGGTGTCGTCACAGTCGCCGTCGAGCTCGGTCCAGCCGTCGCCGTCGTCGTCGGAGAGGGTGGTGTTGTCGTCGATGACGCCGTTGCAGTCGTTGTCGGCGCCGTCCGGCACCTCGACGCCGCCGGGGAAGGCGGTGGCGTCCGCGTCGTCGCAGTCGCCGTCGCAGGTGGTGGCGCCGTCCGCGTCGGCGTCCAGACACGGGTCGATCTCGACGTGCACGCCGCACACGTCGACCGCGCCGCGGGCGTCCGTCACCGTGAGGGTGAGCAGGTGGCTGCCGCCCTGGAGCACGAGGTCGCTCGTGAGGATGGTGCCGCCGGAGTCGGGGGCGCCGGTCCAGAGCACGCCGTCGAGGTCGCTCTCGAGGACGGCGGTGAGGTCCTCCGCGTCGGTCTCGCCGTCCCCCGCGCGGGCGAGGAAGGGGAGGTCGTCGTCGGTCTCGTAGACGGAGCCGTCCAGCGGCGCGTCGATCTCGCACCAGGGGAGCGTGTTGACCGTCGGGACGAGGCGGATCTGGGCCTCGCCGGCCTGCCCGCCGCTGTCGACGACGGAGATGCCGATCGTCTGCGTGGTGCCGGAGAGTTCGAGCGTCAGCCCGACGTTGCCGCCGGGGCACTCCTCGGGGGTGGTGCCCGCGGACTCCCACAACACGCCGTCCACGCTGCTCTGGACGAGGATCTGGAGCTCGTCGAGGCGATCCTCGTCGTCGATCTGCGCGCAGAAGGTGACGGGCAGGGAGGGGTCGAACCCGCCGTTGTCCAGCGGGGTGACGATCGCCACGGACGGCGGCTTGTCCGAGGATCCGAGCGTGGATTCGTTGCAGGCGGCGAGCGCCAGGAGCGCGAACACCTTGGCCGGGCGAGACACGAGCATCGGGGGCTCCGCGGGGGGGCCCCTCTATGATGCCCCGGTCCGGGGTCCACCGCCCAGCGTCGGGTTTTGCTCAGCCGTCACCGAGCGGGCGGCGGATGGACATGGGAGGCCTCCTCGGGGCTTCCCATGGAGGTGCGCACGCGAACCGCGTCGGGGCGCCCCGGATGGTTAGGTTCGGTGGCCCGCGGTCACGCGGCGTCGCACACAGAGGCCCGCCCCGTTGCGCTTGTTCTTCGCCATCCCGCTGCCCGAACCCGCGCTGGACGCGGTCGGCGAGGCCCTCCGGCCGCTGCGTGGCGCCGGCCCCGGCGTCGGCTGGGTCAAGCGCGCCAACCTGCACCTCACCCTCCGCTTCCTCGGCGAGGTCGACGCCGCCCGCGTGGACGAGGTGGGGGACGCCGTCGCGCCGTGGGTGCGGCGGCTCTTCTTCTCGCCCGTGCGGCTCGTGGGTGGCGGCGCCTTCCCCGACGCGCGGCGGCCGAAGGTGGTGTGGATCGGGGCGGAGGCGTCGCTCGGCCCCCTGGTCGGCGCCATCGAGTCCTGCATGGTCAACCTCGGCTTCACGCCCGAGGAGCGCCCCTTCGTGCCCCACCTCACCGTCGGGCGCGTGCGCGACGGCCGCGCGGACCGGCTCGTGGACGCGCTGCGCGAGCTCGGCGAGGTCGCCACGTTCACCCCCGACCAGGTGGTCCTCTACGAGAGCCAGCCCCGGCCCGAGGGTGTGCGCTACGTGCCGCTGCGGATCCTGGCCCACCGCGCCTGAAGACGAGCCGCGAAGGCGGAAGATTCTCGGGAAGAGGCCGGGCCCTTCGGCCGTTGCGTAGGCCGTGGGCCGTGCCGGCCCCGGAGGAGCGGAATGGCTGGGCGTTTTCCCATCGAAGACCTCGGGTTGATCGGCAATTGTCAGGTCGCGGCGCTGGTCGCGCGGGACGGGACGATCCCTTGGTTCTGTCCGCCGCGCTTCGACGCGGAGCCGGCCTTCGGCGCGCTGCTGGACGAGGAGGAGGGCGGCAGCTTCGGTGTCACCCCGGCGTCCGGGGAGAAGGGGACCCAGACCTACCTCCCCAACACCAACGTGCTCGAGACGACCTTCCGCACCCCGGACGGGAGCTTCCGCGTGGTCGACTTCTGCCCGCGCTACTTCCACCACGAGCGGCCCTACCGGCCCGTCCAGATCATGCGCATCGTCGAGCCCATCGAGGGCACGCCGCGGATCCGCGCGTGGTGCGAGCCCATCCTCGGTTGGTCCAAGGAGAAGCCGCAGAAGCGCTTCGGCAGCACGCACATCCGCTATCTCGGGTACGACGCACCGCTGCGCCTCACCACCGACATTCCGCTCTCCTACATGGACGGCCGCTCCTTCTCCCTCACCGGGCGCCGGCACCTCGTGTTGTCGTGGGGCCGCCCGGTGCTCGCGCCGCTCGCCTCGCTCTGCTCCCGCAGCCTCGGTGACACCGTCCGCTACTGGCAGAAGTGGGTCAAGCACTGCAACATGCCCTCGCTCTACCAGAAGGAGGTCATCCGCTCCGCGCTCACGTTGAAGCTGCACTGTTACGAGGACACCGGCGCCATCGTCGCGGCGATGACCACCTCCATCCCCGAGTCCCCCGACGCGAGCGGCCGCACCTGGGACTACCGCTACTGTTGGTTGCGCGACGCCTACTACGTGCTCGCGGCGCTGCGGCGGCTGGGCCACTTCGAGGAGCGCGAGCGCTTCATCGAGTACCTGCTCGACATCGCGGGCGCGAACCCCTCGTTGGAGCTGGCGCCGCTGTACCGCGTCGACGGGACCGTCGACCTCGAGGAGAAGGTGCTGACCCATTGGCGCGGCTACGAGGGCCACGGGCCCGTGCGCGTCGGCAACGGCGCGGCGATCCAGCGGCAGAACGACATCTACGGCGAGATGGTCCTGGCGCTCGCGCCCGTCTTCCTCGACCAGCGCTTCAGCCAGGAGCAGACGCCCCACGCG
>CAJBVW010000530.1 GCA_903959175.1 uncultured Pseudomonadota bacterium
ACCCCCGGCGTCGCCTCCACTCCCACCCCGATCGCGCCCCCCCGGCGAACGAACTCGCCCAAGTGCGACCCCTTCATCGAGTTCGTTCGCTTCGGCGCGCCGCGCTACACCGGGAACGGCCCGTTCGCCTCCGTGGAGGAGGCCCGCACGTTCCTCGAGAACTACGCCGACTACCGCGTCCACGGGATGGGGCGCTGGGCGATCGTCGCCAAGGACGACGGCGCGGTGCTCGACTGGTGTGGCCTCAAGCGCGGCGTTCACGGCGAGGTGGACCTCGGCTACAGGCTCCACCGGCGGTTCTGGGGCCGGGGCGTCGCAACCGAGACCGGCGCCGGTGCCCTCGCGTACGGGTTCGGCCCGCTCGCCCTCGACCGCATCGTGGGGCGCGTGGTCGCCGAAAACGAGGCGTCCCACCACATGCTGCGGAAGCTCGGGATGCGGCGCGTGGCCGACCACATCGAGGCCGGCGCGGTGTGGCAGATGTACGCGTTGAGTCGGGGTTCCTAAGCCGGCCCTCCGGCGCGGCCGTCACCCCTCCCGCTCCCCCGCGAGCACCTCGCCCACGTCGTCCACCAGCCGCCCGAGCTGCTCCCGCGTGAGCGTGAACGGTACCGCGGCCCGCCCGTTGGGCCCGGCGCGCAGCTTCTCGACGGACACCTCGCGGCCGTCCGTGCGCACCTCGAAGTACTCGCGGGTGCCGTCCTCGCCGCGCGGGGTGCGCGAGCGGCTGCGGAGCACGGCGCCGCCCAGGGCGGGGTCGACCTCGAGGGGGCGCACGCGGTCGGGCAGCACGCCGAGGGCCTCGGGGAGGCGCTGGGCCTGGCCCACCACGTCGCCGCGCTCGGGGCCGCGCACGCGCACGCCGCGCACGGACACGCCGAGGCGGTCGGCGTCGGTGACCTCGACCTCCACGCTCCACCCGCCGTCGCCCACGCGCACGTCGCCCTTGCGGAGCGCCCCGTCGAGGCGGCCGCGCGCGGACAGGGGCGCGTCGCTCACTTCTTGGCCCCGATGAGCTTCGGGCCCTCGTAAGCGAAGTGCTCGCCGTCGTGGTGGAGCACGGCGTCCTTGCCCTCGATCTTGGTGCGCAGGTGCACCGGGCGCCCCCACACCTGCGCGAGGTTGCCGAGGGTGTGGCTGGCCCACTCGAGTTGGATGTCCACGCCCTCGTACTGGTGGGTGATCTCGAGCTCGCCGCGGTTGGCGTGGTTGCCGTCGGTCACGAGCACGCGGGGTTGGCCGTGGTTGGACACCATGAACAGGAGCTTCTGCTTGATGTCGGTGAACTCGCGGCTGTCCACGAGGTACTCGCCGCTCTTGCGGTCGTACTCGTAGGTGAACAGGCCGACGCGCCGGCAGAACTCCTCGGTCAGGAACGTGTCGAGGAAGGTCACGTCGTTGTGGGTGCGCCGCACCTCGAAGATCTTGGCGCGCCCCTCGTTGGTGGGGCGGTGCCAGTCCCGCTTGGCCACGGCGTCGTCGCACTCCAGCCAGTCCTTGCCGTACTGGCCGCGGTCCCACCGCTTCTCGATGTCACGGTACAGCTCGAGGCCGATCTTGTAGGGGTTGAGTTGGCCCGGGCGCATGGCGACGGTGCCGGAGTGGTGGTCGCAGTAGTCGATGACCTCGGCGTCCTCGAGGATCTGCTCCGTCATCAGCTTGGTGTGCCAGTAGCTGGCCCATCCCTCGTTCATGATCTTGGTTTGGGCCTGGGGCGCGAAGTAGTAGGCCTCCTCCCGCACGATGGAGAGGATGTCGCCCTGCCAGCGGTTCAGGCGGCCGTGCTCCAACACAAAACCCAACACGTCCCGCTCCGGCTGCTCGGGGAACTTCTTCGCCCGCTCCGCCGCCGCCTGCGCCTTCTGCTCCTGTTGGAGCAGGTAGGCGGGGGGGTTGATGTAGGGGTCCATGTAGCCCTTGGCGGGCAGCTTGTGGGAGCTCGCGGACGTGGGCGGCTCGACGTAGTCGATGGCGCGCACGCGCCGGATGTGGTCGCGGAACGGATCGATGAGGTTGTCGACCGACAGGCAGGTGTCGAGCCACTGCTCCGTGGCAGACTCCCCCACGGCGTCCACGATGCGGCGCACGCGCGCGGCGTGATTTGCCATCTGGTCGAGCATCTTGCGGTCGGTGTGAGCGAACCACGCGTTGTTCTTGAAGAAGTCGACGTGGCCGTACACATGCGCCATCACCAACTTCTGGTCGACGAAGGCGTTGTTGTCCATCAGGTAGGCGTACGAGGGGTTGGTGTTGATCACCATCTCGTAGATCTTCTGGAGCCCGTACTCGTACCCCTTCTGCATCTGGAGGTACTCCATCCCCCAGCGCCAGTGCGGGTAGCGGGTCGGGAACCCGCCGTAGGACGCGATCATGTTGATCTCGTCGTAGTCGCACATCTCGAAGATGGTGTCGAAGAAGTCGAGCCCGTGCTGCTTCGCGATGCCCTCGATGCGCTGGCGCGCGTCCTCCAACTCGGAGGGCAACTGCCGCCGGGACCGTCGGAAGTACGCCTCCAACATGCCTACCTTCCTTTTCCGAGGAAGTCCTTGATGGACCCCATGATGGCCTCGCGGTCGGGGATCTTCGACAGCACGACGCGCTCGTCGTTGCCGTAGTCGCCGCGCAGGTCGTTGTAGAATTGGCCGCTCCCGTACTCGCTCTCCACCTGCCCGTAGCAGAACAAGTTGACGCTCTTCAACAGGCGGTTCTTGAGCAGGTCGACACAGGTGCGCGTGTCGGCCGCGGACCAATTGTCGCCGTCGCTGAACTGGAAGAGGTAGATGTTCCACTCGTCGGGTGGGTAGAACTCGGTGATGAGCGAGTCCACCAGCATGTAGGCGGAGGAGATGAGCGTGCCACCGCTCTCCCGGGTGCGGAAGAAGGTGTCACGATCGACCTCGCGCGCGACCGCGTCGTGAATCACGAAGCGGGTCTCGATGTGCTTGTAGTTGGCCCGCAGCCAGGTGTCGATCCAGAAGGCCTCGAGCCGCACGATCTCCTTCTGTTCGCGCCCCATCGAGCCCGACACGTCCATCACGTAGAGGACGGCCGCGGCGGACTGCGGGTCCGTCTTGCTGTTCCAGGAGCGGAAGCGGAGGTCCTCCTTGCGGGGGATGAGCACCGGGTTGGCGGCGTTGTACGTGCCGCCGCTGATCTCCCGCTTGAGCGCCTCGCGGAAGGTGCGCTTCTGGTGACGCAACGACTGGGGGCCGACGCGCGCGACGCCGGTGTACTTGTCGCGCACCGCCGTGATGTTCTTTCGCCCGCGCGGCTCGATGCGGGGCAGGTGGAGCTCCTCGCCGAGGATCTCCGCCAGCTCCTCGACGCTGATCTCCGCCTCGAGCAGGTGGTCGGCCGGGTTGTCACCCGCCTGGCCGCTGCCGGACTCGGCGCCGTCCACCTTGTCGCCCTCGTCGCCCTCGCCCTCGCCCTGGCCCACGCCGCCGGTCGTGTTCTTCCCGTACCGCAGGCGCGGGATGTTGATCTCCGGCAGCGGGATGCTCACGAACTTGTCGCCCTGCTTCCCGATGATCTCCCCGCTGGACATGTAGCGCTTCAGATCCTTGCGCACACGTCCCTTCACGATCTGACGGAAGCGGTTGAGGTCGTTCTCGATGTTGAGGATCACCCCGAGTCCTTTGCGTCCCCACGCGCGAAGATGGACGCTACGTAGTTGAGCACGTCGGTGGCCGAGTGATCGTCGTACCCGTACTGATCGATCAGCCGTTGTTTGACGATGTCGATCTTGGCCTGGGTCTCCGGGTCGACCACCTGTGACACGAGGCTCGTGAGCTTGATCGTGTCCTTCTGGTCCTCGAAGACCTTGAGCTCGAGCGCCCGGTACAGCCGCTCGTTCATCTTGTAGTTGAATTGCTTGCCGTCCAGCGACAGGGCGCCGATGTAGTTCATCAGCTCGCGGCGGAAGTCCTCCTTGCGCGAGACCGGGATGTCGATCTTCTCTTCGATCGACCTCATGAGGCGCTCGTCGGGCTCCTCGTAGGCTCCGGTGAAGGGGTTCTTCACCCGCTCCTTCTGCGTGAACGCCTTGACCGAGTCGATGTAGTTGGCGCACAGGCGCTGGATCGCCCCCTCGTCGGCGGCGATGGCCTTCTGGACCTCGTTCTTCACGATGTCCTCGTACTCCTTCTTCACCAGGCCGATGAGGTCCCGGTACTTCTTCTTCTTCTCCTCGTCGTTGATGAGCGAGTGGTTCTTGAGCCCGCTCTCCAGCTCGTTGAGGACCATGAAGGCGTTGAGGCTCGGCGTCTCCGCGTCGCGCACGAGGGCGTTGGAGATCTTGTCCTGCACGTAGCGGGGGCTCACCCCGTCCATGCCCTCGCGGATGCTCGACTTGCGCAGCTCCTTGACGTTGTCCTCGGTGAACCCGGGGAGGGTGCGGCCGTCGTAGAGCTTGAGCTTCTGGAGGAGGGTGAGGTTGGCCTTCTTGGGGTCCTCCAGGCGCGAGAGCACCGCCCACATCGCCGCCATCTCCAACGTGTGCGGCGCGATGTGCTTGTGCACGCGCTGCTTGTTGAAGTCACGCTTGTAGATGCGGGCCTCCGCCGTCCACTTGGTGATGTACGGGCAGTCGATCTTGATGGTGCGGTCCCGCAGCGCCTCCATGAACTCGTTGGACTGCAGCTTGCGGTACTCGGGCTCGTTGGTGTGGCCGAGGATGACTTCGTCGATGTAGGTCTGCGCGAACTTCTTCGGCTTGATGACGTGCTCCTGGCTCGCGCCGAGGAGGTCGTAGAGGAACGCCACGTCCAGCTTGAGCATCTCGACGAACTCGATGATGCCGCGGTTGGCGACGCAGAACTCGCCGTCGAAGTTGAAGGCGCGCGGGTCGGAGTCGGAGCCGAACTCGGCGATCTTCCGGTAGTTGATGTCGCCGGTGAGCTCGGTGGAGTCCTGGTTCTTCTCGTCCTTCGGTTGGAAGGTGCCGATGCCGACGCGGTCCTTCTCGGAGAGGAGGAGGCGCTTGACGCGCACGCGCTCGATGAGGCGGAGCCAGTCGCCGCCGGTCTCGCGGAGGGCGTCCCGGTAGAGGTAGCGGCTGACGGGGTCGAGGTCCCCCTCGACGTGGATGGGGTACTGGGCCTTGCCGCGCAGGGTGCGGTTCAGCTCCTCCAACACCTGCGGGCGCATCTCGATGGGGATGAGCCGGAGCGGATCCTCGTTGAGCGGCGAGGGCACCACCGAGCCGTCGGGCAGGTGCCAACTGAAGGTGTACATGGCCCCCGCGGGCTGCCGCGAGTACCACTCCAGCCCCTTCTTGAAGAGGCGGGCGATCGTGCTCTTCGCCGATCCGACCGGGCCGTGGAGGAGGATGACACGCCGCTCGGGCCCGAGGCTCAGCGCCGCGGACTTGAGCACGTTCACCAGCTTCATCAGGTGGACGTCGATGCCGAAGATGGCGTCCTTTCCGTTGTCGACGGGGTCGTCGAAGAACTTGTACCGGACGATGGGCTTCTTGTACTCGGTGTAGGTCTCGGTGCCGAACGACACGATCATGTCGTACAGCCGTTGATACGCGTTTCGTGTGATGGAAGGCCGCTCACGCACCAGCTCGAGGTAGTCCGAGAAGCTGCCCTCCCAGTGCTGCTCGCGGTAGCGGTCGAGGTCCTGCAGCTCGGCGATCATGCCGAGGATGCCGGTAGGGCGAGAGAACGGGTTGGGCGTCATGCACACTCCATCGGTGGCGACCGGTTCGCTCGGGGCGACCCGGAGGGGGGCCGATGCCGATGGGTCGAAGGACTCCGCCCCATCGCGCACGGTTCGGGGGGCGAGAAAGAGCGTTGGGGGCAGCGTTCGCTGAGGGGCCGCGGGTCGGGTGGTGTCGACAGGGTCAGTGTTGCACAGGCTACGAGAGGTGACCACCCCTACCTAAGACCCCGCATGGTCCGGCTCTCTTCCCGGGGGTCCCACCGCCTCTGATAGACACGCGGCCGACGGTGGCATCCCCAGGGAGACCGCCGGCTTTCGCTGGCGTGCGGTCAGGCGGGCTGCGTGCGCGCCCAGGCCCACCAGGACCCGTCATTGTTTGCCACCTCGAACCCGTGCGCGGTGAGCGCCGCCCAGGCCATGCCGCTGCGCACGCCGCCCGTGCAGTAGACGACGAGAGGGGTGTCCCGCGGGAGGTCGGGCGCGGCGGCGAGGAGCCCCTTCCACGGGACGCTCCGCGCGCCGGGGATGTGGCCGCCGCGGGACTCGCGGAACTTCCGGGCGCCCTCGAACTCGTCGGGCTCGCGCACGTCGAGCAGGAGGGGCGGGGTGCCGGCGGCGAGGGCGGCGGCGAGGGCCTCGGTGCTGATCCGCAGCCCGGGGCGCGGGGTGGCGGTGAGCGTGCCGGGGACGGGGCGCGCGGGGAGCCGCTCGCGCCTGCCGGTCCACCCGGGCATGCCGCCCTCGAGGATGTGGACCGCGGGGTGGCCGAGCCAGGTGAGGTCCCACGCGATGCGGCCCTCCTCGCCCCAGCCGTTCGTCCACGCGCCGGCGATGAGGACGGGCCGCTTGCCGTCTACCCCGAGGGCCGCGTAGAAGGCCGCCACGGCCGCGGGGAGGCCGAGGGTTCCCGAGAGCGGGCCGCCGACGGTGGGCCCCTTCCAGTCGACGCGAACCGCGCCGGGGATGTGCCCCGCGAGGTAGGCGGTGGCCGCCCGCGGGTCGAGCACGGTGGCGCCCGCGTCGAGGAGGGCGAGCGCGGCGGAGACATCGACGAAGGGGGAACCGAGCGGCATGGGCCGAAGGATAGGCACGGGGCGGCCGGCGGCGAGGGGGCGCACGGACAAAATCGAGGGGGATCGCGTCTTTCTTCAGGTGCCCCGCCGAGAGGGGGGCGCGCGGCGGCGCCTCGACCGGCCGCCCGTTGGGGGGCGCGGGCCGTGGCGGGTCAACGAGCAGCCCGTGATATAGTGCGGACATGCCGTCGCGACGCTCGCTTTCGTCCCGTTCCGCCTCCTTCTTCGTGGTGGTCGCCGCCCTGTTCGGGGCCGGCGTGCTCGGCGGGCACATCGGGGGCTGCGCCTCCCCGCCCGCGACGCCCACCGCGCCCACCGCGCCCCAGAACGTCGCGGCCCCCACCGCCGGGCTCGCCACCGGCGCGCAGCCCAACCTCCTCTTCATCCTCGTCGACACCCTGCGCGCCGACGCTCTCGGCGTCTACGGCCAGGACAAGCCGACCTCCCCCCGCATCGATGCGTTCGCCGCCGGCGCCGTCGTCTACGCCCACGCCTGGACCCAGTACACCTGGACCAGCCCGTCGTACGTCTCCTTCATGACGTCCCGCTACGCACGCACGCACGGCTGGGACTACCCCCTCACCAAACACGACACCTGGCGTACCCTGGACGACCAGGCGCCGATGCTCGCGCAGGTCCTCTCGGGCGCCGGCTACGCGACGAACGCCCAGTTCTCCCAGCCCAACCTCCGCAAGGACCTCGCCTTCGACAAGGGCTTCGACACCTTCACCCGCGGCGCCGAGGTCGGGGCGGTGCGCGGCGCCGTCGCCGCCATCGGCAAGTGGAAGGCCGACCCGAAGCCCAACTTTCTCTACGTGCACCTCATGGCCCCGCACGTGCCGCTCAAGCCCACCGAGGCCTCGCGCACCGCCGTCGGCGCCGCCCCCATCGACACCCAGGTCAGCTACGCCCACTGGGCCACCGCGTCCGCCGCCGACAAAGCGACGCGCCTCGAGGAGTTCCGCGGCATCTACTTGGCGAGCGTGCGCGACGCCGACACCAGCGTCGGGGCCATCCTCGACGCGCTGGACGCCTCCGGCCTCGCCGGCGAGACCGCCGTCGTCCTCACCTCCGACCACGGCGAGCTCCTCGGTGAGCACGACCAGATCGGCCACGCCGGCACCACCGCCGAGGCCCTCACCCACGTGCCCCTCGTCCTGCGCGCCCCGGGCCTCGCCCCCCGCCGCGAGGCCGCGCCCGCCAGCCTCATCGACATCGCGCCCACCCTCGCCGCCCTCGCCGGCGCCCCCGCGCCCGCCGCGTGGCAGGGCCGCTCTCTGCTCGCCGGCACGACCTCCCCGCTCATCGCCGAGCGCGACGGCCAGCTCTCCGTCTCCGACGGGGTCTGGAAGCTCACGGAGGACCGCCTCACCGGCCGCTTCCTCGCCGCGTACGACCTCTCGAAGGACCCGTCGGAGGCCACCGCCCTCACCGCGGAGGACCCCGCCGGGAAGGACGCCATCGCCGGCCTCGCCGCCGCCGCGGACGCCTTCCGCGCCCGCCTCCCTGACGGTGAAAACACGGGTGTCGCGCCGACGATGGGCGCGAGCGAGAAGGCGAAGCAGGTGGAGGAGCTCAAGGCGCTCGGCTACGTCGAGTGAATGTCCCTCCTCGCGCTCCTCGCCGCCCTCCTCGCGCTCCCCGGCGCCGCGGCCGCTGACCTCCCGCTCGGCCCCGCCTTCAACCGGGACCGCGTGGCCGGCGGCGGCCCCGACGTGGCGTGCCTGAAGAGCAAGGCCGACCCCAAGCTCCCCGGCTTCGTCGACCTCCCCGTGGGCGCCCCGGCGGACACCCTCTCGCTCACTTGGGTGGTCGAGGGCCCTCCCAACGCCTCGGGCCCCGCCCTGCGTGTCACCCTCACCTTCGCGGACGGCGTCGAGCTCCCCTTCCGGCTCCGGTGGGGCCAGGACATCCTGCCCGTGCCCGTGGTGTTGCGTCAGGCCGTGCCCGTGTCGATCGGCCTCGACGCCATGGGCGCCCCCGTGGTGGGCACCCGCTGGGTGGTCCCCACCGGTCGGCCCGGCGTGGTCCTCACGAAGGTGCGGGTGGACGCCGCGGATCCCTCCCACACCCTCTGCCTCGCCGCCGCCGCCACGGATGTGCCCGCCCTCGCCGCGGTGTCCCGCCACGACACGTCGAGTTGGTACCCCTTCGTGCCCGCGTGGAACGTGACAGGGCCCATCCCGCAGGCGCTCCCGGTGGAGGGCCCCATCGGGAAGCACGGCTTCGTCGCGCAGGCCGCGGACGGCCACCTCGTCTACGAGGACGGCACCCCCGCCCGCTTCTGGGGCATCAACATCGTCGCCGGCCCTGCCTTCCCCCCCAAGGAGGACGCCGAGGCCTACGCCCAGACCCTCGCCCGGCTCGGCTTCAACCTCGTCCGCTTCCACCACATCGACCAGGACGCGCCCAACGGCGTCATGAACCCGAAGCGTGGACAGCCGGGCCAACCGCTGTTGGATCCGGAGCAGGTGGACCGCCTCGATTGGTTCGTCGCCAAGCTGCGCGAGCAGGGCATCTCCCTGTTCCTGGAGGTGGCGACCGCCCGCGCCTTCACCGCCGCCGACGGCGTCGCGGAGTGGGCGCCCGGCGTGCCGAGCGGGCACAAGCTCTCCACCATGTTCGTCCCCTCGTGGACGGCCGCGTACCAGGATTGGTTCCAGTCCTTCTGGGGCCGCACCAACCCGTACACGAAGCTCCGCCTCGCGGAGGACCCCATGGTGGTCACCCTCGAGCTCTCCAACGAGCACTCGCTGCTCGCGAACTGGGGCTTCGGCATCGAGAACCTGCCAGCGACCCACCTCGCCCGGCTGGACGAGCGGTGGAACGCGTGGCTCGCCGCGAAGTACCCGGACGACGCCGCGCTCCAGAAGGCGTGGGTGGGCAGCGTCAACCCCGGGTTGGTGCGCGGGGAGTCGCTTGCGGCCGGCAACGTGGCACGCGAGCCCCGCTTCCCGCCCACCTTCGACCGCTACCCCGCCGCGCGCACCTCCGACCTCTACACCTTCTACGCGGGCGTCGAGGAGGGGTGGTACCGCACGTTGGAGGCCCAGGCGCGGGCGATGGGCTTCCGCGCGCCGATCGTGCCGTCCATCTCCTACGACCTCCCCCACATCCAGGTCCTGCGCGACAGTTGGAAGTACTCCGACGCCCACTTCGAGTGGGACTACATGCACGACAACATGACGGACAACCGCAGCGCGCTCGCCACGCCGGAGGCCTTCCTCGGCCGGCTCTCCACCGCCACGGAGGGCCACACCGTCGCCATTTCCGAGCTCGGCCACCCGAGCCCCAACCCCTACCGCGCGGAGGGCGCCTTCCTCTGGGCCGCGCTCGCGTCGCTGCAGGACTGGGACATGGTGGTGTGGTTCAGTTGGGCGGACTCTGCCTTCACCCGCGACCTGAAGTCCCTCGCCCACTGGGCCGAGCTCCGCACCGCTCCGGTGCTCCTCGCGCAGATGCCCGCGGCCTCCTCCGCCTTCCGCAGCGGCCAGCTCCCCCGCGCGTCCGGCGCGTTGCCCCTCCACTTCTCCGAGGACGTCGCGCGGCTCCGCACCGGCGACGCCGACGTCATCCGCCGCCCCTCCAACTACCAACCCTGGGGCCTGTTGGACGCCGCCACCGCGCTCCGCCAGAAGGTGCGCACCTCCTTCGCACCCACCCCGCCGCCCGTCATCCCCGGCGCGCCCGCGCCCGGCGTCGGGTGGTGGCCGGACCCCGGCCTGCTCTTCCTCGACCAACCCACGCTCCAGGTGCGCGTCGGCCCGCCCGGCGCCCCGGGTGTCACCGGTGACGGCGTCCGCGGCCTCTCCGGCCTGGACGTGGCGCTCGAGAATTGGGCGGCCGTCTCCTTCGCCTCCACCGACGGCGCCCCGCTCGCCTCCTGCACCCAGGCGTTGCTCACCATCGGCACGCGCCAGGAGCTCACCGACATGGTGTACTCGGCGCGTGACACGTTGGTCGCCTCGCTCGGCACGGGGCCGGTGCTCGTCCAACCGGCGGTGGGTTGGGTGCGCTTCCCGTGGCCACGCAAACCGGTGGTCACGGTGCTCGGGGAGGACGGCACGGCCGTGCCGTCCGTGGCGGCGTCCGTGGCGGCGTCCGTGGCGGCGCGCGCGGTCCCGGGGCGCAAGGGGTGGTGGGAGATCGAGACCACGGGGGTGAAGAGCCCGTGGATGTCGGTGCGGTAGGGGATCGAGGGACAGGCCCTGCGTCCTCCGGGCGTGCCCCCCGCCGGGCGGGGGTCGGTGTCCTGCGGGCTCGGCCGGTCGGCCTCGGTCGGCGGGCCGCCCCGAGCGGCGCCCCGCCGGACCGCGGCGCCGGGCCCCCTCGTGCGCCGGGCCGTGCGGGGGCGCCGCGCCCTCCGGCCCCCTCACGCGCGCCGCTCGCGCCCCGCCGCCGCGTATAGTCCCCGCGTGCGCTCTCGCCCCCTCGCCCCCGCCGCGCCCCTTCCGACGTGCCGGGCGGCCGTGGGCAGCTCGTCGTGAGCCCGCGCGCCCTCCTCGCCCGCCTCCGCGCGGCGCCGCCGTGGCTCCTCCCCGCGCTCGTGACGGCGGGCACGGCCGTCGCCATCGTCGCCCTCCTCCAGCCGGCGGACCTCACGAACCCGGCCCGCTCCGCCGCCACGAGCCGCGGCGAGGACGTCGTCGCCTACGGCGCGCTCCTCCTCGCCGGCGCGCTCGGCACGCTCGTGGCGTGGGTCGGCCCGCGCGCGGCCCGCGTTGAGGCCGCGCTCGGGCGCGTGCCCGCGTGGGTGCTACCGGTGGGCGCGGCGGCCGCCTGGGTGCTCGGCTGGACGCGCGCCCTCGCCGCGCAGGACCCCGACTGGCTCGCCTCGGGCATCGACTGGCACGACACGCTGCTCGAGGCCTACGCCCTCCGCTTCGACGACCCCGTCTTCTACTGCGCCAACCGCTACCCGCTCTACCCGGCGCTCACCGCGCTCGTCTCGGCGCGCGCGGGCGTGGAGCTCGACGTGGCCCTCCAGGCCGTCAGCCGCGGCGCGATGCTGCTGCTGCCGGTGCCGCTCTGGATCGTCGGGCGCGCGCTCTTCGGCCGGGCGGCCACCCTCGTCGGCATCGGCCTGCTGGTGACGGTCCCGACCGTGCACCACCACTTCGACGCCGCCACGCCCTACCCCCTCTACATGTTGGAGACCGCCTGCGTCGTCGCCGGGTTGGTCGTCGCGAGCCGTGGGCGCTTATGGGGCTTCGCGCTCTTCGGCGCAGCGCTCGCGGCGGCCCTCGCCACCGACCCGAAGGCGCTCGTGCTCGCCCTCGCGACGCTCCCGGTCGCG
>CAJBVW010000531.1 GCA_903959175.1 uncultured Pseudomonadota bacterium
ACCCTCCACGAGCAGGTCGCCGCCACGGTCGACGCCGCCACCACCGCCCCGCTGGAGCGCGCCAACCTGCGGCTCGCCGAAGCGTCGCTCGCCATCGTCCGCGGCGAGTACGGCCGCGCGGAGCGGCTCCTGCACGCGCTCGGCGGGCTCGCCGCCGAGCATCCGCTTCTGCACGCGAACGTGCTCCGCCGCCGCGCCGATCTCCTGCTCCGCCGGGGCGATCACGACGGCGCCGCCACCGCCGCGCGCCAGGCCGCGACGCTGTACGCCACCCTCGGCGAGGCCCCGGCCAACGCCGCGTGCGCCCGCCTCCTCGGCGACATCGCCGCCGCAGCCGGTCGGCTCCCCGAGGCCCGCGCCGGCTACCGCGAGGCCGTGCGGCTCCAGGTGCGCGTGCAGGATCTCCGCGGCTTGTTGCGCACCCTCGAGCACGCCGCCGTCGTGGAGGATGCCCTCGGCGACACGGACGCCGCCCGCCGCCTCAGGGAGCAGCGCGCCGCGGTGATGACCGTGGCGTAGGGCGCGCCGGACGAGGGCGCGGGCCGCCTACTCCCAGATCAGCTCGGACTTGCCGGTGTCGAGCGCGAGCTGCGCGGCGAAGTCGCTGTCGGTGACCGGCAGCAGCACGAACTGGCGGCGGTCGACGGGGTCCCAGCCGCCGCCGGTGGGGCCGGAGAGGGTCTCGTAGGCGACGGGCCGGCCGGGGAACTCCCAGGCGCGGTCGACGGTGCCGTCCAGCGTGGAGTCGAGGCCGCGGAAGACGCGGAGGCCCTCGTTCATGCGGAACATGAACGTGTCGCCGTCGGTCGGGGGGCGGGCACCGGACGTGATGACGAAGGAGATGGCGCCGCCGTCCGAGAGGTAGCGGTCACCGTCCAGCGCGCGGTTGGCCTGCACGCCGGAGAGCGAGCCCTCGACCTCCCAGGAGAGGGAGCCGCTGTCGTAGCGGACGGTCCAGGTCTCGCTGCGGGCGACGCCGCCGCAGGTCGAGGGGACGACCTGGAAGCCGGTGCCGTCGTCGTACTCGAGGAGGGAGTCGGAGGTGTCTCCCTGGTCGTCGAGCGAGATGTAGATGGCGGAGCCGTCGTCCGTGCTGGTGTTCTCGGCGTAGGCGCCGACCTCGTCGTACACGCCGCAGCCGTCGGAGGCCTCGAGCATGTAGGTGAAGCCGTCGGCGGTCGCGACGGAGATCGTCGGCACGCGGGGGGACGCGCCCCACTCGGTGAGGTGCGGGAGCCACACGTCGCCGACGCTCGCGGCGAGGCCGACGACGGGGGCGCCGAGGAACACGCCTTCGACGGCCTGGGTGGCGGGGTTGGGGTCGACCCAGGCCTGGGCGGTCAGGTCCCACACGTCGACGCGGAGGGCCCCGACGGGCGCGACGAAGAGGTGGTCGAACGCCTGGCCCTCGCGGTCGTAGCCACCCTGCCACGCGACGTCGACGGCGGGCGCGGCGACGGAGATGGGCGTTACGACGACGGCGGCGGGGTCGAGCTCGAGGTCGAAGCGGAGCTCCCAGACGAGGGGGAGCGCGGCGTCCGCGACGAAGATGCGGCCGTCGGGGGCTCCGGTCATGCGGCCGGGCTGCGCGCCCGCGCCGAGGGGCTGGGCGCCGAGGTCGACGACGCCGACCTGCTCGCCGGTGACGCCGTCGTAGATGACGACGACGCCGGAGTCACTCGCGACGGAGACGTAGACGCGGCCGTCCTGCGCGAAGAGCGCCGTCGGCAGCGCGCCGCTGAAGGTGTACTCGCGCACGCCGGTGTCGGTGGAGAACTCGAAGCGGTCCCCCGCGGTGGCGGTGCCGTCGAGGAGGAAGGAGACCTCGCGGTTGTTGCTGTCGTATTCCTGCCCGTCGAAGGGCTCCTTGCTCTGCAGGCCGCTCCGGCTGCCGGTGGCCCACCAGCGCGCGCCGTCGTAGCCGACGCTCCAGTCTTCCGTGGTGGTGTACCCGGCGCGGAGCGTGATGTCGGTGAGCGTGGGGCTGTCGCCGCTGCCGTCCACGTCGACGAAGACGGGGTCGGTCGCGGTGGGCGCGGGCTCCTCGGGGAAGCCGTCCTCGTCGACCGAGAGCACGTACGGGACGCGCAGGACCTGCCCGGAGGCGGAGTCGATCGCCCAGAGGGTGACGGAGCCGGCGTCCCCTGCGACGACGGCGACGTCGGCCAGGATGCGGGTGTCGCCGGTGGGGATGCCCGCGGCGCGGAGGAAGGAGGCGCTCGGGTCATCCGTGAGGTGCCGGCCCATCTTCAGGTCGAGCGGGACGATGGTGCCGTCGCGGCTGTTGGCCACGAAGCCGACGGGGACCTCCCACGGACCGGCGTCCGCGGGGAGCACCGCCGCGGCGATGGGGCCGTCGAAGCGGAGCGAGATGAGGTCCAGCGTCTCGGAGCAGCCGAGCAGCAGGAGGAGCGGGGCGAAGCGCAGGGGACGAGCGATCACTTGTTCACCAGCCAGGTCTTGGCCTGGAGGAAGGTGGGGCTCGTGGGATCCCCGTCGAGCAGCGCGATCGACGAGGCGGTGTGGGCGTCCTCCACCTCCCCGGCGTAGTTCGCGACCGCGAGCAGCGAGCCGTCCGGCGAGAAGCGCAGGGCGTACGGGTTCTCTCCGACGCCGTCCGTCTGGGCGACGAGCGTGGCGACCGGCCCGACCGCGAGGTCGTAGGCGGACACGCTGTTGCCGTTGAAGTTGGTCACGACGAGGTGCCGGCCGTCCGGGTGGAAGGCGAGGTTTGCCGGGCCGACGGAGCTCTGGGTCTCGGGGCCCTGGTCGTTCTCGCCGCCGCGGGAGCCGGCGCGCGGGAGCGGCAGCATCGCCACGACCTGCTCGCGGAAGAGCTCGACGTCGGCGTTGTCCTCGAGGAGCGTCAGGTCGATCGCGTAGATAGCCTCGGGCTCGTCGGCGATGCCCCAGAGCCAGCCGCGGTCGCGGTCCACCACGAGGCCGCGCATGCCCGAATCGGAGCCGGTGCTCGTCTCGATGAGGATGACGCTCTCGACGTCGAGGTAGTTGAGGTCGTCGAAGCCGGCGGTGCTGTCGTCACGGATGTCGACGACGTAGACGTACGGGACCAGCTTGCAGCCCACGTAGAGGAAGCCGCGATCCTCGTCTTCCGCGATGGCGGAGCAGCCGCCGCCGGCGATGTTCCCGCCGTCGACCGTCAGGTCGAGGCTGAGGGTCTCGCCTTCGCGGGCGGGCACGTTGGTGAAGGACCAGGCGTCCGCCACGGTGGGCATCCGGAGGTCGCGGTGGAAGCGGTCGACCGAGGCGCCGACGGCGCGCCCGACGCGGCCCTGGGCGCCGTCCAGGCCGGTGTACCAGAGGGTCCAGCCGGTGTCCGACGGGAGCACGACCGGGCGGCCCACGCCGCCGATGCCGAAGCCGCCCAGCGCCGCCGCCAGCACGGGGCGCTCGGTGCCCTCGTCGGAGGTGGCGGACACCCATTCGTCGTCATCACTGGCGCGCTCGGCGTAGCCGATCTGCGTGGCGGTGCCGCTGTCGCCGGTGAACCACATGCGGTCGATGTCGCCGTCGCGCACGACGTAGGGGTCGCGCACGCCGTTGTCGTACCAGTCGCCCGGCGCGCCGGCGCCGAACGCCCAGTCCGCGAGGGGGCCGGGCACGCGGGTGAAGGCGGCACCGTCGGAGGACTCGGCGAGGCCGATGCGGTAGTTCGTACCGTCGAACGCCGTGTACCAGAGGCGAATGGTGCCGTCGTCCAGCACCTGCACGCTGCCGGGCTCGACCGCGACGGACTCCCAGTCCGCCGCGCCGGTGAGGACGGGGGCGGTATCGGCGGTCCAGGTCAGGCCGGCGTCGTCACTGGTGGCGCGGCCGATCGTGGTGATCTCCTCGCCGATGGCGGCGTAGTACATCACCCACTGGCCACCGATCTCGGTGACGACGGGGCTGGCGGCGCCCACGGCGTCGTGGTCGCCACCCGCGCCGGCCTCGAGCACCGCGCCCGAGGCGGGGAGAACGTCGTCTCCGACGAGGGTGCCGGTGCCGATGGAGGAGACGCCGCTGTCGTCCGTGTAGGTGAACCACGCGGCGCCGTCGTAGACGCTGTCGAGGCGGAGGCCCGCCATGTCGACGTCGGCGGGGTCGGCCACCTGACCGACGGCCACGCGGAGCGCCCAGCCGCCGGTGAGGCTCTCCTCGGTCGCGCCGGGGACGACGGTAACGGGGAAGCTGTCGCCGCCCTGGTCGGTGAGGACGAAGTCCTCCTCGGGGGCGACCTGGAGGGCGATGCCGCCGGAGAGGTCGGAGCCGGCGTCGGGCGTGAAGGGGGTGCCGAGCTCGGTCCACGTCGAGCCGTCGACGCTGACGGCCTCGGCGAGGGCGTCCCCGTCGGCGCCGACCGTCGTGTAGTAGAGGTGGAAGCGACCGTTGATGTACCCGACAACGGGGGCCCAGGCGCCAGCGGGCGGCGCCCAGCTACCGGCGACGGTCCAGTCCGTGAGGTCCTCGCTGGTGGCCTCGCCGATGGAGGCGCCGTCGAGCGTGTAGTACATCCGCCAGCGGTTGGCCTGGTCGTCCCAGAGGACGAACGGGTCGGTCACGGAGGCGCCGTCGATGGCGAAGAGGGGCGCGTCGTCCACACGGGAGAAGTTGACGCCGTCGCTGCTGGCCGCGAGGCCGACGGCGTGGTCCGCGCCGCTGCCGCCGTCGTAGAAGAGGTACCAGGTGCCGTCCTCCACGATCATGTCGGGGCCGCCGAGCTCGGCGTCCCACCCGGAGGAGGGCTCGAGGAGGACCGGCTCTTCGAAGCCCCAGGCCTCGAGGGCGTCCGTCGCGTCGGCAGCGCGGATGAGGCCTTGGTCCACGAAGACCATGCGGGAGATGGCGCTCGAGGCGCTGGGGTTCTCGAGGAAGAAGTGCGGGTCCTGGACGGCGAGGACCTCGCCGTCGGCGTCCGCGAGGTCGAGATCGACGGGGGCCGCGGCGCGGGTCCAGAGGGTCTCGCCGTTGCCGGTGACGCGGTAGGCGCCGTCCGCCGAGGGGATCCAGGCGCGGAGCGTGCCGACGTTCCAGTCGAGGTCCCACACGCGGGCGACGCGGTCGGGCTCGGCGCCCTCGGGGATCTCGACGCTCGCCAGCGCGACGAAGCCGGCGTGGCTGCCGCTGCCGTCGACGTCGATGAAGTCCCCTTCTTCGAGGCGCGCGGGGCCGCCCGGGGGCACGAGGGCCACGGGGGAGGCCGCCATGTCGACGATGGCGACGGTGTGGGCCGTGCGGTTCACGACCCAGGCGAGGTCGGTCGAGGGGGCGTAGTGGACGGCCACGGGGTCGTAGCCGACGGGGAGCGTGGGGCCGTCGGGGCCGAGGTCGTCCGCGAAGGCGGGCGCGGAGGGGTCCGACACGTCGATGAACCAGAGATCGTCGAACGCCTCGCGGGTGCGGGCGCCCTCGGAGAGGCGGTTGGTGACCAGCAGCAGTCCACGCGACGCGGCGTAGTCCATCGGTCCGGAGAACGACGGCATGTCCAGCGCCTTGGCGGACACGCCGTCCGTCGTACCGGCGGGGGCGATGACGTTGCGCCCGAGGCTGTAGTCGACCGTGGAGAGGTCGAGGAAGAGCGCCGAGCCGCCCGTGAAGTCCTTCCACGGGTTGGCGTTGGTGACCGCGAGGATCCGCCCCTCGTCGAGGAAGACGAGGTCGTTCGGGCCCGACAGGCAGGTGCCGATCCCGATCTGGCCGTACTCGTAGACGCCCTCCGGCGGC
>CAJBVW010000532.1 GCA_903959175.1 uncultured Pseudomonadota bacterium
CGCCCGCGGGGACGCCGCCGCCGCCGCCGCGCGCGCCGCCTCCGCGACCGCCACGTTCGACCGGACGGCCGCGCTGTTCGCCCGCGACGCAGCCACCGTCGACGAACGCGACCGGTCCCAACGCACGCGAGATGCCGACGTGTCGGCCGCAGCGGCGGCCGCCGCGCGCGTGGACCAGGCCGCCGGTCGGCTCCGCGCGGCCGAGGCCCGCGAGGCTCTCGCCGCCGCCCGGATCGCCCAGCACGAGCTGCGCGCGACCGCGGACGGCGAGGTCCTCCAGGTGCTCGTCCGCGCGGGCGAGGCCGCCACGCCGACCGCCCCCGCCGTCGTGACCGGGGACACGAGCCGCCTGCGCGCGCGCCTCGATCTGAACGAGCGGGACGCGCTGAGCGTGGCCGTCGGGCAGCGCGCGCGCGTGCGGATCGAGGGCGCCGCCGAGGACATCGGCGGGCGCGTGGTCGAGGTCGCGCGGCGCGTGGGTCGCAAGAACGTCCGCACCGAGGACCCCACCGATCGCCAGGACGCCCGCTTCGTCGAGACCGTGGTCGAGCTCGATCGTGCGCCCCTCGTCCCGATGGGCATCCGCGTGCAGGGCTACGTGGCGCTCGCGCCGGCCGCGGGCGTGGCGGCGCCCTGAATGCCGTGGGGCGCCCGAAGCCGCCTTAGGATGCACCGACGATGTCCACGCCCACCCGCCTCGCCCTCGCGCTCGCCTGGCCCGCTGCCGTCGGGATGGTGTGTATGTTGGCCGTTCGCCTCGTCGCGCACGACGCGGGCTTTGTGCTGGTGGTCCTAAACCAATTCTCGCTGTGGGTGTACGCGGCGGCCTGGCCCGTGCTGGCGCTCGCGGCGTGGGCGCGCAAGCCCCGGCTCGCGGCCGTCGTGGCGCCGGTGGCGCTCTGGCACCTTTGGCTGGTGGTACCCCCACTGTTGCCGCGCACGCCGCCCTCGGCATGCGGGCCGGCGTTGTCGATCCTCTCGGCCAACCTCCTGATGGTCCACCCGTCACCCGCGGCGTTGGCCCAGGAGATCTTCGATGCCGACGCCGACGTGGTGCTGCTGCAGGAGCTCTCGCCGATGTGGCACGCGGTGCTGGACGAGCAGGGGCTTTTCGCGGGGTGGCCCGAGGGCTGGCAGGTGGTGCGCGAGGACAGCTTCGGGAGCGCGATCGCGTCGCGACTACCGCTGGACACGACGGGTGACTTCGAGCTGACGGGGCTGCCGCAGACGCGGGCGTCGATCAGTTGGGAGGGACGTGTCATCGAGCTGTTGAACGTGCACACCTTGCCGCCGCGGACGCCGGACTACGCGTACCTGCACCGCGTGGCGCTGGACGAGGTCGCTGCCGATCTGCGCGCGCGGGCTGGGCGCGGGGAGTCCTTCGTGGTGGGAGGAGACCTGAACGCCTCGCCCTACAGCCGCTTCTTCACGGACATCGCGGGCGTGGCAGACGACGCGTGGGACCTCGCCGGGCATGGGTTCGGCTTCACCTGGCCGAACGGGGTGTTCCCGCTGCCGCCGTCGCGACTGGACCACCTGATCGTGTCGCGGGACCTCACGGTGACGGCCATCGCGGTGGGCACCGGCGCGGGGTCGGACCACCGGCCGCTGCGGGTGGAG
>CAJBVW010000533.1 GCA_903959175.1 uncultured Pseudomonadota bacterium
CCCACGCCAGGCCCGCGAGCGCCGCCGCCGGGCGGCCCGCCGCCCCTACGCGAGGGCCGCCACGCCGGCGCACGCTACCGCCCGGCCCCGACCGCCGCCGCCTTGAGGAGCGCGGTAAGGGCGGCCCAGCCGCGATCCGTCGTGAGCAGCTCGTCGTTGTGGCCGGCCGCGGAGAAGCGCTCGACCCGCGCGTTCGGGAGGGCGGCGGAGAGGTCTTCGGCGTGGCGCGGGCCGATGAGGGTGTCAGCGTCGCCATGGAGGACGAGGGCCGGCGCGGTGACGCGGGGCGCGCGCGCGAGGCTGTCGAAGCGGTTCCGCATGACGAGGCCCACGGGCGCCCACGGGAGGCTCTCCTGGCCGACACGCGCGGCGCTGGCGAAGGTGCTCTCCACCACGAGGGCGAGCGGGGCGTCGTCGGCGTCGCACCGCTCGGCCGCGAGGCCGATGGCAACGCCGCCGCCGAGGGACTTGCCGTAGATCCACACGGGGCCGCCGAGGCCCTTCGCCACGGCCCAGGCGGCGCGGGCGTCCATCCGGAGGCCGGCCTCGCTCGGGGTGCCCTCACTGCCGGGGTATCCACGGTAGTTCACCTGGACGACATCCCAACCGGCGTCGGTGAGGCGGCGGAAGGCGCCGGGCCGCATGCCGACGGAGCCGCCGTTGCCCTCGAACCACACGACGGCCCCCCGGGACGCGGGCGCGGGCAGGTGCCACCCGTAAAGGCGCGTGCCGTCCTCGGCGACGGGCGCGAGCACGCGCGCCCCTTGCGCCTCTGCCTCGGCGGCGAGCCAGCCTTCCGGGAGCGTCGGGGCCGGGAAGAGGAGGCTGCGCTCGAGGACGGCGAGGAGGCCCATCATGAGGAGATACGCCACGACGAGGCCGACCGCCACCCGGCGCGCGCGGCCCCGCGCGGGGGCCCTCGGGGCGGGCCCCGCCTCGGCGAGCGGGGCGCTCACGCGGTGGGACGCGGGGATGTTGAGGGAACGAGCGGCACCTCGTGCGACTAGCCGGTCGGCCCGCGCCCCGCGAGGGGGCGTCACCCGAAGGGCGGAGACCGGCGCCGCGCCGGGCTCCGTCGGGCGGCGTCCGCGCCGACCGATAGCACCCGGCCGGCGCAGCCGGCGCGGCCAAACCAAGCGGCCAAACCAAGTGGCCAAACCAAGTGGCCAAACCAAGTGGCCAAACCAAGCGGCCAAACCAATGTTCCAACCTACGCCGCCACGCTCCCCGGACCCCGCCGCCGGGCGCCCGCGCGGAAGACCGCGGCGCCGTCCGGACCCATGAACTTGGCGAGGCGGGCGGGCTCGACGGCGTCGAGGTCGACGAGCACGAGGGCGTCGACCACGTCGGAGAAGGCGGGGTCGACGCCGGTGTCGAGGACCTCGGCGCCGAGCTTGAGGTACTGGCGCAAGAGGACGGGGAGCGAGCGGCCGTCGGGCTCCTCGGCCTCGACCGCGCGGCCGAGGGAGGGGAGGTCGGGCAGGAAGGCGCCCTCGGCGCAGGCGCGAGCGGCGGCGGCGCTGACCGGGGACCACGGGGAGCGCGCCCGGACCGCGCCCGGCCGGACGGAGGCGACGTGGCGGCCGCGCAGGTAGCCGACCATGCGGGCGACGGAGGTGGGGGTGTAGCGGGCGTCGATGCTGACGGCGCCGAGGAGGCGGCGCAGGTGGGGGCGGCGGGCGAGCCAGCGGCCGATGCCGCGCCAGAGCAGCGGAAGGGCGACGGGGGAGCGCTGGACCTCGAGGCGGACGAAGGAGCGGCCGAGCTCGACGGTGTCGGAGAGGCTGCCCAGCACGTCGCGGTCGAAGTCGAAGAGGGTGGAGGTGTAGAGGCCCTCGACGCCGTGGGCGGGGAGGAGGGTGTCGAGCGCGGCGAGGCGGTAGGCGCCGACGACGCTGCCCGTGTCGTGGTGCCAGCAGAAGAGGTGCTCGTACCAGCCGTCGAAGGCGTCGAGATCGAGGGCGTGGCCCGTGCCCTCGCCGGCGGCGCGGAAGGTGAGCTCGCGCAGGCGGCCGATCTCGGTGAGGAGGTCGGGGATGAGGTGGGCCGGGGCCACGAAGACCGAGAAGGCGCCCTGCTCGCAGAGGCGCGCCTCGGCGGGGAGGGCGGCGACCTCGCGCTCGAGCCGGTCGCGCGGGACAGCAGGGACGATGGGGGCGAAGAGGGTATGCAAGAGGCCTCCAATCCACCCGTCGGGTGGTCGACCCGTTAGCCGCGGCCCCCGCTCCCCCGCGTGACCGCGCGGCGACCTTTCGGGGCCGTTCACGTTGGCGCCGGCGCCCACACCGCGGCGGGGGTGCCCGCAACTGTCGCCGGATCGCCACCGGACGTTCGCGCTCCCGCCCCGGGGCGCAGGCACATTCCGGCGATGCGCGCCTCCCTCGCCGCCGCCCGGTTCCTCTTCGCCTCCGCGCGCCCCGGCGGCTGGCGCACGGGGACACGCACGCCGACCGAGCTGCGCCTCGGCGACGAGCGGCTCCGCGCCTGGCGCTACACCCCCTCGCGCCCGCGCTGGACCGTCCTTGCGCTGCACGGCCTCACGTTGCGCGGTGCCGACGATCCGCGGATGGACGCCGTGTGCCACGCGCTCGCGTTCGCCGGCTGCACCGTCCTGGCCCCGGAGCTCCCCGACACCGCCCGGCTGCGGGTCGGGAGCGCCGACGTGGAGCGCATCGCCGGGCTCCTCACCGCGCCCGGGGGCCTCCACTCACGGGGGGACCCCGGCGCGGATCGCGGCGCCATCGGCATCTTCGCGCCCAGCTTCTCCGCGGCGATGGCGCTCCGGGCCGCGGCGCAGACCGCCACGCAGGTGACGGCCGTGTGCGCGGTCGGCGCGTGCGGGAGCGTGTCCGAAACGGTCCGGCACCTCCTCGAGGCCCCCGGCGCCGACCCCTACGGCCGCCTCGTCCTGTTCCGGAACTTCGGCCCCCCCGCGCTCGGCTGGAGGGGCGCCCTCTGCGAGGCCCTGGACGCCTGGCTCGCGGACGACTCGTTGCGCCGCACGGCCCCCGCCTTCCCCGCGGCCCGCGCCGCGCTCTCGGACGGCGACGGCGCGCTCGTGGACGACCTGTTGCGCGGCGGATGGCACGCCCGGGCTCTCGCGCCCCTGCTCCTGGCCCAGGCCGCCCCGGTGCTCCGCGCGCTCGACGTGCGCCCCGTCGCGGCCGACGTGCGCGCGCAGGTGACGCTCCTGCACGGCACCGACGACGCCGTGATCCCCTTCACCGAGTCGGTCGCCCTCGCCGGCTGGCTCCCCGACGCGCACCTCTGCGTCACGCGCCTGCTCACGCACGGGGACACGCGCCTGGACGCGGCGGTGTTGCCGCAGGTGGCGCGCCTGCACGCCGCGATGACCGCGTGGTTCGCGGGGCTTGGCCGCGCGGCCTGAGCCTGCGGGTTGGGCGTTCGTCGAGCGCCCCGCGTCGCCCACCCCCGCAACCGTCGCCCGTTCGTCACCGGATCGTGCGGGACGATCGATAGGGTGCGGCCGTGCTCCTCCTCCTCCTCTCCGCCTGCCGCGTCGAGCTCGGCCCGCCCGACGTCGCCCGCATCTCGGCGCGCCCCACCGTGTGGGTCTACACCGCGATCTACCAGGATCAGGTCGACCAGTTCGCCGCCGCCATCGCCAAGGACCTCCCCGACGTCGAGGTCCAGTGGTTCCAGGGCGGCTCCGAGAAGATCGCCCAGCGCTGGGAGGCCGAACACTCCGCCGGCGCCAGCCCCGCGTGCGTCGTCGCGACCTCGGATCCCTCCTGGTACGTCGATCTGGCCCGGCGGGGACTGCTCCGCGCCTACGTCTCCCCGCGCGCGCTCGAGCTACCGCGCGCGTGGGTGACCCCCTGGTACGCGCCCCACCGCATCGATCTGATGGTCCTCGGCGCGCCGAAGGACGGGGAGGCCCCCACCCGCTTCACGGACCTCGCCGACCCGCGCTGGCGCGGCACCTTCTCCAGCGGAGACCCCTTCTCCTCCGGCACCGCGTTCACCACGGTCTCCGCGTGGGACCAGCTCCACGGCGAGCCCTTCCTGGAGAGCCTGGACGCGAACGGGTGGGTGATGGCCGGCGGGAACTCGGCGGTCCTCGGGCGCATCGAGAGCCGCGAGAAGCCCGTGGGCGTCGTGTTGCTGAACAACCTGCTCACCAAGCCCGACTCGACCCGGATCATCTACCCGGAGGACGGCGCCATCCCCATCCCCGGGCCGCTCGCGATCCCGACGGACTGCCGCGAGGTGGACGCCGCCGAGCGCGTCGTGGACTGGCTCATGGGCGAGACCGCGCAGGCGCTCGTCGTGAAGAACGGGATGCACTCGCCGTTCCCCGGCGCGCCGGCCCCCGCGGGCACCCTCCCCCTCGATCAGATCGTGCTCGCGCCGCTCCCCGAGACGTTCATGACCGACACGGCCACCCGCGCGCCGGACCTCCGCACGCGGCTCTCGGCCCTCCAGCGATGACGCGTCGGCTCGTCCTCGTCGCGATCGGGATCGTGCTCGCAGTGTTCATCGGGCTGCCGCTCGCCCTGTTGGCGTCGGAGTCCTCGGCGGCCGGCCTCCGCGCCGGAGAGACCGAGGCGCTCGTCAACACGGGGCTCCTCGCGCTGGGCTCCGCCGCCGTCGCGGCGCTCACCGGCGTGCCGGTCGGCTGGGTGGCCGCGCGCCGCCGCCTCCCGCGCGCGCTGGAAGCCGCGCTCGTCCTCCCCTACGCCGTGCCGCCCTACGTCACGACGATCGCCTGGATCCTCCTCGCGAACCCGACGAACGGCATCCTCACCGCCTGGCTGCCGATCAACGCGTACACCCTCGTCGGGATGATCGGCGTCCTCGGCCTGCACCTCTCGCCGGTGGTGGCGCTCGCCACGCGGGACGCGCTCGGCCGCGTCGATCCCGTCCTCGAAGAGGCCGCGCGCGTCGCCGGGGCCTCCGCGTGGCGCACGACCCTCTCGATCAGCCTGCCGCTGACGCTCCCAGCGGTGGGCGCGGCCATCGCCTTCGTCGCGAGCGCGGCCGCCGCGAGCTTCGGTGTCCCCTACCTCCTCGGGGCCTCGGCCTCCCCGCCGGTGCCGGTGCTCACGCTCCGCATCTACCGCGCCCTCGAGCTCGCCCCGGTCGAGGGCCGCCCCCTCGCCGTCGGCCTCTCGCTCGTCCTGCTCGGTGTGGGCGTCGCGCTCCCGGCCATGCTCCGGCTCCTCCAGGGCCAGCGCGCCTACGCCAGCGCGCGCCTCGCCCGGCCGCGCCCGCTCCCGCCCGCCGGGCCCCTCGCCCTCGTCGTCTATGCGTGGCTGTTCGTCGCCGTGCTGCTCCCCGTCGGCACCATCGCGCTCACGAGCGTGGCGCCGATCTTCGGCCACTTCGACGCCTTCACCCTTGAACACTGGCGCGCGGTCCTCGCCGAACCCCGCTCCCGCGGCGCCCTCCTCCGCTCGACGATCCTCGCCGCGGCCGCCGCCACCGCCGCCGTCGGCATCGGCGCGCTGCTCGCCCACACCGCCGAGCGCGCGCCCTCTCGCGCCGTCTCCGCCCTCGTCGCCCTCGCCCGCGCGCCCTGGGCCGTCCCCGGCACGGTCATGGCGCTCGGGATGATCCTCGCCTTCTCCCAGGAGATCCGGGTCATCGTGCTCGACCGCGCCACCTTCGCGCTCGCGCTCGCGGACACCTCCTGGCTCCTCGGCATCGCCTACGCCGCCAAGTCCCTCGCCGTCCCCCTCGACGGCGTGCGCGCCGCGGTTCGTACGGTCGATCGGTCGCTCGAGGAGGCCGCCCGCATCTCCGGCGCAAGCTGGGCGCAAACCCAGCTCCGCGTCGTGCTCCCCCTCCTCACCCCGGCGATGCTCGCGGGGTGGGGGCTCGTCTTCGCGGCGAGCTTCTGCGAGGTCTCGATGTCCATCCTCCTGCGCGGCCCGGGCACCGAGGTGCTCGGCACCCGGCTCTTCGAGCTGTTGAGCTACGGATCGCCCCAGCAGGCGGCGGTCATCGCCATGATCGTCGTCGTGGCCGTGCTCGTCGGCGCGCGCGCGATCGCCTGGAGGGCCCGATGGGCGTGAGGTTGTCGGGCGTGACGAAGGCGTGGGGCCAGCCGGTCCTCCGCGCCCTCGATCTGCACGTCCAGAAGGGAGAGATCTTCGCCCTGCTCGGCCCGAGCGGCTGTGGCAAGACGACGGCGCTCCGCATCGTCGCCGGCCTCGAGTCGCCCGATACGGGCACCGTCCATGTCGACGGCCAGCTCGTCGCCGGGCCCGGCACCTCCGTCCCGACCGAGGCGCGGCAGCTCGGGATGGTCTTCCAGAGCTACGCCGTGTGGCCCCACATGAACGTGCTGGAGAACGTCGCGTGGCCGCTGCGTTTGCGGAAGGTGCCCGACGCCGACGCCGTGGCGCGCGCCGCCCTTGCCCGCGTGCGGCTCGACGGCTTCGGCGATCGCTGGCCCGGCACGCTCTCGGGCGGCCAGCAGCAGCGCGTCGCGATTGCGCGTGCGCTCGCGACGAAGCCCCGCGTCCTCCTCCTCGACGAGCCCCTCTCCAACCTCGACGCCGGCCTGCGCGAAGAGCTCCGTGACCAGATCGCCGTGCTCGCCCGCGAGGCCGGGCTGACCGTGCTCCTCGTCACACACGACCAGGAGGAGGCCCTCTCGATGTGCGACCGCGTCGCCGTCATGGCGCAGGGCGTGATCCAGCAGGTCGGCGCGCCGCGCGAGCTCTACCACCGGCCCAAGACGCGGTTCGTCGCGAACTTCGTCGGCATCCTCAACACGCTCGCCGCCGAGCGCCGCGGCGGTCACGTCACGCTCCCCGGCCTCGCCGCGCCGATCGAGAGCGCCGGCCCCGACGGCCCGATCGAGGTCGGCTTCCGCCCCGAGTCCGCCCGCTTCGCCGCCGAGGGCCTGCCCTGCGCGGTCGAGCGCTCGGTCTACCGCGGCGCCTTCAGCCGCCACCACGCGCGCGTCTGCGACCGCACCGTGGTCATCGACAGTCGCGACGCCGTCGGCCCCTGCCTCACCCTGACGGACGCCTGGGTCCTGGAGGACTGAATGACGCCGCTGCTGCTCACCCCGGGCCCGCTCACCACCGCCGCCGCCGTGCGGGAGGCGATGACGGTCGACCTCGGCTCGCGCGATCCCGCCTTCCTCGCCGTCACGGCGCGGATCCTCACGCGCCTCGCCGCCCTCGCCCCCGAGCCCGGCGCCTTCGAGGCCGTGCCCGTCCAGGGCAGCGGCACCTTCGCGGTCGAGGCCATGCTCGGCACCTTCGTGCCCCGCGACGGCGCCGCCGCCGTGCTCGTGAACGGGGTGTACGGTGCCCGCGCCGTCGAGCTCCTCCGCCGCGCCGGCCGCCGCGTCGTCCCCCTCGTCGCCGACGAGGAGGCCGCGCCCGACCTCGACGCCCTCGACCGCGCCCTCGCCGCCGACCCGGGCATCACCCACGTCGTCGCCGTCCACGTCGAGACGACCACCGGCCAGCTCGAGCCCATCGCGGAGATCGCGGCGATCACCGCGCGCCACGGCCGCCGCCTCCTCGTGGACGCGATGGCCGCCTTCGGCGCGATCGGCCTGGAGGGCGTGGTGGCCGACGCCGTGGCCGCTTCGTCCAACAAGTGCCTCGAGGGCGTGCCCGGCCTCGGGTTCGTGCTCGCCCGCAGCACCGCGCTCGCCGAGACCGCGGGGAACGCCCACAGCGTCTCCCTCGATCTGCACGCTCAGGCCGCGCGCCTCACGAAGGACGGGCAGTTCCGCTTCACGCCGCCGACCCACGTGATGCTCGCGCTCGACGCCGCGCTCACCCTCCACCTCGCCGAAGGCGGCGTCGCCGGCCGCGGCGCCCGCTACGCCGCGAACCTCCGCGTCCTGGTCGATGGCCTGACCGCCCTCGGCTTCGTGCCGCTCCTCCCGGCAGAGCGGCAGGCCCCGATCATCGTGACGTTCCGCGCCCCTGCCGACCCCGCCTGGAGTTTTCCCGCCTTCTACGAGGCCCTCCGCGCGCGCGGCTTCGCCATCTACCCGGGCTCCCTCACCCGCGTACCGTCCTTCCGCGTCGGCTGCATCGGGCAGGTCTTCCCCGACGATCTCGCGCGCTTCGTCGACGCCGCCGCCGAGGCCGTCGCCCTGCTCGGACTCACCCGCCTGGCCCCGGAGCCGTCGTGATCCACACCCTGCTCTTCGACCTCGCCGGCACCACCGTCGACTGCGGCTGCATGGC
>CAJBVW010000534.1 GCA_903959175.1 uncultured Pseudomonadota bacterium
CCTCGATCTCCCGTGGGAGCCGGCCACTCTCCAACAGCGCAACGGGCGCGGCGTGCGTCAGGGCAACACGCTCGCCGCGATCTCCATCTACTACTACTTCGCGCGTCGCAGTCAGGACGGGCTCCGCTTCAACCTGATCCAGGGGAAGCGGGGTTGGATGACGCAATTGCTGAAGTCCCAGGACCGGGACACCAACAACCCGGGCGCCCAGATGGACATGGGACCGGAGGAGATCCTGCTCCTGATCTCGCGCAACCCTGAGCAGACCCGCGCCCGCCTCGAAGCCGTCCGCGCCCAGCGCGAGGCCGAAGCGAAGAAGAAGATCGCCGCCGAGGCGTCGAAGCTGCTGCGCGCCATCAATGCCCGCTTCCGCAACGCCGAGCGCACCCGCGACAGCACCGAGGCTGCCCGCCTGCGCGGCGAGGCCGAAGAGCGCCTGAAGCACCTGTCCCGCGTCAACGTCGAGGCGTGGCCCTGGGCGGCGACCGCGAGCGTCGTGCGCGACCGGCCGGTACTCGTCGTCGAGGGCGGCGGTCCCGTCTACGAGGGGCTGCGCGCCGGTGTGTCGAGCGCGTGGAACGCCTCGCGCATCGACTACATCGAGTTCGGGAAGGTCACGAAGGACGGGCAGATCGGCCAGCGTGGCGCGGGAGAAGGCGCATGGCGACTCACGAAGTCGGACGACGCCAAGTTCAGCGCGCTCAAGCCGGAGAACTACGGCGCGACCTTCCCCGCCGACGAGGAAGCGGCGACGGTCAAGGCGGTCGGGCAGATCGCGAACGATCGGCTCCGCTACTCGGGCGACTGGTCGGGCGTCGGCTGGCAGCACGCGCCGGATGCGTGGGTCGAACGGACGTGGCCGCAGGTTGCCGATGTCGTGGTGAGCGCGCTGGCGAAAGTGTCGTACTACAACGCCCAGAGCCAGAAGATCCCGGTGGTATCGCCAGCGGGCCTCCGCGTGGTCAACGCGGGCGCCGCATCGGGAACGGCGGGTGTGGACGTGCTCCCGCCGACCGAGGCTGGCTGGCAGGCGTTTCTGGCGCAGGCCCCCGACTCCGGGCTCAAATTCGGCGAACTGGCCGAGGCCGGGCGGTGGTGGTGGGGTCGGACGATCCCGCGGAACCTGCTCTCGGGCGACGCGGACGACGACGAGGACATCGAGCCCGTGTCGGGGTCGCTGCCGTTCAGCGGTGGCGCGGCGGTGGCGCGATGAAAGCAAACAACACGCCGCTCCTGCTCGGGGCGGGAGCCATCGGGCTGGTCCTCCTCGCCGCAGCGGCCTCGTCGCCGGCGGCCCGGCGAGCCGCGCAACAGACCGCAGAATCTGCCGGGAAGGCGGCCAAGAAACTGGAGAAGAAAGTGGAGAACCTCATCACCGATTGGATCCCGACCCTGCTCCGCAAGACGAGCGAGCACGAGGGCAACTACTGGTCCGTGCAGGCGAACCTCGACGGCAACGGCGTCAGCTACGGCATCCTCCAGTGGACGCAGAAGTCGGGCTCGCTCGGGCGGCTTCTCCGCGAGATGGCGGCTGCGGACCCTGTGGCGTTCGGCCGCTTCTTCGGCGCGAGCTGGGCGCGGCTGCTCGAAGTCACGGCGCGGGCCTCGTTGGAGTCCGTCGATGGCGCGGTCCTCTGGGCCGATCCGTGGGTGTCCCGGTTCAACGCCGCTGGGCGCTGGCCGGCGTTCCAGCAGGTTCAGGCGCGCGACGCCGCCGAGTCTGAGTACATGACGGGCGCGGTCGCGGTCGCCAAGCTGCTCGGCGTCAGCACGGAGCGAGCGATGGTGCTCTGCTACAACCGGACGGTGCAGCAGGGTCCGGCAGGCGCGCTCGGCCCGGCGAAGCGACTGGTAGCCTGGTACGCCGAGGATCCGAAGCGGC
>CAJBVW010000535.1 GCA_903959175.1 uncultured Pseudomonadota bacterium
CCGCCGCCGCCGTACCCGCCGCCGCCGCCGGCGCCGCCACCGCCGCGGTAGCCGCCGCCGCCGCCGCCGCCACCACCACGGTCCTCACGGGGACGCGCGATGTTGACCTGGATCTGGCGACCGCCGAGGTTCTGGCCGTCGAGCGCCGTCACCGCGGCCTGGGCCTCGGCATCGGTAGCCATCTCGACGAAGGCGAAGCCACGGGGCCGACCGGTCTCGCGGTCGGTCACGATGGAGGTGCGGCTCACCTGGCCGACACCGCCGAAGAGCTTGTTGATTTCCGCTTCGGTGGCGCTGAAGGGGAGGTTGCCGACGTAGAGCTTGTTATTCATTTGCTTGCTTTCCTGATCGTGTCGTGAACTCGATCGATGACCTTGATCGAACCTTCGATTAGGCCCCCGAACGAGGGTCTTCCTGATACTGCAGTGGTCCGACGCATGCTCTTGTGGAGCGGGCCGAGGCGGAATCTAACGACACCGGATCAAGCGAAGCGGGCGAACGGGAGAGTAACAAGAAAGGCGGGTACACCGCCGCACCAGCAATTACGCGATCCCCCTCCAGATGGCAAGGAAGAAGATCTGATCTTCGCGAAAGATCCCTCGCCGGCCATCTGGGTGTATCCTTCGCCCCATGCTCTTCCTGGTCGCTGCCGCCGCAGCCTTCGAGTCCGAACCGGTCGACGTCCTCCTGCAGGACAAGGCCGACCTCTTCACCAACGTCGAGATCTCCACGGGCTTCGTCCCCGCGGATTCGCCGCTCCAGGTCGAGTTCCGCACCGAGGCGAACGGCGGCGCCGACGTGGAGATGGAGGGCGAGGGGGCGCTCCGCTGGCCCGAGGCGCTCACCCTCGACTTCACCGGCGAGGCCGGCAGCGGGCTGTACCTGCTGGACGCGGAGCTTGCCGCGGTGACCAGCGTGCGTGTCGACCTCTGGGGCTACACCTGGGAGTCGGAGATCGACCGGCGCTCCGTGTTCATGGACGGCGCCACCTTCTTCGACCCCTTCGTGATGGACGGCGCCGCGGACGACCGCGTCGAGGTCGTCGACACCGCCGCCGGCACCGAGCTCATCGACTACTCCTACGACATCTTCGCGGGCGTGAGCCTCGAGTTCACCGCGGACATGACCCCCACCTTCACCGCCGGCTTCGAGGGCGTGAAGTGGGCGGTGAACGACGGCGAGATCCTCGCCGAGGGCGCCCCCGCCACTCTTGAGCCCGCGCGCAGCCCCGACTACGTGGTCGCCTCCATCTTCACGGCGCTCTGGGACGCGAGGATGGACCTCGTCTTCACCCCGTCGCTCTCGGTCTGCGCGCCCGTCTTCGGCTGCTACGAGGTCCTCACCTTCGACCTCCCCTTCGAGCTGCTCGCCGACTCCTTCGAGCAGGAGTTCCCGCCCGCGGCCTACACCTTCCCGCTCCCGCTCCTCGAGTCGGCGCTCTCCGCCGGGGACCTCGGTACGATCGAGCCCGGCACCATCGCCACGCTCGAAGTCCCCCTGTCCAACGTCGGCAACCTCGCCGTCTACGGGGACGCCACGATCGAGGGCACGGGCGAGTTCACCGTGTTCCCGACCCAGTTCAACGCGAACCCCGGCACGACGGACGGCGTCGTCATCACCTTCGCCCCGACCGTCGAGGGGCCGCAGACCGCCACCCTCGTGTTCGCCAGCAACGACCCCACGCTCCCCATCCTCACCATCCCGCTCACCGGCAACGCCGAGGCCCCCGAGCAGGACGAGGACCTCGCCGGAGACGACGAGGTCGTGAGCACCGAGGTCGCGAGCGCGTGTGGGTGCCGCAGCACGGGCTCCCCGGCGACCGGGCTCCTCGGCGCCCTCACGGCCGCGGGCCTCCTCGTGCGGCGGCGGCGCGCGTGACCCACACGCCCACGCTCCCCCTCAGCGTGGGGGCGGCGGCCACCCGCACCGGCCTCAACCACGCCGAGAACGAGGACCGCCACCGCATCCTCGACGCCTCCCACCTCGGCGTCGCCGCCCTCCAGAAGGGCAGCATCTACGCCGTGTGTGACGGCGTGAGCACCGTCCCCCTCGGGCGGTACGCCGCCGAGGTCACCTGCGCGCGGATCGACGGCTTCTTCGAACACATCGACGCGCCCCGCGTCGAGACCCTCGTGCAGATGGTCAGCGAGACGGACTGGGAGCTGCGCGCGCACGGGCGCGGACAAGCCGCGTGCACCCTGTCGATGTTGTGGCTCGCCTACGGCACGGCGACGGTGCTCCACGTCGGGGACTCGCAGGTGTACCGCGTGCGCCACGGCGCGGCGGAGCGCATCACCAAGACCCACCGCGGTGGGCGCGCGCTCGGCGCGTACGTGGGCATGGGCCCGAACGTCGCGGACGTGCTCCAGGTCTGGCAGGAGCCGCTCTTCGTGGGAGACCTCTTCCTGCTCGTCACCGACGGCGTGACCGAGGTGGTGGCGGTCGACGAGCTGCTCGACACCTGGTGGGCCTTCGGCGGATCCCCCCAGCGCGCGGCCGGCGCCATCATCGCCGAGGTGAACGAGCGCGGCGGGAAGGACGACGCCACCGCCCTCGTCGTCGACCTGCTCGCGCTCGAGTCCGACCCCGACGACGAGTCCACGTTCGACGGCCGCACCGAGTTCCGGCACACGCGCGAGGACTGACCGCCGCCGGCCGCCCCCCGACCGGACAGTTTCTGGCAGCGCCCGGACAACCGAAGCGTCGGGTACTGGTAAAAAGCTGCCCTTTCATGTAAAGGGCCCCGATGTTGAGCGCCCCCCTCCTCTGCACACCGCTCCTGGGCCGTGTATCGCTCCTCCAACCCGGTTCTTCCGCGCGCGTCGCATCCGACGCCGGCGCAGGCGTCCGCGGGGCGCGGGCGCGCTGATGTTCCTCCTCTTCGCCCAAGCGCACGCCGAGGACGTGTACGTCTCCTCCAACGAGCGCGGCGCGTCCATCCTGCTGAACGGGATCGACACCGGCTACACGACCCCCGCGACCGTCCCCGGCGTCAAGCCCGGCGAGACCCTCGTGACCGTCGAGAGCGGGTGCGCGCGCGGCGAGAAGGTGGTGGTGATCGAGAAGGGCCTCGTCACCCGCGTGAGCATCGTGGCCGAGGAGCAGCTCGGCACCCTCACCCTGATCCCATCCCCCAGCAACGCACGGATCGAACTCGACAACGAGCCGTACACGGGCGGGCCCGGCGTCGCGACCGCCCTCTCGTGCGGGGAGCACACCGTGCGGGCGGCGCTCGAGGGGCACGTCACCGCGGTGCTCGCGATCGACGTCGCGATGGGGCAGGACCTCACCGTGCCGATCAGCCTCCAGAAGCTCGGCATCGGCACGCTCGACCTCTCGGTCAAGCCGCGCTCCGCCACCCTCTACCTGGACGGCAAGCGGGTCGGCTCCGACGCCGTGACCCTCCCCTCCGTGTACCAGGGCGTCCACACCCTCTCGGCCGAGCTCGACGGGTACCAGGCCGCGAAGAAGCAGGTCGTGGTGGAGGACGGCGGCAGCCAGGCGTTCCACTTCGAGCTCGCGCGCGCCTCCAGCAAGGACGGCAGCAGGGTCACCCGCCTCGGGGGCAGCCCGGCCACCGGCGGCGACAGCGCCGGATCCACGCAGGCCGACGTCGTCGACGCCCCGGACGAGGGCGACGCGCGCGACCGCGAGACGACGAAGGACCGCGAGGCCACCCGCCGACGCGAGGCGGACGAGGCCCGCGCCGACGACGAAGCGCGCGACCGCGAGGCCGAGGCCGAAGAGCGCGCGACCGCGGATCGCGCCCGACGCGACGCCGAGCGCGACGCCGAGCGCGACGCCGAGGACGAGGACGAGGCGCGCGAGAGCGCGACCGCGCGCGAAGAGGAGGAGGCGCGGGAGGCTGCCGCCTCGAGCGAGGCGGAAGCGGAGCGGCGAGCGGAGGAGCGCGCCGAGCGCCGGTCCGAGGCGCGGCGCCAGGGCGACACCATCGTCGTGCGCACGGCCCCCACCGCGAAGAAGGACGGCCCGCCCGTCGGGAAGATCGTCGGCGGCGTGAGCCTGCTGGCGGCGGGCGCGGGCGCGGGCGTGTTCTCGGTCGTCGCGTACGACGACGCTTCGCAGGCCTACAAGGCCTACAACACGAAGATCAACGGCGCGACCGGCGACAAGCAGCGCGAGCGCCTCGCGCAGACCTACTACGACGAGAACGTCGTCCCGAGTCGAAACCTGCTCTACGGCAGCGCGATAGGCAGCGGCTTGTTCCTCGCCGGTGGCATCGTAGTGCTCGCGATCGACGAGCGGCTCCCCATCCTCGCGCCGGCGCCCGGCGGCGGCATGGTCCTCTGGAACGGACGGTTCTGAATGGTCTCCCTCCTCGCCCTCCTCTCCCTGGTCGCTCCCGCCTTCGCGGCGGACGACTACACGTCCATCCTCGCCCAGGCCAAGGGCTCTCTCCTGGCCGGCGAGTACAAGGACGCCCGTGACCTGCTGACCGCCGCCGAAGAGGCCGCGCCCGGGTCCGAGAAGCTGCTCACGCGCAAGGACCTCGCGCGGCTCTTCTTCTACCGCGGCGTCCTCTACTGGCGCGCCAGCCCCGAGTCCGCGGCGCTCGACGCGTGGCGCCAGACGCTGACCATCGCGCCCGACTTCGAGCCGGAGAAGGACCTCCTCGGCGACCAGGCCGAGCGGGACGTGTTCCTCGCCCTCATCGACGAGGTCAAGGCGCGCGGCGAGATCACGCTCGACCTCCCCGAGGATCCGGGCGAGGCCACGATCTACGTCGACGGCCTGGCCCCCGAGCCCTCCGAAAGCGTGATCGCCGGCTCCCACTTCGTGCAGATCCGCTGCGAGGGTGGGGACATCGCGGGCGCGTGGTACGCCTTCGGCGCCCCCCCGAAGGACTACCTCGCGATCTGTGACGGCGGCACCTACAAGACCGCCTCCTCGTCCAAGTCGTCGTCGTCGAGGTCGTCTTCGTCGTCGAGGTCGTCTTCGTCGTCGTCGTCGAGGTCGTCGTCGTCCGCGTCGAAGTCGCGCGACCTCGACGAGAAGCCCGAGAAGAGCGCCAAGGGCGGCGGGGCCGGCAAGGACATCGCCGGCGTCACGCTCCTCGGCCTCGGGGTCGGCGGCGGCGTCGCGAGCGTGTTCCTGTACGACCGGTACGCCCAGGCGGTCGAGGCCTACGACAAGAAGTGGGCGGCGGCCAGCGACAACGCCGACCTCAAGGACGCCGCGAACACCTACTACGACGACGTGATGATCCCCCGCTACGGCCAGTTCTGGGCCGGCGCGGGCGGGAGCGCGCTGCTCATCGCGGGCGGCATCGTGCTCATCGCAGTGGACGCCGAGGGCCCGATGGTCGCCCCGCTCCCGGGCGGCGGCGGGATGTTCTCGTGGTCTGGGCACTTCTAGTCGCGTGCACCTGCGCGGCGCCCCCGGTGGTGCCCGCACCCGCGGTCGGCACCGCCACGCCCTCGCCGGTCGCCCCCTCGCCGGTCGCCCCCTCGCCGGACGCCCCGTCGCCGGACGCCCCGTCGCCGGCCGCCCCCTCGCCGGTCGCCCCCTCGCCGGACGCCCCCTCGACCGGCGGCGTGCTCGCCACGAGCTGTGAGGCGAGCACCATCGTCCCGTGGAACGGTGGCTGGCTCGTGGGCGACAACGAGGACAAGCGGCAGCTCTACGCCTACGACCTCGACTTCACGCCGCGCGGCCCCGTGTCGCTCCCCGCCGAGGTCGACGACATCGAGGCCCTCGCCCTCGCGGGCGCCGGCTACTGGGTGGTCGGCTCACACAGCACCAACAAGGACGGCGAGGCCCGCCCGCTCCGGGAGCGCCTCCTCGCGCCGGACGGCACGCTCACGCCGCTCGCGCTCGCGGCGTGCCCCGCCTGCGTGGCCGCCCAAGGGCGTGCCCCGAACGCCGGCGGCTTCAACATCGAGGGCGCGGCCGTGTGGGACGGCGCGCTCTGGCTCGGCCTCCGCGCCCCGCTCGCCCCCGACGGCCGCGCGCAGCTCCTCCGCCTCGACGCCGCGGGCGCCGTCACCGAGGTCGCCCCGCTCGACCTCGGCGGCCTCGGCGTGCGCGAGCTGGTCCCCGACGGGGACGGCCTGCTCGTCGTCGCCGGCCCCACGACGGACGCCGACACGGCCCACGCGCTCTACCGCGTGGCCGCAGACCGCACGGTCACGAAGCTCGGCGCGCTCCCGCCCTCAACCGAGGGCGTCGCCCTCGACCCGACCGACCCGGCCCGCCTCGTCTACGTGACGGACGGGGACGGCAAGCCGGGGAAGTGCACGGCACCGGCGCGGTGGGGCTGGATAGCGCGGCCGTAGCGGGGGGGCGTAGCGGGGGGGCGGCAGCCCCCCTGCCCCCAGAAGAGGACCCCTTACAACCCTCGCGGATCCTTGAGCACGCCGGACACCGCCGACGCCGCCGCGACCGCGGGGCTCACGAGGTAGACCGGGCCCGGGGCGCCCATGCGGCGGTCGAAGTTGCGGTTGGTCGTGCTCGCGGTGGTCTCGCCGGGGAGCGGGATGCCGGGGCCGTTGCCGATGCAGGAGCCGCAGCCCGCCGGGGAGACGACGGCGCCGAGGTCCCGGAAGAGCGCGAGGATGCCCTCGGCCTCGGCGGCGACGGCGACGTCGTGGCTGGACGGGGTGACGGTGACGCGCACGCCCGGCGCGATGGAGCGGCCGCGCAGCACGTCGGCGGCGGCGCGCAGGTCGGAAAGGGAGCCACCCGTGCAGCTCGCGATCACGACGTTGTGGATGGGCGTGCCGGCGACCTCGTCCAGCGGGAGGCGGTTGCGGCTGTCCCCCGGGGTGGCGACGGTGAGGGGGACGTCCCCGAGGTCGATGGTGATGGTGCGCTCGTAGGACGCGTCGGCGTCGGGATAGACGAGCTGTTCGGTCACGTCGATACCGCGGCGTGCCTTGAGGAACTCGACGATCGGGGCGCAGGGCTCGACCACGCCGGTCATGAGGCCGCCCTCGACCGTCATGTTGGTGAGGACGGAGAGCTCGTCCACGTTCCACTGGTCGAGGCCCGGCCCGCCGAACTGCACGACGCAGGTGTCGGTCGGGGAGCTGCGCCAGTGCTCCTCTCGGAAGTAGGGGTCCCCGATGATGTGGAGGATGAGGTCCTTCGGGGAGAGCCCGCCGGTGGCCGCGCCGGTGACGAGCACGCGGACGACCTTCGGCACGGTCACGGGGATGAGCCCGGTGCGGAAGGCGAAGGCCATCGCGGTGGAGCCGACGCCGAACGCGAAGGCGTTGAGGACGCCGGCGGTCGGGGTGTGCGAGTCCGTCAACACGACGATCGTGCCGGGGAGCGCGTAGTCCTCGACGACGATGCGGTGACACACGCCGGGGTGGAACGGCCGGTTGGGGCCGTGCAGGCGGATGCCGTAGAGCTCGCAGGCGTCGACCATCTCCTTGGTGAGCTGCTGGGCGGGGGCGAGCCGCGCCTTCTTCACGTTGGCGGGGACCGTGGGCTCGTCGATGAGGACGAAGTGGTCCTCGAAGGCGGCGTTGAGGTCGGGCTCGACCATCGGGGTGTCGCCGAAGGCCTCGCGGTACAGCGCGACGACCATGCCGGCGGTGTACTCGTGCACGCCGCGGAAGCCGGCGCGGCAGAGCACCTGGTCACCGGGGCGAACGTCGCCGACGCCGGTGGTGGTGGGGCTGGTCCACGTCTTCTGCGCGATGATCTTCTCGACCGCGTTGAGCGGGCGGGGCGCGGGCGCGGTGTCGTAGGTGGGCGCGATGGTGCCCGCGAGCAGGCCCTTCGCGTAGTCGAGCAGGCCGCCGGACTCGGCGACGACGCGGAAGAAGTCGGGGAGCGCGGTGAAGAAGGCGCGGGTGTCGACGTCCTCGCCGCCGCGTAGGCGGTCGATCACGCCGAAGTCCGTGGTGAACGGCATGCCGCCGTACACCATGTTCTCCTGGAAGATCCGCTGGAAGCTACGCGCGACGACCAGCTCGATGCCGGCGCCCTGGTGCGCCACGACGGCGACCTCGCGCGAGCTGCCGCTGCCGTAGGCGTCCCCGCCGACGATCACCTGGAAGCCGCCCTCGCGGACGCTGTCCTTGTGGACGACCTCCTTGAAGTTCTCGAGGAACCAGGGCCCGAGGATCGCGCCGGTGTACCCGAGGGTGCAGGCGGCGCCGCTGATCATCAGGTCGGTGTTGACCCCGTAGTGCAGGGCGGAAGCGGAAAGATCCTGCTCCTCGGCCGCGCTTCCGGCGGGGTTGAGTTGGCGCCCGAGCAGCTCGGCGTCGTCGGTGAGGAAGAGGATCCGGCCGTTGAGCTTCATGCGGCGCAAAGTAGGACGGACGCTCGGGGCTGTCGAGGAGATGCCGCGTGCGCGCGCGTACGAGCGTGCACGGAACCTGCACGAACCGGCCCCGAAGCCGCCATGTCGCGGCCGCGAACCCGCCACGGCGGAGGCCTACGTTGCGGATGTCCCCCCGGAGAACCGCATGCTCGCCACCCAGCCCGCCCACGCAGGGTGGGCGGCCCCCACGGAGGCAGGGTGGGCGGGGCGGGGGGCGTGCTCGATGCTACTCTCCGACCCCATGAGCCACATCCTCGTCGTCGACGACGATCCCCACCTCCGCGAGGTCGTCCGCTACGCGCTGGCGCGGCAGGGCCACCAGGTGCGGGAGGCGCAGAACGGCGCGGAGGCGCTCCGGATGCACGCGGCCACCCCGGCGGACCTCATCGTGCTCGACGTGGTGATGCCGGAGCTCGACGGCATCGACACCTGCCGCGAGCTGCGCAAGACGAGCCGCGTCCCCGTGGTGTTCCTGTCCTCGCGCGACGAGGAGCTCGACCTCATCCTCGGCCTCGAGATGGGCGGCGACGACTACCTCACCAAGCCCTTCTCCACGCGAGAGCTGGTCGCGCGGATCAAGGCCGTGCTCCGCCGCGCGACGCCCGAACCGGCGCCCGCCGAGAAGCCGCGGGCGATCGTGGTGGGGACGTTGCGGCTCGACCTCGACGAGCACCGCGCGTCGGGCGGCGACACCGAGGTGGTGCTGACGGTGACCGAATTCAGCCTGTTGCGGGTGCTCATGGGGCGGCCGGGCAAGGTCTATACGCGGGACGAGCTCGTGGAGCACGCCTACGGCGACCACCACCACGTCTCCGAGCGCACGCTCGACTCCCACGTGCGGCGCATCCGGCAGAAGTTCAGGGAGATCGGGATGGATCCGGTCGAGACGGTGCACGGGCTCGGCTACCGCCTGCGTCAAGGCTGACCGTGCTGCGCGGCTACTCGCTCTCGCTGCGGACGTGGCTCGTCCTCTCGCACCTCGTCGTGTTCATGCTCCCCGTGCTCGCGCTCGTCGGCACCGGCGCGCTCGCGAGCGACCTGCGCACGCAGACCCGCGAGGACCTCGAACACCAGGCCGCGCTCCTCGCGCTCGACCTCGAGCACCGGCTCTCCACCACGCCGAAGGCGCTCGCCGCGCTCGATCTCGACGCGACGCTCGCCCGCGCGAAGGCGGAGACGCTCGCGGGTTTTCGCGTGGTGGACACCGCAGGGCGCATCGTCGCGACCAGCGGGACCGACATCGGGCAGGACATCTCGGGAGAACCGGAGGTGGCATCCGCGCTTAGCGGCACCGAAGCCACCGCGGTCAAGGAGCGCGAGCGCGTCCCGACGTCGCGGGAGTCGCTGGCCGGGAGAAGCCGGCACGCGGACGTGCGCGTGTTCGTGGCGCGGCCGCTCTACGAGGGCGGGAGCGTCGTCGGCGCGGTGGTGTTGTCACGCACGCCGCGCGAGGAAGTACAGGCGTTCTACCAAATGGCGCCGCGGCTCTCGGTGGGCGTGCTGCTCGCGCTCGCGGGCACGGTCGGCCTCGCGTTCAGCGCCGGGCGCATCCTCTCGCGGTCGCTCCGCTCGCTCGCCGAGGCGTCGCACGGCATCGCGGCGGGGTCGGAGGCCGCGCTCGTGGCGCTCGAGCCAGCGAGCCGCTCCCGCGTGGCCGAGGCGCGGGCCCTCGCCGCGGCAATGGGGACGATGAGCGCGCGGCTGCGCCAACGCCTGCGATACATCTCCGAGTTCGCCGGAAATGTATCACACGAGTTCAAGACGCCGGTGAGCTCGCTGCGCGGCACCATCGAGCTCCTCCGCGACGACGACGAGATGCCCCCCGAGCAGCGCGCACGCTTCCTCGAGAACGCCCTGTCTGACCTCGATCGACTCTCGCGGCTCGTCGGCGGCCTGCTGCGCCTCGCGCGCGCGGAGGAGGGCGGCACCCGCGGCGTCGTCGCGCTGGACGACCTCGTGGCGTCCGTCTGCGCGCGATACACGAGCGATGCATCAAATGTATCAAACCGTGGCGGCGCCGCGCGCGTGGACGCCAACCGCGAACAGCTCGAGAGCGCGGTCTCCAACCTCGTCGAGAACGCGCTGCGCCACGGCGGCCCCGACGTGAAGGTGCAGGTCGTCGGCTTCACCGACGGCGCCTGGACCGGCGTCGACGTGATCGACGACGGCCCCGGGATCTCCCCCGCCAACCTCCCCAAGGTCTTCGACCGCTTCTTCACCACCGACCGCGCCAAGGGCGGCACCGGCCTCGGCCTCGCGCTCGTCCGCGCGGTGATGGAGGCGCACGGAGGACGCGTGGAGGTCGAGAGCGCGCTGGGGCGCACCCGGCTCCGCGTGGTGCTGCCGCGGCTCTGAGCACGGCCCCGACCCCGCCGACCGGCTAGACGGTCGCAATGCCCCGCACCTTCTTCCCGCACACGCTCCACGACATCACCCACGCCGTCGACGGCGCGCTCGGCCTCGTGGTCGGCGACATGCCCGACGGCACGCTCTGGGTGCTCAAGCGCAACCGCAAGGAGCCGGGGTACGTCCTGACGGAGTACGCGGACCCCCAGCGCTCGCGCGTCGTGAGCGTGAAGACCATCCCGGAGCGGCGCGAGGCGGTGAACGCGATGGCGGCGGCCATCGGGATGGGCGAGTCGCTGTAGCGACAGCCCGAACGCGGAGAGAGAGGGGGACCGGTGGACGGCGGCCATTCGAAGGCGAATGGCCTCCCCCGGCACAGGTGATGGTTCGTGTGCCGCCGTCCTTGAACCGGCCTCCTGCCACGATCCACGCGCGAGCGCAGCGTTCGGTGCCCGGGCCAAAGTTATAGGGCGCGGATGAACGAGATCGACCCCATCGTGGGCGAGGAGCAGGCGCTCCTCGATGACGTGTGCGAGCGCCTCGGCCGCCCCCCTCCGACCGAAGGCGCGACCGAAGACGACATCATCGCCGAACTACGCCGTATCCAGGACGACATCCGCACCGCCAAGACGGAGGACAAGGCCGCGCTCGAGCAGCAATACGAGCGCCAGTGCCGGCTGCTCGAGCAGCTCCGCCGCGGCAAGCAGCTCGACGGGGTGGACCCCGAGAGCCCCTACTTCGCGCACCTGGGCACGGAGAAGGAAGGCCGTCGCTCCGACATCCTGCTCGGCCGCGCCACCTCGCTCGAGAACGGCCTCCGCATCGTCGACTGGCGGCACGCGCCCGTGGCGAAGGTCTACTACCGCTACCAGGAGGGCGACGAGTACGAGGAGGACATCGGTCCGCGCTCGATCTCCGGCAAGGTGACGGCCCGCCGCGCGGTGACCATCAACCACGGGAAGATCGACCGCATCGTGTCCCCCAAGGGCACGTTCCTGCGCGAGGGCGACACCTGGATCCAGAGCGACACGCTCGCGCCGCGGCTGGTCACGGGGGTCGTCGCGCCCTCGGCCACCGCCCCGCGCGACCAACGCATGGGCTCCGGCAAGGTCAACCGCGCCGACAAGCACCTGCCCGACATCGCCGCGCTCATCGATCCGGAGCAGTTCGAGCTCATCGCGCGCCCGGACAGCGGCCCGGTCGTCATCCGCGGCGGCGCCGGCTCCGGCAAGACCACCGTGGCGCTGCACCGCATCGCCTACCTCGCCTTCGCCAACCCCGCGCGCTTCGCCCCGCACAAGATGCTGGTGATGGTGTGGGGGCGCGCGCTGCGCGACTACGTGTCGAAGGTGCTGCCGAACCTCGGCGTCTACAACGTCGGCGTCGCGACGTGGTCGGACTGGTCGCGCCGGCTGGTCGAGCGCCACTTCCCGTACCTGCCCGGCCACAAGAACGCGAACACACCCTCCATCGTGTCGCGCATCAAGCTGCACCCGAAGATGCCGGTGCTGCTCGAGCGCATCATCAAGGAGCGCAAGGCCCCGCCCACCGGCGAGAGCGCCTTCCAGGACTGGCGCATCCTCATCTCCGACTGGAAGCTCATGGCCGAGCTCGGAGACTTCAGCCAGAACGAGATCGACCAGGCGATGAACTGGGCGCGCAGCCAGCTCGACCACCTGGCGCGGCACCGCGAGGAGCGCGACAAGACCGCCGAGCCCTGGCTCGACGAGGAGGACGACGCCATCCTGCTGCGCGCGTGGCAGCTGCGCGTCGGCGAGCTGCGCGCGAAGACGGGGACCATCCGCTACAGCCACGTCATGATGGACGAGGTGCAGGACTTCTCCGCGATGGAGGTCGCCGTGATGCTCGGTGCATGCGACCCCAAAAAATGTATCACTCTCGCCGGTGATACACAGCAACACATCCAGGCCCAGGGCGGCAGCGAGGGCTGGAACAGCCTGCTCGACAGCCTCCACATCGAGAGCACGGCGCTCTCCACGCTGAAGATCTCCTACCGCTCCACCCGCCAGATCACGACCTTCGCCCGCAGCATCCTCGGCGCCCTGGCCGAGGACGACGGGCCGCCGCTCACCTCGCGCGACGGCGCCGCGGTCGAGCTGTTTCCCTTCCCCGAGCACGGCGCCTGCGTGTCCTTCCTCGGCGAGGCCCTGCGGGACCTCCTCCGTGCCGAGCCCCTCGCCTCCGTGGCGGTTGTCACCCCCGACGAGACCACGTCGCGGCTCTACTACGAGGGCTTCGAGCGGATGGACGTGCCGCTCGTCCGCCTCGTGACGGACCAGACCTTCGCCTTCGCCCCCGGCATCGACGTGGTGGACGCGCGGCAGGTCAAGGGCCTCGAGTTCGACTACGTCGTGGTCGTGAGCGCGTCCTCGGGCGACTACCCCGACCGGCCGAACAGCCGTCGTCTGCTCCACGTCGCCGCCACCCGCGCGATCCACCAGCTGTGGGTCACCTGGGTCGGCAAGCCGAGCCCGCTCCTCGGGGAGCTCGCGTGAACCCCGCGGCCCACGCCAGGCTGCGTGCCGGAGGCGCGGATCGGCTCGCCGACCTGCTGCTCGACGATCTGCTCGATCGCCCGGTCTCCGAGATCGTGGACGCCCGCTGGATGTCCGAGCGGCTGGTCGCCTCCATCCGCAGCGCCGCCGCCGACCCCCGCGTCGAGACCTGGCTGCGCGAGCGCGTGAACGACGTGCGCGCCCGCGTGCCCGCCGGCCCGCCGCAGATCCCGCCCGCGATCCGCGTGCCGCTCGGCGAGCTCATGGCCCGCCCCTACGTGCCGGACCGCGCGCTCGTCGGGAAGCTGCTCGACCACGAGACGGCGCGGCTCCTGCTGAAGAACCTCTTCCAGGACCTCCTCGTCGCCTTCGCGCGGCGCCTCAAGCCGATCACCCCCAAGTCGCCCCTCCCTTCGTTCGGCCGCCTCTCGCGGCTCGGCGAGGGTGTGCTCGGCGCGGTGGGCCACGAGATCGAGGCGCAGATCGAGCAGAAGGCGCGCGAGTTCACCGATCAGGCCGTGCAGAAGCTCGTCGACAAGATGGCCGACCACCTCTGCAACCCCGACCTCATCACGGAGTACGGCGCGTGGCGTGCGCACGGCCTCGACGTGTTGTGCGACACCGAGATGACCGTGCTCGCGGGGGAGGTCGAGAAGCTCGACCCGGACGCCCTCATCGCCACCGGGGCTGCGCTCGTGCGCGGCATCGCGGGGCGGGACGAGCTCGTCGGCGAGATCGAGGCCGTGCTCTCTGCGGCGATGGAGAGCGCCGGCACCCAATCCGCGCGGGACCTCCTCGGCGGGGTGGAGGAGCACGGGCTGGAGCTCGTGCGCGACCTGATGCGCCAGCGCGCGCGCGCCGTCATCGAGACGGACGCGTTCGCTCGCTGGTTCGACGAGATCGTCGAAGGGATAGGTACGACCTCGTGAAGCTCGCGCTCACCCTCCTGCTCGCCGCGTGCGCCGCGCCGCCGCCCGCCGTGCCCGCACCGCCCGATACATGTGTCATGTATCAGGCGCCCGCGAAGGGCCCGATGGAGGTCGAGCGCCGCACCGCGGGCGACAAGCCCGTCGCCGTCGCCGAGCTGTTCATCCGCGAGGCCCGCATCAGCGGGGACGCCGGCTTCTACACGCTCGCCGACACCGCGCTCTCCTGCGCGCTCGCGCGCAAGCCCGACGACGCCGCCGCGCGCCGCCTCCAGGCGCACGTGTGGATCCAGTTCCACCGCTTCGCCGAGGTCGAGGCCCTCGCCGCGCCGCTCGCCGCCGCGAAGGACGCGATCTGGCTCGACCACCTGCTCCTCGGCGACGCGCGCATGGAGCAGGGCAAGCTCGACGGCGCGGCCGAGGCGTATCAGCGTGCGGCCGACCTCCGGCCCGGCCTCGAGGTGTACGACCGCGTCGCGTGGCTGCGCTGGTTGTGGGGCGACGTGACCGGCGCCGTCGAGATGCAGACGCTCGCGGTGCAGGCCGGCACCCCCACCGATCCGGAGCCGTTCGCGTGGGTGCTCACCCGCCTCGGCTGGCTCCACGCGCTCCAGGGCGCGCCCGCGCCGGAGATCGACGCCGCGCTGCGCCTGCTGCCCGACTACCGGCCCGCGCTCCTCGCGCGCGGTCGCCTCCGCCTCGCGGCGGGGGACTCCACCGCCGCCGCCGACCTGCGCGCCGTCGGCCCCACGGTCGAGGCCGTGTGGGCGCTCTCGGAGCTGGACCCCACCGCGTCGGTCGAGGGCGTGAAAGCCCAGGATCCGCGCGGCTACGCGATGTGGCTCACCCCGCGGGACCCCAAGCGAGCCCTCGAGATCCTGAACGACGAGTGGGCCATCCGGCAGGACGCCACCACGCGCATGGCCCGCGCGTGGGCCGCGCAGGGCGCCGGTGATACATCCATCGATGTATCAACCGAGGCGCGCGCCGCGCTCGCGACCGGCATCGTCGAGCCGCGGGTGTTGCTGATCGGCGCGCGCGTGCTCGGCGACGATACGCTGCGTCAGCGGGCGCTCGCGATGGGGCCCGGCCTCTTGCCCTCCGAACTCCTCCCCCCGGCGGCCCCGTGATCCTCTGGTTCGTCCCCGACGCGTGGGCCCATCGCCCCGGCCTCTCCTACGCGCGGCTCGAAGCCGACCACGTCGCGCTCACGTTCGCCAAGCCCGAGATCGCGTCCCTGGTGCCGCTCGACCAGGACATCGACCTCTCGCGCATCGTCGTGCGCGAGGTGACGCTCGACACCGTGAGCTTCATGGTCGCGGGCGGGCCATGTGTCATCGGGGACGCCACGCTGCGTCACGTCGAGGACGACGGCGTGGAGATCTCCGCCCCGCTGGAGTGCCCCCCCGGAGAGGTCACCTACACCGCCGGCTTCCTGCCGAAGCTCGCGCCCGGACACCGCCACTACGTCGAGGCCGGCGGGCAGCCCGTCGCGGTGCTCGACGTGGGGACGCCGACCGTCGCGTACACCGGCGCGTCCGATCCGGGCGCGGTCGCCGCGCAGTTCCTCGGCCTCGGCGTCGAGCACATCTGGACCGGCTACGACCACCTGCTCTTCCTGTTCGGCCTGCTCCTCACGGCGCCCTCGCTCCGGACGATGCTCTTCATCGTGACGGGCTTCACCGTGGCGCACTCGATCACGCTCTCCGCCGCGGCGCTCGGCCTCGTGACGCTACCGCCGGCCTTCGTGGAGCCCGCCATCGCGGCCTCGATCGCCTATGTCGGCATCGAGAACTTCTGGCGGCCGGCGCCGAAGCGACGCGTCGCGGTGACGTTCCTGCTCGGGCTGGTCCACGGCTTCGGCTTCGCGGGCATGCTCGCCGAGCTGGGCCTCCCGCGCGACGCGCTCACGGTGGCGCTCCTCTGCTTCAACGGCGGCGTCGAGCTCGGGCAGGGCGCCGTCGTGCTGGTCACGCTGCCGCTGCTGATCTGGATGCGTCGGTGGCCCTGGTGGGAGGCGCGCGCGGTGCCCGTCGCGTCCGTCGGGGTGACGCTGGCAGGGATGTATTGGTTGGTGGAGAGGCTGACGGCGTAGCTCCGGACCCCCGGGGCGTTGCGGGGGTGGGCCCCCGCACGAGGGGCGACGCGCCTGCGCGGCGACCCGCCCAAAAGCAAAGAAGGGAGCGCCGAAGCGCTCCCCTCTCAAACGATACACGCCAGATGTATCAGCCGTGTATCAGGCCCGACTACAGGTCGTGGCCGCCGGACGGGTGGTCGTCGCCGGCCCAGGGATCGCCCAGGAAGGGGAACGTGTCGAGGTAGTGGAGCCCGGCGGAGGAGACGCCGTCGCTGACGGCCGCGCCCTCGCCGCTGTCCGCGAGGAGGCCGCAGACCGCCTGGAGCGCGGTGTCGGTCACGTCGTCTTCGACGTAGCGGCCGTCCGGCCACTGGCCGAAGCCGTCCCCTTCGAGGTTGAGGCGGAGCGCCTCGAACGCGCCGAACACCTTGCCGGACTCGCCGGGAATCGCGCCGCCGAGGGCGAAGCCGTCGGGGAGCACGCCGAGCGCCGGGTGGCCGGTGAGGAAGGCGAGGATGAGGTCTTCGCGGCCACCGAAGCCGAGCCCCGCGTCGTACGCGGCCGGGCAGGTGGTGCCGAGCACGACGTTCATGTATGCGCCGAGCAGGGAGGTCTGCACGTAGGAGAGGAACTGGATGTCGTCGCGGGGATGCGAGGCGTTGAACACGTCCTTCTGCGTGACGGGGAGGACGACCTCGTTCACGAGCGGGTTGCCGAGGCGCGCGACCTGGACCCAGCCGCCGCGGGAGGCGGTGTCGACGCCGGTGGAGCGGCGAACGGTGACGGCGCGGCGGGACGTGGTCGCCCAGCTCGCGACGACGCTGTTCTGGTTCGCCGAGGAGGCGTCGAGGCGGTCCTTGGTGATGGCGGTGATGGGCAGCTCGATCGCGATGCTGTGCACGTTGTAGCCGAGCAGCGTGTTCTGGTTGGCCGTGCCGTCGGCGCCCGCGAGGTTCAACAGGTCGAACGTGCGCTCGAGGTCGACGTAGAAGCCCTCCTGGCGAGGACCGGCGAACACGCGGTAGTCCCCCGCGTTCTCGATGTTCGCGCTGGTGATGCTGCCCGGGGTCGAGCCTTCGGGGTTGTAGCCGGCCGAGCCGCTCTGCGTACCGACGTTCATCGGGGCCGTGGAGCCGCCCGTGAGGACGGTGCTGGAGACGCCGTCGTCTACCCGGGTGACCGTGTACGACTGCTTCTGGTAGACGTTGGCGGGGTCCGCCACGTCACCGATGTTGTAGATGAACGTCTCGAAGCCGAAGGCGTCGTTCGTGTAGCTGGTCTCGAACTGGAAGTTGAAGACCACGTCTTCTTCGCCGTCGCCCTCGTTGTCGATGTTGATCGAGTAGAGGACGTTGTCGTCGAAGCGGTGGAAGTTGGGGCCACCGCCCGGCGCGGAGAGGGGGTTGACGTTGAGGATGAAGACGACCTTCGAGGGGTCTTCCGGCGAGACGAACGAGTAGAAGTCGCTCAGGTCCGCGGAGGGATCGAGCGAGATGGCCGGGGCCTCGCGGTGGCTGGAGGCGAGGGCCGGGAGCGCGAGAAGAGCAAGGGTAGAAAGCATGGGTTCCTCAGGGGCAGCGCGTGGCCGCCAGGAGAGAGTTCAGTAGGAGAGGACGTAGATGTCGCTGCCGCCAAGGCTGGACTGCTCGGCTACGAACACATCGTCCGTAGCGACGGCGAGGCCCGCCGGGAGCTCGAGGACGCCGAGGGTGTCGAGCACCTCGAAGCCGGAGCCGTCCGTGGCGAGGGCGATGAGGCTCGGATCCCCGACGGTGGTGTAGTAGAGCAGGCTGTCGTCGGCGTCGACGCCGAGGCCGCCGGGGAAGCTCACGTCGAACCAGCGCGCGAGCTCCACGTTGGCGAAGCCGGGCGTGGTGAAGGCGAAGATCGCGGCCTTTCCGCTGCCCGCGAGCGCGTCGAGGACGTAGAGGCGCGTGCCGTCCTCGTTGGCGTCAAGGGCGAGGGGCTCGACGAGGGGGGCGCCGGTGAACTCGACGGAGACGGCGCCGGTGCTGACGACGACGGAGAAGATGGCGGCGTCGCCGTCCGCGGTGAAGCCGGAGACGTAGACGTTGGTGCCGCCGTGCGCGGGGGTCACGTCGCCCGGGAGGTCGATGACGCCAGAGGCGCCGATCTCGGTGAGGGCGCCGCCGCCGACGGGGAGCGCGTAGACGCCGCCGTTGACGAGGCCGGCGCTGGTCGTGGAGGCCACGTCCGACACAAAGACGGTGGAGCCGTCCTCCGAGAGGGCGATGCCGCTCGGGAGGACCAGCGGGTCACCGCTGTGCAGCGTGGTCGTGGCGCCGGTGCCGAGGTCGATCGCGACGATCGCGGCCTGGCCGCTGGTGTCGTAGCCGACCGCGTAGAGCGTGCCGGCGCCCACCGCGAGGTCCGTCGCCTCGACGAAGGTGGGGAGCGCGCCGTAGACCCACGCGCCGAACGCGGCGTCCGTGTCGGTGTCGGTGTCGGTGTCGGTGTCGGTGTCGGTGTCCGAATCGGTATCCGTGTCGGTGTCGGTGTCGGTGTCGGTGTCGGTGTCGGTGTCGGCGTCGGTGTCGGCGTCCTTGCCGTCATCGCCGCCGGGGCAACCGATGAGCAG
>CAJBVW010000536.1 GCA_903959175.1 uncultured Pseudomonadota bacterium
ATCGGCGCCGTGCTCGGCGAGATCGAGGCCGCCTGGGCCAACGCGGAGGACCCCGAGGACGCCCGCGCCGTCTACCTCGAGTGGACCGTCCGCCTCGTCCCCGCGCCGCTCCGCCTCGCCCTCCGCAAGGAGCTCCGCCACCTCTGGCGCGCCCACCGCGGCTTCGTCACCGGCTCGTGGGGCCTCGCCCTGCTCGCCGGCATCGCCGGGTGGACCGCCGCCCCCGCCGGCCCCGCCCGACTCGCCCAGGTCGGCGCCGGCGCCCTCGCCGCCTTCGGGTACGCGGGCGTCCGCCTCGGCGCGACCGACCCGCCCTGGCTCGACGCCTTCGTGCCCCTCCGCGGGCGGGTCCTCGCCCGCGCCACCGCCGTGTTCGCCGCCATGCAGGTGGTCATCGCCGTCGGCACCGCGACCCTGCTCGTACGCCAGGGCACCGCCGCGCTCCCCGCCTTTGTGCGCCTCGAGGGCGTGGCGATCGCGCTCGCGCTCGTGGCCGCCTGGTCGGGGGACGCGCTACGCTCCCGCGGCGGCCTCGCCTATCTCCCGGCGGCGCTGCTCCTGTGGGCGATCGGAGGGGTGGCGTGATCGAGCTTCGCGGCGTGCGGAAGGTTTACGGGCGCGCCGTCGCGGTGGATCGTATCGATCTGACCATCGGCGCCGGCGAGATGGTCGGCCTCATCGGTCACAACGGCGCGGGCAAGTCCACCGTGCTCAAGATGCTCGCGGGCCAGCTCCTCCCCACCGAGGGCACCGTGCACGTCGGCGGCGTGGACGTACGGGAGGACCCCGCCGGCGCCCGCAAGAAGCTGGGGTACGTCCCCGAAGAGCCCGCCCTCTACGACTACCTCACCGCGCGCGAATTCCTCGAGCTCGTGGTCGCCGTGCGCGGCGGCGGCGACATCGAGGCCGCGCTCGAGCTGACCGGCCTCGGCGGGGACGCCGATCGCCTCATCCGCGAATACTCCCAGGGCATGCGTCGAAAGACGGCCCTCGCCGCCGCCGTCGTCTCGCGCCCGCCCGTCGTCGTGCTCGACGAGGCCCTCAACGGCCTCGACCCCCCGAGCGCCGCCCGCGTCAAGGCCGCCCTGCGCGCCCTCTGCGACGACGGCATCACCGTGCTCCTCTCGACCCACATCCTCGAGACCGTCGAGCGCGTCGCCGGCCGCGTCGTCATGCTGGCGCACGGGCGCGTCGTGGCGGACGAGCAGATGGCCGACCTCGGCGCCGAGGGGCTCGAGCGGATGTTCCTCCAGCGCATCGCCGAGACCGCGGCCGGCTGAGGCCGTGCCCGCTCGCCCCTCCGCTCCGGATGTTCACCCTGCGCGCGCTCTCCGCCCTCTTCCTCCTGCTCGCCGTCGACGGCGACGAGTCCTCCACCAACGTCTCCGGCTGCTCGTTCTGGGCCGAGAGCGGCGTCCCCGAGACCGTGATGAACGCGCCCTACAGCAACGACGGCGACACGGAGCGCTGGCTCGCCGGCACCTACGAGCCCCTCGCCTTCCGCCGCGCCGACGTCGACGCCCGCACCGTCGAGACGCGCACGTTGCCACCCGAGTAGCGGGGGGCCCTCATCCTCTTGGGGCAGGGGGCTCCGCCCCCCGCAACGCCCCCGGAGCCACGTCGTCGTCGGTCGTGCGCCCGAGCGCGCACCCCGCGCCCACGGTACGTGCGCCCGCATGTCCGACACCCTGCTCTCGACCCTCTCCGCGCGCGCCTCCGGCCGCTGCGAGCTCTGCGGCGCCGACGCCGGCCTCGCCGCCTACCTCGTGCCGCCCGTGGCCGCGCCCGACGCCGACCGCGCCCTGCTCGCGTGCGCCGCGTGCCGCGCCCAGCTCGACGGCGACACCCCGCTCGCGCCCGCGCACTGGAACGGCCTCCGCGAGGCCGTGTGGAGCGAGGTCCCCGCGGTGCAGGTCGTCGCGTGGCGACTCCTCACGCGCCTCTCCGGCGAGGCGTGGGCGCAGGAGCTGCTCGAGCAGGTCTACCTCGACGACGACGCGCTCGCGTGGGCGCGCGCGGGGCTCGACGCCGCCGCCCCCGCCGAGGGCGAGGCCGACGCGCCCGTGCTCGACAGCAACGGCGCGGTGCTGGTCGACGGCGACGCCGTGACCCTCATCAAGGACCTCGACGTGAAGGGCGCCAACTTCACCGCCAAGCGCGGCACGCTCGTGAAGGGCATCCGCCTCACGGACGATCCCGCGCTGGTCGAGGGCCGCGTGAACGGCATCGCCATCTACCTGAAGACGGCCTTCCTCAAGAAGGCGATCTAGGGACCGGCCGCGGCGCGCCGGGCGCCCGGTCGGCCCGCCGCCGCGCGGGCGTCGATCGCGGCGTTCTCGGCCGCCGCCTCCGCCGCGATCGCGACGGCCTCGGGCGAGAGCGGCTCGATGGGCGCGAGCTTCTTGATCATGCGGTCCACCAGGGCGGCGAGGCCGCGGCTCGCGTCGTGGAACACGAAGCGGGCCTCCTCGGCGGTGGCGCGGTCCTCGGCGGTGACGCCGATGAAGTGGCCAGTTGTCGCGTGCCGGGTGAGCACGTCCGCGTCCGGACGCAGCCCCTCGTCGAAGGTGGTGGCGGCCTCGAAGTGGTAGCCGAGCACCTCCTCCGCGCGCGCGAGACCCCCGCGATCGCGGCGCGTCACGACGCCGAGGTGGGCCACCTCGGCGAGGGCGTGGAGGCGCGCGGCGTCCACCCGGGGGGCCTCGGCCTTCCAGCCGCGGAGGTCCCAGAGGGCGTCGGCGCGGCGGACGAGGTCGCCGGGGTCCCCGCCGCAGTGGTTCACGACCACACGCCAGCCGCCGGTGGGCAGCGGCAGGGGCCGCCCGGCGCGCACCCACGGCCCGATCGCGCGCGCGAGGATCCACGGCTCGTCGAATTCACCGGTGGCCTCGAAGCGCGCGACGTCGGCCTCGGTGGCGCCCGAGAGCAGGTGGATGACGGCCACGCGGCCCGCGCGCGTGTCGAGGAGCGCGTCCTCCAACGCGAAGAGGATCCACGGCTTGCGCCGCGTCACCGGCGACGACGCCCCCCCCGGCGCGGGCGGGGCGCCCGGATTCGGGGAGGACACGGTCACTTCTTGCGGGCGGCGACGATGTGCGCGAAGCGGATCCGGAAGCCGCGGTCGTAGTCGCGGATGACCTGCGGCACGCGGTCCTGCTGCTCCACGACGGAGAGCCCCATCGCCTCGAGCGCCTCGAGGAGCTCCTCCTCGGGGGGAGACACCGTCTCGCTCGGCGCGGCGGGGGCGCCGTAGGAGGTCGTGAGCGTCAGGATCCCACCGTGCTTGAGCAGTTTCTCGCTCGCGACGAGGACCTCGCCGGCGTCGTCTCCCATGTCGTCCATGAGGTCGCCGAGGTGGACCCAGGCGAAGCTCTCGGGCGCGAACGGCGGGCGCGCGGCGTCCGCGATGCAGAACTGGAGGTTGGTCGTGATGGGCTTGAAGGGCACCTTCACGCGGCGCAGGCCGCGGCGTGAGGTGGGGATTACGGTCTGCTGGAGCGTGCCGCAGAGGAGCCCGCGCGCGAGGAGCACGGCGTGGGGCGAGCGATCGAAGGCCCAGGTGGCACGGCCGGCGGTCACCATGCGGCGCGCCATCGTGCCGACGCCGCAGCCCACGTCGAGCGCGGGGCCCGGCGGCGCGTGCTTGCTGCCGAAGCCGGCGGCGACGGCGTCGGGGCAGGTCTCGCCGAGGGAGGTGAGCCACTGGCCGAAGCCGCCCGGAGCGCCGAAGAGCGAAGGGGGGAGGTGCGGGGTGACGGGGTCGGGGAGCCCGCACTTCGCGGGATCCGCGGCGGCCGCCGAGCGGGGCGGAGAGCCCGACAGCACCGAGACCGGATCGGCGAGCAACACCGGCACTCCGTCGAGGAGCGGGTAGGTCAGGTGCCCGCTCACGGAGTGCCAGTCCCTGAGCGGACCCCCGGTCCGAGGACAGACATACATGCGGGGAGTGTCACACGGCGGGGCCCGGGGCGGTAGCGCCCTCCCCGCCTCTACACCCCGGCGTGCAGACGGCGCGTCACCGGCACCCACAGCAGGGCGCTCCGGAGCACCTGGAGATCGTCGCGATCCAGACGGATCTCGCGCTCGACCGTGGCCCGGAGCGCCAGCGACTCGCGCGCGCGCAGGTCCGCGACCTTCGCCTCGAGCTCCTGCTCCAGCGCGTACGCGGCCTCGCGCGCCTCCGCGAGCTCGGCGTCCGCGGCCTCCACGCGCTGCCCTGCCTCCACGACCTGCCGCCGCCGCGTCGCGACCGCGGTGAGGCTCTTCTTGCGCCCGGTGAAGAAGGAGAGGACGGTCTCCCCGACGTTCACCCACTCCTCGGCCTGGCGCCCGGCGTGCGCGGTGGCGTCGCGGGCGCGCTTCTCCTCGAGCCGGCGCACGCGGTCCTCGAGGGCGTCCACCTTGCGCTCGTAGGTGCCCCGGAGCGGGCCCATCGCGGCCTCCACGCGGGCCTCGACCGCGGCGGCGCACCGGGCGTCGAACGCGGCGCGGGGCTCGCCCGGTAGCCCGTGGAGCTTGAGCGTCGGGTTGACCCACACGCCCTGCGTCTCCTCCGCGAGCACGCGGGCGACGAGGTCCTTGACGAGCTGGTCGAGCTCCTTCGGCTCGTCCATCCAGGCGGGCAGCGGATCGTAGGTGGCGCCGGCCGGGGGCGCGGCGAGCAGGTCGGCGGGCTCCAGCGGGAGCACCAGCGGGGCGAGCGGGAGGGCGTCCTCCAGCGGGAACCACACGCGGCTCTCCTCGCGGGCGTCGACGTAGCCGGCGCGCTCCTCGTCGAAGCGGAGGCGGAGCTGCACGAGCAGCGCCGGGCGCAGGTGCACGGCGTCGCCGCCGGGCTCGGCCCACGGCGTGAAGGCGCCCTCCAGCCGCGCGGCGAAGACGACGCGGGGGTCGAGCGTGAACTGCGGGCCGGACCACCGGGGCGCGGCGCGGGG
>CAJBVW010000537.1 GCA_903959175.1 uncultured Pseudomonadota bacterium
CCAGCTGGAGGCGGCCATGGCGGCCGACCCGGTGCTGGCCGCTCGGGTCGCGCGCCACGCAGAGCTGCGCACAGCGGCGGGCGGCGGCCCCAGCCACCACCTCCGCAGGGCTCGCACGCCCCCGCGCCCGCGCCCGCGCCTGCGCCGACAGGACCCGCACTCAGCTCCGCAGCGTACGCGCTCCCCCCGTCGTCGTACGTGGTGACCGTGTCGGCGAGCTTCTTGAGCCACGCGCGGTCGGTGGGCTCCGCGTCGTCCCACGCGAGCACCGGCGTCGTCGCCGTGCCGGAACCGGTGACGACGGGGAGCGCGACGAGCGGAGCGATGTCGGCCGCCGTCACCTTGTCTGTGTAGAAGGTCGAGGTGCTGGCCGTCGCCTCCGGCTGCAACCGCCAGGTCCGCGTGCGGTACGGAAGCCCGATGTGCCACTGCGAGGTGCCCGAGGTGTCGTGGATCACCTCGGTGCGGGTGATCCGGCAGTGCCCCCGCGTCTGCTCGTCGTCGTGCGTCCCGGTGCTCGGGGGCCGCCGCGGGTACTGCACCGTGGCGGCGCGCGTCACGACGCCGTAGCTGTCGACCGCGAGCGTGATCTGCTGCTCGATCCGCGGGTCGGCCTGGTTCCGCTCGTAGTGGTACGTGAGCGTCTCGGTCGGGTAGACGAGGAACACGCCCGGCGTGTCCCCGCTCCGCATCCGGACCGTGCTGACGCCGTAGGACGACATCGTGACCGTGTACGGGTAGCTGGAGGTGGGGAGGAGCCCGTCCTCGGCGTAGACCTCGACCCGGAGCGGCTTGCCCTTCAGCGCCCGGTGCGCCTCGCGCAGCATCGTCCCGCCGCCCGCGAGCGCGATGTTGATGCCGAAGGTCATCTCCGCCGGGGAGAACGCGGCGGAATCGCCCGCGAAGTACTCGGTCGCATAGGCGGCGAGGAGCCGGTTCTCCGCCTCCCAGGCGCCGGTGTGGAACCACGTGACCGTCCGGACCGGCGGGAGGTCGGTTGTCGCGCCGCCCTCCGGGAATCTCTCGGCGTCCCACTGCTCGACCTTGCCGAACCCGCGGAACTCGCGCTCCACGCCGTCGAAGTAGCCGTGGTGGTAGGCGTAGGTCGTGACCGTGGTGAGCCCGGTGACGGCGTCTTCTCGCGTCACCTGAGTGAGGCACTGGACGGGGAACGGGAGCCGGGTCGCCCAGGGCGTGCCCGCGCGTCGATCCGCGAGGTAGAAGCTCGTCGACGGCGTGTACTGGAGCGTGGTCGTCAGCCCCAGGTTGTTCGTCGCTGACGCGAGCAGGTAGGGCTTCCCGGCCGACATCAGCCGGAGGTAGCGGAGCGGCGTGTGGCGGTCCCGCCCGAGCGGCGAGGCCCAGACGAGGCAGGCGGTGCCGTCCCCGCGCAGGTCCGCGACGGTCACGGTGATCGGGTCGGCGACGCCGGGCAGGTTCGGCACGTTCGCCGTCGTCGAGAACCCGTTCCCCGACTGGTTCGACCACCAGCGGACGCGGTCCGGGCCGACGTAGATCAGATCCGCGGGCCCGGCGCCGTCCACATCCGCGAGCCGCACCCGCTTCGGATCGAAGCGCTCGGCGCGGTCGAGGAAGGGCGCGTTGGCCATCTGCACCCGGGCGCCGAATCGGCCGTATCCGAGGTTCGGCCAGTAGCAGACGCTCGCGTGCCGGACGCGCACGAGGTCCACGAGCCCGTCCCCGTCCATGTCGGCCAGGAAGAGCGACTCCTTCGCGTTCGCGAACAGGAGCACCGGCCCGTCGGCCTCGTCGGCGGCCCGACGCACCCGCTCGGGCGCCTTCCAGCCGCGTACGCCGTCCGAGCGGAACACCAGGAGGCCCTGGGCATCGGCGAAGAGCAGGTCCGCGCGGCCGTCCCCGTCCACATCCAGCGAGCGCGTGGTGGCCGGGGTCTCCGCCACATGGGGGATGCCCGCGAAGGGCCGGAACCGATCCCAGCCGCCATCGGCCGTGCGCGACCAGCTCCCGGCGTGCGGCGGCCCGCGTTGGAACACCTCGAGCCGGCCATCCCCGTCGAGATCGGAGAGCTGGGTCGCCGCGAGCGCCGGCCCCGGCCGGGTCGGGAGGCGGCGCCAGGCACCGAGCCGCCCGGACCCCTCGTTCCGCTTGTACCACCAGCCCGCGCCGTCCTCGGTGAGCAACCCCTGGAGGCCCTCGCCGTCGAGATCGACCCACTGCGCGCGCGAGAAGTCGATCCCCTGCGGGAGGTCGTCGATGCCCGTCAGGAACTCGGGGGCGCTCGCCGGGCTCGCGGCGACGTAGGTGAAGTCGAGGGACGGCATCGACGCCGGCGTGCCGTCGGCGGCGTACCCCGTCAGCGTCACGGACTGGAGCGTCGTCGCCACCGCGCTTGGCGTGTAGGTGAAATCCAGGCTCCTGACCAGCGACGCGGCCGCGTCGAGCGCGTCCGTGGCATCCGTGGCGAACCGGTGGAACACCAGGACCCGGCTGCACAGCCGGAAGCAGCGGACGTCGAAGCCGGGCTTGTGGTTCGAGAACGGGTCGGACCGGACGGTGGGGTCGACGTGGGGCGCGAGCGCGTCGTCGTCGTGCTCGCCGTAGTCGAGCACGACCTCGAAGTACCAGCCGTCGTCGAGCGTGCCGGGCGTCTTGTTCCCGTACTGGACCCGCTTGAGGTACGTGTACGTCGACGTGCGGCCCGTCTCCGCGAGCCCGCTCGTCGGGGACGCGCCCGAAGCCACGTCGTAGACGTAGCGGATCACGTTCCCGAGCTCGTCCTCCTCCCAGTCCACGTACCAGGCGAAGATCCGCGTGGCGTCCGCGGGGTCCCGGGTCTGCGAAGCGGAGGTCGAGCCGTAGCGGCGCAGCACGTTCTGCGCGCTCCGCGTCCGCCAGTGGACCGCCCCGGTCGAGGCGTCCGTCCACCGCTGGATCAGCGCGAAGCCCCCCTCGATGCGCGGCTGGTAGCGCTGCACGCTGTAGGTCACCGAGGACTCGATGATCGCACTCGCCGAGCCCACCGGCACGAGGTCTTCGAAACCCGACAGGACGAAGGTGTCGGGCGCCGTGCTCGCGTCGCGGTAGCGCGGCAGCTGCTTGTCGGTCTTGCGGCGGATCGCGGGCAAGGACAGCGACCAGCCAAGCCCGAACACGCCGTTCCCCGCGCCCGAGTCGTAGCTCAGCGACAGCGACGGCGTCAGCCCGCCCCGCCCCGGAGGGAACGGCAGCGGCACCTCCAGCGACGCCGACCCCGTCACCGGGTTCGCCTCAAACTTCTCCCCGATCCCCGAGATCGCACCCCCGCCCTTCGGGGTCTCGATCATCGGCGCCGCCTGCAGCAGATCCTTCGTCTTCCCGGGCGCGTCCACCCGGCCAGGCACCGACGACGGACGCGACACCGCCGCAGGCCGGTCCGCGGAAGCGGACGGGCCGGGCGACGGGCGCGAGGGCGTCTTCGGGTCGTTCAAGGTGGCAGTCCTAGGTGTACAGGAAAGCGAGGACGAGGTCGGTCAAGTCGGAGAAGTCGGCGCCCGTGGGTGGCAGGTGGTGGCGCCGAACAGTAACGGGTCACCGCCCTGCCGCGGTGCCGGTCTCGCCGATCTCGTCCGCGCGATTGGCGGGGGTCCGCTTCATCACATTTTCGCCAACGACGTGGACGACGCTCGATCGTCAGGAGCAGGAAGTTGAGGCTTGTCAGCAAGCTCCCCCTCCAAACTTGCTTAGTTGAACTTGGCGTTCTCCGGAATGGATTGCCGAAGTATCTGGGGATCGCCTCACGGGACGCTCCTCCGCGCGCCCGCTATCCAGCTCCGCGCCGTCGCCTTGAGAGGTGCCGCCGTCAACTCACTGATCTGGAGCCCTCCAGCTCGGAGCTCAACAGTACAGCGGTACGAGAGCGCAGAGCCGGCATCGGCAACCGTGCCCTCTGCAGCCCACGCGACGGTACCCATACCGCCGACATCGGGGCGAAACTCGACATCGGTGTTGACCGGCACTAGCGCAGTCGACGGCCGGAATTCACAGGACACCGAACGTGCGCCGTCAGGTTGCCATTCCACAAAATGAGCGCCACCGAATTCGCGACTCTGCGCGGCCGGACAGGTGCTCGTCGACCAGCCGGGTGAAAGCTCGAGCCCGTGGTCACCGTCGCATTGAGCGCCGCTACACGCCGCGGTGCCGAAGAGCAGGTAGCCGATCATCGGAGGACCCCCGAACGCCGGACATCTTCCACCCCCATCACCACGAAGGTTCCCCACGCGGGAGGATAGGAAACTTGAACGGCCTGTCGGTGAGCACATTCCGACACGGTACACCCTCCTCGCCCGTGCCCGCAAGCCCTTCGAGGCCCCGAAAGCGGTGTTGCAGGACCGCGAACGGTGGAAATTCGGCGCGCAAGGCGCGGCTCCGCCGTTCCGGCCCCGCGCGCGCCTGGTGCGCTACGCCTCCCGGACCTCGACGGTCAGGCCTCGGCCGGTGGACCCGTCGACCGCAACAACCCGCTCAACACCCGGGTCGTAGCGGGCTCGCGAATGACGATGCTGCGTAGCTTCATGGGTTTGGCGCAGTGGGGACACTCCCAGCCGTCGACTCGGAACACCCGACGCAGGAGCTCAGCCCAGCACGGTGCCTGCCCCGCCCGTTCGCTCGTGGCCCTCCGGTGCTCGGCCTTCACCAGCTTCAACGCAGCGCGCTCCGCCCGCTCGGCCTCGGTGGACGTCGGGACCTTGGGCACCACCTCCGGACGCCACGCGGCGTTCCCGGCGAGGACCCCG
>CAJBVW010000538.1 GCA_903959175.1 uncultured Pseudomonadota bacterium
GAAGAAGGCGTCCACTTCCGCTCCCAGACGGACACCGAGGTGCTCCCGCACCTGATCCGGAAGTTCTACCGGGGGGATCCGCTCGAGGCCGTGCGCGCCGCGCTCCAGCCGGTCCAGGGTACGTACGGCATCGCCGTCACCTTCGCGGACCATCCGGGCCTCATCATCGCCGCCCGCAACGGTTCGCCGCTGGTCGTCGGCAAGGGGGGGGCGAGACCTTCCTCGCCTCCGATCCGCAGGCGCTCGCGGGGTACACGCGCCAGGTGATGTACCTCGAAGATCGCGAGATCATGCGCATCACGGCCGAGGGCTGGGAGCTGTTCCGGCTGGACGGCGCGACCATCAGCCACGCCCTCGAGGAGCTCGCCGAGGAGCTCGTGTGGTCCGACAAGGGCTCCTTCCGGCACCACATGCTCAAGGAGATCCACGAGCAGCCCGAGAGCCTCCGCCGCTGCCTCTCCGGCCGCGTGGTCCCCGAGGAGGGCGGTGCGCGCCTCGGCGGCTTCGATCTGACCACCCGCGACATCGCCAACATCAGCCGCGTCGGCATCCTCGGCTGCGGCACGAGCTTCCACGCGGGCCTCGTCGGCGCCGCCGCCATGGAGCAGCTCGCGCGGCTCCCGGCCTTCGCCGAGATCGCCAGCGAGTTCCGCTACCGCAACCCCGTGATCGACCCCGAAGCCCTCTTCCTCGCCGTCAGCCAGTCCGGCGAGACCGCCGACACCCTGGGCGCCGTGCGCGAGGTCCAGGTCAAGGGCGGGCGCGTCATGGGCGTGGTCAACGTCGTCGGCTCGACCATCGCGCGCGCGTGCGGCCGCGGCGTCTACGTCCATTCCGGCCCCGAGATCGCCGTCGCGAGCACAAAGGCGTTCACCTCGCAGGTCGCCGCCTTGCTCGTGGCGTCCCTGATGTTCGGCCGCACCCGCCTGATGGCGGCGGACGAGTCCCGGCGCTTCGGCAACGAGCTCCTCGGCGTCCCCGAGCTGGTCGCCCGCTACCTCGCCGACCCTGGCCCGATTGGCAAGGCCGTCGAGATGGTCGCCGGTGGCAAGTACGTGTTCTTCTTCGGGCGAGGCGTCTCGCACGCCGTCGCGATGGAGGGCGCGCTCAAGCTGAAGGAGGTCGCCTACATCCCGTGTATGTCGTACCCGGCAGCCGAGATGAAGCACGGCCCCATCGCCCTCATCGACGCGAACACGCCCGTCGTCGCCATCATCCCCGACGACGTGATGCGCGACAAGACCCTCTCCAACGTGCAAGAGGTCAAGGCGCGCGGCGCGCGGATCATCCTCATTCACTCCGAGGGTGACGACGCCTCCGCCGCCCTGGCGGACGTGTCCATCCCCGTGCCGCGGACGCGCAGCTCGCTGATCAGCCCGCTGCTGACCGTGTTGCCGCTGCAGTTGATCGCGTACGAGGCGGGGTTGGCGCTGGGGCGCGACATTGACCGGCCACGGAACCTCGCGAAGAGCGTCACGGTCGAGTAGTTCGGGAGCCCGGCGCCCTTCTTGGGACAGGGGGCTCCGCCCCCCGTAACGCCCCCGGAGACAGCGCAACCTTCCGCGTTGCCGGCTGATCTACAGGTCGGAACCGTAGATCCGGTACGTCTTGTAGACCCGGGCGCCGAGCTTCTCGAGGGCGCCGCGCATGCGGGTGTTGTCTTCGAGGATCCAGCTCGCCTCGGCGCCGCGGACCTTGTTCTGCACGCCGGTGTCCCAGGTGCGCTTGTAGAGCGGCGCGCCGAGGGCGAGGTGCTGGAAGTCCTTGTGGATGCCGAGGGTGAAGATCCGGAGCTGGTTCACCTTGGACTTGCGGGTCAGATAATACCACCAGCCGAAGGGGAAGATCCGGCCGTTCATCGGCTTGGCGATCTGGTTGTAGTCGGGGAAGGTGATCGAGAAGGCGACCGCGCGGCCGCCGATCTCCGCCATGTAGCAGTAGCGGGGGTCGATCATGTCCTTGATGTTCTTGGCCATGTACAGGAACTCTTCGTCGCTCATGCGGACGAAGCCCCAGTTGTCCTCCCACGCGGAGTTGTAGATGTTGAGGACACGCGCGACCTCCCCATCGAAGTCCTTCACGTTCAGCGGGCGGATGGTCACCTCGGGGTGCCGCTCGAGGAAGCGGTCGGCGAGGGCGGCGATGCGCGGCGGGCACGGACCGTTGTTGTCCATCCAGTAGGCGAGCAGATCCTTGACCTTGGTGAGGCCGAGGCGGTCGTACATCGCCGGATAGTACGGCTTGTTCCACATCATCAGCACGAGCGGGTCGCTGTCGAAGGGGTCGACCAGGACGCCACACTCGTGGTTGGTGTTGAAGTTGAACGGCCCCATCGTACGGGTCATGCCCTGGCTGCGCAGCCACGCGAGCGCCGCGTCGAGCAGGCCACGCGCCACGGCCTCGTCGTCCACGAACTCGAAGAAGCCGAAGAAGCCCATCTTGTCTTCGACGACCTGGTAGCCGAGGTCGACCTGGGCCGAGATCGTGCCGACCGGGACGCCGTCGCGGTACGCGATGAAGCACTGGGCGTTCACGAACTTGAAGTAGGGATTCTTCTTCGGGTCGAGGAAGTGGAGGCGCTCGAAGCGGAGCGGGGGGACCCAGTGCGGGTCGCCCTTGTAGACGGTCCACCACACGTCGATGAAGGCGGCGGCGTCCTTCGGGAGCTGGATGGGGCGGATCTCGATCGACACGGTGGCCTCCGAACGGCGGGGGAGCCTACGCCGTTCGCCGGACACGTCAACCCCCGCCGCGTGGACAGGGGGTTAGGACGCGCCCATGGCCCCCTACCTGCCCCATCGCCCGCACCCCTGGCACGGCCTCCCGCTCGCCGGCGGGGCGCCCGGCCTCTTCCACGCCTACATCGAGATCACGCCATTCGACAAGGTGAAGTACGAGGTCGACAAGGCGACCGGCTACCTCAAGGTGGACCGCCCTCAGCGCACCGCCTCGCTCCCGCCGACGCTCTACGGTTTCCTTCCGCGTACGCTCTGCGCCGGACACGTCGCCGCGCTCTGCCCGACCGCGGCGCGGGGCGACGGCGATCCGCTCGACGTCTGCGTCATCAGCGAGCGCCCCATCGATCGTGCCGACATCCTGCTGCGCGTGCGCGTGGTCGGCGGCCTCCGCATGGTCGACGCCGGCGAGGCCGACGACAAGATCATCGCCATCCTCCACGAGGACCCCGTGTGGGGCGACCTGCGCGAGCTGGCCGACCTGCCCTCGGGCCTCACCGACCGCCTCCGCCACTACTTCATGACGTACAAGCTCGCGCCCGGGAAGCAGCCGGTCACCATCGACGCGACGTACGACGCCGCCCACGCGCACGCCGTCATCGACGCCTCCGTGCGGGACTACGACGAGGCCTTCCCGACCCCCTGAGCCCCGCAGTCAGGCCGAGGCCGCGATCTCCTCGACAGGGTCGGTCTCGTCGCGCTCCCAGCCCCCGCCGGTCTCGTAGACGGCGAGCCGCTCGAAGTACCGCTCCGTGTGCCGCACGGCCTCCTCGATGCTCTGGCTGTGCAGGAACGCGACGCGCAGAGCGCTGCCGTGCGGGAGCCCGTGCGTGAAATAGTTCGCGATCTTCTTCATCCGGCCGAGCGAGCCGTGGTCGGATCGGAAGGCGTCCCGGATCGACTGGAAGTAGCCGAGGAGGACCCTACGCTTCTCGTCCGCGGTGACGACCATCGGCGCCTCGCCGCGCATCTGCTGGCCGATCTGGAGGAACACCCACGGGTTCTTCACCGCGCCGCGCCCGACCATCACGCCGTCCACGCCCGTGTCCCGGAACATGCGCGCGGCGCTCTCGAAGTCGACGATGTCGCCGTTGCCGACGACGGGGATGCGGAGGCGCTGCTTGGCCTCCGCGATCTTGTCGACGGCGCGCGTGCCGCTGTAGAGGTCGGCCCGGGTCCGCCAGTGGATGGTGATGGCCTCCACGCCTTCCTCCTGGCACATCCAGGCGACGTCGGGGCAGTTGCGGTTCGACGCGTCGAAGCCGCTCCGCATCTTGACGGTGAGCGGAATCGTGATCGCGGCGCGCACGGCACGCACGATCTCCTTGGCGAGATCAGGGTCCTTGAGGAGGGCCGATCCGCCGGAGTGCGCGCACACCTTCTTGGAGGGGCACCCCATGTTGATGTCGCAGATGCCGGCGCCGCTGTCCTGGACGATCTTCGCGGCCTCGGCCATCGCGGCCGGATCGCGCCCGTAGATCTGCACCGCGACCGGCCGCTCGTCCGGGTCGAACCGCGCCATCTCCTCCATCTTCGCCGCGCCGCGCCGCAGGCCCTCGCTCGCGACGAATTCCGTCACGGTGAGCCCGGTGCCACCGATCTGGCGGACGAGGCGACGGAAGGTCAGGTCGGTGACGCCCTCCATCGGCGCGAGCACGAGGTTCGGCTCGATGCGGATGTCGCGAACGTAGTAGTGACTGGGAAACACGCGCGTCCAACGATGGGCGCTCCATGCCTTACGGGGCGCCCGTCGTCAAGATCGAGCGGCGCGGTGCACGATGGGGCGGGTTAGCCGGCGCCGATATCGGGTACCCATGTCTACGCTCCCCCCCAAGGCCGCCTCCGTCACCATCGAAGGGCAGCCGGACGGCTACACGCCGCCGCGCTCCTTCCGCGCGCAGGTCGCGCCGGACGGCACCACGCGGCTCGTGATCAGTGTCCCGTCGGACGAGCTCGCCGCCACCCACCGCGCGCTGCTCGGCGCGCTCGGAGCCCCGTGGTCGCTTCGCTACGTCAAGCTCACCGATCGCAAGACCGGCCAGCTCCCCAAGCCGGAGACCTGGGTCCGCATGGACGTGAAGCCCGAGCTGGTCCGTGCCGCGTTCGACGCTCGCCCGGCGCTCATCTGGCACGACGGCCGCCACCAGCTCTGGGCGCGCGGCCTCCACGGCGACCAGGTCGTGCTCGACGAGCTCGGCGTCCTCTACTGCTACCCCGACGATCCGGCGTTCCGCGCCGCGCTGGGCGACCTCCCGGAGACGAAGGAGGTCGGCATGGACGGCCGGGACTACGTCCGCGTCACCTTCCTCGCCGAGGCGGACGAAGAGGAAGCCTCACTGTTCCAAGCCTTGTCCCTCCAGAAGTGGGGAGGGTAGGGGAGCCACCCCTACGGCTTCAGCAGCAGCGCGGGCTGGACCCCGGCGCAGCTCACGGTGGCGTTGTCGCCCGGTCGGCAGACCAGCTTCAGGCCGCCTTCGGGCACCGTCAGCGGGGCCTTGATCGCCGGCCGTCCGACCTGCTTGAGGGAGATCTGGTAGCTCCCCGACGGGACCTCGCCCTCGAGCGGGGCACCGCCCGTGAGCACCTGCTTGCCCGCGCCGTCGTGTACGCGGATCCACTGCACCGGCGAGCCCTCCATCGAGACGGAGAGCGAGGCCGCCGCCGCGCCCGCGACCGTGGCGAGCGATCCGCCCCCGCCCGACGGGGGGGGAGCGCCCCCCTGGGACGGCGCGGCGCCGTCGGGAGCGAGCGGCTCCACGGCGGACTGGGTCACCGCGAGGGCGTGCTGCTGCTGGTACCGCGTGAACGCCATCCATCCGCCGCCGACGCCGAGCAGCCCGGCGCAGCCGAGGATCAGCACGGCGACGGCACCGCCGACGTAGAGGGCCGTGCGGTTGTTGCCCGGCGCGGCCTCGCCGGGGGGGGCGCCGCTCGACGCGCGAGAGACCTCGAGGGGCGCGACGGGCCCCGTCGCGCGTGGATCGGCGGCGGGGCGGGGCGGCGGCGCCGGGGGCGGGGGCGGGGCAGGGGCGCGCTGCGGGGAGGGAGCCACCGGCGCCACGGACGGCACGAAGCCGGCGTAGGTGGGGGACTCGTCGTCGTCGTCGAAGCCGCGCGCGGGCGGGCGGGGAGCGGGCTCCGGCGCGAGATTCGCCGAGGGGGAGGAGCCGGCGTACATCGAGCGCGTGGGGTCGGGCGGGGGTGCTGCGGGCGTGGCAGCGGGCTTCGCGGCGGCGCCGTCGGCCGGCGACCAGTTCACGATGAAGCGGGTGCCAGCGAGCGCGCCGCCGTTCAGGTTGCCGCGGATCTGGCGCGCGAGCGGGGCGACCACGGCCTCCGCGAAGACTTCGAGCGTCTCCCCCGCAGCCTGCTCCACGAAGGCGCGGAGCAGCTTCGCGACCTGCTCGGCGCTGGGCCGGAGCGACGCGTCACCCGACAGCATCTGCAGGAGGACCTGCCGCAGCGCGATGTCCCACTCCCGGTTGGGCATCCCGAGCGCGGAGAGGCGCGAGACCTCGTCCGCGATGGTCTCGTCGTGCTCGGTCAGGTCCATCGGGAGGAGCGGCAGCCACTCGCCCTTCAGGATCTCGAGGAGCATGAGCCCGAGCGCGTAGACGTCGGCAGAGTGCTCGCCGCGATCGCCCTCGCGGCGCTCGGGAGACATGTACTTGAGGCTGCCGAAGCGCAGCGCACCCGTCTGGACGGAGCGGAACTCCTGGCTGGAGCGCGCGGTGCCGAAGTCGAGGACCTTCAGCTCGCCTTCGACGCTCACCATCACGTTCGACGGCTTGATGTCGCGGTGCACCACGTGCAGCGGCGCGTCGAGGCCGTAGGGCACCTTGAAGTACGCGGCCTCGAGCGCGGAAGCGGCCTCGGCCGTGATCTGCAGCGCGGCGCGCGCCGGCACCTTCTGGCCGCGCTTCGCGAGCGCCTCCACGAGCTGCTTCAGGTCCAGCCCGTCGACGAACTCCATGATGATGGCGAGCTGGCCGTCGATCTCGGAGAGGTCCTCCACGCGGAGGATGTTCTTGTGCCGGAGCCGGGCGAGCAGGCGCGCCTCGTCGCGGGTGCGGTTGATGACCTCCGTGGATTCGTTCCACTGCTCTCGGAGGATCTTCACGGCCACGATCCGCTCGATCCCCCCGGGCGCGCGCGCCTCGGCGAGGTAGAGCCGGGCGAAGGTTCCCGAGGAGAGCTCGTGGAGCAGGAGAATTTCGAGGTGCCGACCCCCGGCTTGCGCTTCCATTCGCCCCGGTCGTTGCGGAACAGAGAATAACACACGCTCGCGGTCGCGCTGGGCGATAGACAGGCCGAGGTCAGGACGCCGCGTCGCATCGGGTTGCGGCAAGGCGGCTCCTGTGGTTTAACGATGGGGCGTTGGAGCCTGGTGGGCTGGCGCGCCATGGAGTCGTCCCTTGATGTCGTCCCTGCTCCTCGTGCTGTCCCTCGGCGGATGCAACATCTTCCAGTCCTTGCTGAACAACCCCGAGGCGGCGCTCGCCGATGCCGACGGGAAGCTCAAGGCCGGCGATCTGGCCGGGGCCGCAGCCGCGTACGACGAAGCCGTGAAGAAGGCGCCCACCAACGTCGATGCGGCGTCGGGTGCGGCCTACATGAAGGTGCTCGCGGGGGACTTCCCCGCGGCGGACGCGCTCCTTGCCGCGTCCGAAGCCACCGCCGCCGAGCGCGCGGGCGAGGTCAAGCTCCGTCGCGCCTTCGTCGCGATGGAAGCCGGGGATCTCGACAAGGTAAAGGAGTACGCCACCGCGAGCGGCCTCCCCGCCGGCAGCCTCCTCGCCGGTGAAGTGGCGCTGGCCGACGGTGACCGCGACGCCGCCAAGCCGCTGTTCGAGGCCGCCAAGGCGGACTCCGGCGCGATCGGCACCACCGCCACCACGTACCTGGACCTCATGGCGGATGTAAATCCGCTCGTCGCGGGTCTATCGGAAGCACAGGCGTTGTGGGCGCTCGGGCAGCGCCGCATCGCGGTGCGCAGCGTGGAGGATCTGGTGAAGGCGTACGCGGAATCTCGGGAAGACGGTGGCGACCAGCTCCTGCTTTGGGCAGGGCGCGCCGCGGCCGTCGGCGAGACGGGCATCGCCTTCAACCTGCTCGACTCCATCACCGTGCCGCCCGCCGGTCAGGGCTGGCGCGTCCAAGCGACGCGCGCCATGGCCACCTGCATCGACGGCGACTCCGCCCAGTGCATCGCCCTCTTCGACGCGGTGCGCCCCGGCGCCCCGGCCGACGGCTACGCCGACGCCCGCGCGACGGCCGCTCTCGCCATCGCCGAGAAGGACCCCGCCACCGCAAAGGCCCTCGTTGAGGGCATGAGCGGAGACGCCGTCGCCCGCGCCTACGCCGCCATCGGCGACAAGGCCTCGGCGGCAGCCGCCGCGACCGACACCGTCCTCAAGTCCCAGCTCGGAGGCTGATCATGCGCTCTTCCATGCTCCTCGCAGTGCTCGTGATGCTGGTGGGGCTCCTCGTCCCCGGCGTCGCCGCCGCCGCGAAGCCGGCCAAGGAGACCGAGGGGGTCCCCGTCCGCGTGATCGTGCTCGACGCCGAGCGCGGCCCCATCTCCACCGCCGTCATCCGGCACCCCCTCGAAGCCGACCGCCACCGCGTCAACTCGGTGGACGGCTCCTGGGAGGCCAGCGTGCTCTACATGCCGGACGGCAGCGAGCTCCGCTTCACCCCCGGCATGACCCTGGAGCTCGAGATCTCGGCCCCCGGCTTCATGACCCAGGTCTTCCAGTACCAGGTCCGGAAGCGCAAGAACGTCGTGGAGCTCTCGCTCCCGAAGATCGAGATGGACGACACCACCATCGAAGAGCCGGTCATCAGCTTCGGCCGTGATCTGCCCCGCGAACCCACCGAAGCCCCTCCCCAGTGATGGAGCCCTCCTCGATGCGCCCCCCCAAGCTGTTTCGGCCCGCCTCGCTGGCGATCCTCGCCGCCCTCGCCCTTCCCGCCTTCGCGGCCGGATGGTCCAGCTTCGAGAACACGTTCCCGGCGCTCCCCTGTCAGGACGGGTGGGCCGGCTGCGTCGTCGACGGCTCCGGGCACGGCCCCGGCGCCCTGAAGGACGCCGCGGGTCGCCCCCTCCCGGCGGACGCCCGCTTCGGCTGGTTCGACCTCAAGCCGACGCACAACCTCTCCGCGTTCGTCTCCTTGTCGGCGTACTCCGGCCCCATCGGTGGGGAAGTCGTGGCGCCCGAGCCGGTCGCCGCGCCTGAGCCGGTCGCCGCGCCTGAGCCGGTCGCGGCGCCCGAGCCCGCCGTTGCAGACGCGTCCGAGCCGACCACCACCGCCGGCTCGAGGGGCGGGGGCACACCCACCTCCACGCCGACGAACACGGTGCAGCCGACCGCCGTGGCGTCGAACACGACGAGCACCACGACGACCACCCCGGTCGGCACGATGCGCCCGCCGAATACGCCGACCACGGCTACCACGTCGACCACCGGCACCACGTCGACCACGGCGAGCACCCCCGTCGGCACGATGCGCCCGCCGAATACGCCGACGACCACCACGTCCACCCTGGCGCCGACGACCAACCCCACCCAGACCGTCGCCGCAACGCCCCCGACCACGAGCAACCCGACGACGCCCCCCGTGGCCGCCGCCGTGAAGACCGGGCCGACGGACGACTCCTGCGACGACCTCGTGAAGCTCGAGCCCGCCGCGATGATGGGCACGCTCCGCGTCGGCCAGACCAAGTGTCTGGAAGGCCGCGTGAACTCCGAGTCCCAGCAGACGACGAAGGACAAGGTGTCCCGCCTCATGATCACCAACGCGGAAGCCGCGGGTGACAAGGGCAACTGGGAGCGCCTGATGAAGCGCCACCTCGAAGACATCGACCGCTCCGACCCGGACCTCTGCTTCAAGTACGCGCTCCACCTCTCCCGCGGCGGCTCGGGCCGCTCCCAGGGCGTGATCCGCTGGGCCGACTACTCGCTCGAGAACAAGGCGAAGTGGTCCGGCCAGACGTACAAGACGCGCGTGTTCAGCCTCTACAAGCTCCGCGCAGAAGCCGCGCAGCGGCTCTGGCAGGACGCCGAGAAGGAGTTCGCCGAGGGCGAGCGCTCGGACGAGAAGGAGGCCAAGGCCGCGAAGTACCGCGGACAGGCCAAGGACTACGCGCGCGAGTGGCTCGACTACGCGAAGGCGAGCGCCCAGGACACCAAGACGGCGATGGCGCTGTGCGTGTCGTCCTCGGGCAACCGCGCCTTCTGCGAGGGGGGGTAGGCCAGTTTGCGACGCTTGATCTTCCTCGCGTGCCTCAGCTCGGCCTGTTCGGGCGGCGCCGCCGACGTGTCCACGCCCGCGGCCTCCACGGTTGGTGCGGTCTCTCCCGAGCTGCTCGCGCAGACGTGGCAGGTGCGCCTCGCAGTCGACACCGCGCGCGCTCCCTTCGAGGGGCGTGCCGGCTGGGTGGCGTGGTTCCAGGGCAAGCGCCTCGAGGCGCTCCAGGGCTTCTCCGCGGAGAAGGACGGCGCCGCCATGGCGCGTGTCCACGCCGAATACGCCGCGATGTACCGGCAGGCCGCGCTCCTGGGCGCCCACGCGACCGTCCAGGTGTACGGCGCGGACGCCCAACCGACCGACCCCGCCGAGGTCAACTACCTCCTCGGCGTCTCGGGCGCGATGCTCGCAGACCCCGCCTGGCGCGGCAAGCTCGGCAGCGCGGGCGGCACGAAGGTCGCCGGGCTCGCCGCGCGAGACACCGCCTGGAAGGCCTGGGCCGACGCCGGCGCGACCTGGCCTCCGGACGCGCCCACGGCCACCGCTCCCTGCACCCTCGGCGCCCCCGAGCCGGGCAAGACCCCGGACTCCGGCACGCTCCCGCACTACCTGCTCCCCGAGCAAGGCGAAAGCACCAGCGTAGACGCCGGAGACGTCGCGACCCTCTGGGCGCTCGCACAGTGGCACGACGCCGCTGCGGTCGCCGCGGCGCCCGATTATGCCGATGCCCTCCGCGTCTGGACGGACCCCTGGCGCCTCCCGACCGAGGCGCGGGCCCCTGCGGCTCCCGTCACCATCCCGGACACCCTCCTGTTCATGTCCGCGATGAGCACCGGTGGTGACGCCCTGTTCTTCGCCGACCTCGAGCGCGACGGCGTGGCGGCCGTGGCGGCGCATCAGTCCGACAGCCCCTACGCGGTCATCGTTTCCCGCTGCACGGACGCCGGGAAGATCCAGGTGGACTGCGTGCTCGACGAGGCCGCCGCGCTCGGCAAGGCCATCGAGGACGGCATGGCCGCCGCCGCCGGCAAGGAAGACGGCTTCCATCGCCTCTTCGCGGACTTCGCCCGCGTAGGCGCGCTCCGCGCTGCAGACCGCACCGCGATGAAGCTCGAGGATCGGGACGCCGGCGGCCGGCTCCGGATCAACGCGCTCGACCGCACCACGGGCCCGGCCCGGGATCCGCTCTTTCTGCTCTCGGTCGCCGCGTGGGACGCGGGGAACCGCAACTCCGTCCGCGCCGAAGAGCTCGTCCACAGTCTGCTGACAGAAGTTCCCGGCCTGGAGGCGGCCCGCCTCCCGCTGGATGCCTTGCACATCCGGCTGAGCAGGAACGCCGCGCCCAGCCAGCCCAAGCATTGAGGAGACGCACGATGTCCCGCCGAGGTCGTAAGGATGCAGAGGGATTGAAGAGAGGAGTTCGCTCCTTCCTGGTCGCCGCCGGGCTGGCGAGCGCCGTGCTCTCCACGGGTGCGGTGCTGAGCTTCTACGAGGAGTCCCTCCCCGGGACGCTCAACCCCTTGTACGCCCAGTCGATGGTCGACTTCCGCTCGCAAGAGCTGGTGTTCGACCGGATCTACTTTCACAGCCCGATCGACAACCGGATCATGAGCCGGGTGGTCGAGAAGGGAGAGCTCGCCGAGGGCGGGAAGGCCTACAAGCTGACCCTCAAGGCCGGGCTCAAGTGGCACGACGGGAAGCCTGTCACGTCGAAGGACGTGTGCTTCACCGTCAACGCCATGCTGGACCCCAAGACCCCGAGCCCGATGGCCGCCGGCTACCGCACGGTGCTGGCCGGCTGCGAGGCCCAGGCGCCGACGGTCGCGCTCGTGCGCTTCACGAAGGTGTTCCACAACCCCCAGGAGCGCCTCGGGTTCCCGCTGCTCCCCGAGGCCCCGTTCCAGGGGAACACGGCGATCTCGCCGGACCTCGACTTCTCGGCGCACCCGATCGGCTCCGGCGCCTACAAGGGCAACAAGGGCCGCCGCGGCGTCACGTTCGAGGCGTACCCGAACGGGCACCACGCCGCGACCATCGCGCAGCTCTCCCTCCAGGAGGGCGGCGATCCCGTCGTCCAGGTGGTCACGCTCCGCAACAACGGCGTCCAGGGCATCGTGGCGGTCCCGCCGCCGCTCCGCGCCGACGTGAGCGCCAGCGATGATCTCCAGCTGAAGTCCTACGACCTCCGGTCGTGGTGGTTCATGGCGGTCAACAGCAAGAAGGGCGCCCTCGCGGACAAGAAGGTCCGTCAGGCCTTGAACCTCATCATCGACCGCACGGACCTCCGCGAGAAGTCCATCGGCGTGAAGCCCGGCGAGCAGAACAGCCCCTGCGAGTTCATCTCCGGGCCGTTCGTGCAGTCGTCGCCGTTCTACAACCGCTCCGTCCCCACCAAGGACAAGAGCGATCGCGCCGCGGCGTCGAAGCTCCTCACCGACGCGGGGCTCACCCAGATCGGCGGGCGCTGGCACTACAAGGGCCAGCCGGTCGTGCTGAACATCGGCATGCTCGCGCCGCTCGACAACGAGGCGCCCGACCTCCTCACCCAGGTCGCCAACCAGCTCGGCGCAGGTGGCTTCGAGCGCCAGGAGACCAAGGTCACGGTAGACGACTGGAATCGCCGCGTCCTCACGGGCAAGGCCACCGAGTTCGACCTCCTGGTCGGCAAGTGGTCCTTCGGCGTCGTCGAGGAGGTCAACGACCTCTTCGAGACCCGCGCGACGACCAAGGGCACGCTGAACATCTTCAACTACAGCAACGCCACGGTCGACCAGTCCATCGCCGAGTACAACGCCGCCCGCACGGACACCGCCGCGGACGACGCCTACCACAAGCTCCACGGCATCCTCGCCGACGATCTTCCGTACCTCTTCCTCTGGAAGCTGGACACGAAGAGCGCCTGGCGCACAGAGGTGCGCGGCAACACGATCTCTCCGTACTACTACTGGACCGAGATCGACTCCTGGAAGTACGGCTCGTAGGAGCACGCGTCTGATGCCTTTCCGTCGCGTATGCCCCGTGTCCCTCCGCCTTGGGGGGACCGAGGAGCGCCAGAGCCGCACCCGCCATACCCCCCGGGGTGAGCGGGCCCGTGTGCGCGCCGGGAGGGCCTCGTGAAGGCGTGGTGGCTCCGCCCCATGGTTCGGCTGGTCGCGGCGCTGATACTGCCCTTCGCCGTGCCCGCCATCATCACGATGATGATCTGGGCGCTCCCCGGTGACCCCGCCGAGATCATCTGCCCGCCGGAGATCTGCCAGGGCACCGAGGTGCTGGCCGCGCGCTGGAACCTCGACGGGGGGCCCTGGAAGTTCTTCTCCGCCTGGATCACCGGCGCGATGCAGGGAGACTTCGGGAAGAGCTGGCGGCTCGACCAGGGAGGGTCCGTCTACGACCTCCTCGCCGAGTCCGTCCCGACGACCACCGTGCTCATCCTCGCCGGCCTCCTGCCGCTCCTGCTCGGCGCGATCGGCGCCGCGACCGGCCTCATCCCGCGCCGGGTCGACCCCGTCGCCTCCGCGGTGGGCCTCGTCCCCGCCGTCGTCTTCGCGCTCCTCTGCGCCGCCGTCGTCGAGCTGAACTACGGCGCCCAGAGCTTCGACACCGAGGGCAGCCTCGTGCGCCTCGCGCTCGGGGCCCTGGTCCTCGGCTTCGCGGACGGCGCCTTCGCCGGCGCGACCACCGGCGTGCGGGCGCTCTTCAGCACGGAGCGCAAGCAGCGCTACGTCGGCGTCGCGCTCCTGCGCGGCGAGCGCCCCCTCGCGAACATGCTCCCAAACGTGGCGCCGGCCCTCGCGGGCCAGCTGCGCGCGCGCGTCCTGCACCTGCTCTCCGGCACCGTCGTCGTTGAGGTCGTGCTCCGCATCAACGGCATCGGGGACCTCCTCTGGAGCGGCACGCTCCTGCAGGACTTCGGCGTCGTGCTCGCGGCCGCCACCTCGTTCGCGGCCCTGTCCGCCGCGCTCCTGTTCATTCAGGCCGTGACGGAGATCGTCGTCGCGCTCGTCGTGCGCCGCGCCCCCGCCATCCCGACCGCCGTTCCGGTGGCCCAGCGAGCGGCGAGCTGATGGCGGCTCCGTCGTGATCCCCCGCAAGCTCGCCATCGCGCTCGGCGTCGCGTGCCTCCTCGCCCTCATCGGGCTGGGCCTCTTCGCGCCCGCGCACCTCTCGGAGTTCAACTCCGACCGCGTCTACCTGGGCGCGCTGGACGCCCCGCCGTTCGGCACGGACCAGCGCGGCCGCCCGCTCCTGGAGTACGCGCAGCAGGGCGCCTCGGTGATCCTCTTCCCGTCGCTGTTCGCGGGCCTCGTGGTCGGCGGGATGGGCGTCGTGGGCGGGCTGCTCCGCTGCGTCGGGAGCGCGCGCGTCGATACCGCGGTCCAAGCCTTCGGCGAGATCGTCGGGAGCCTCCCGCGCATGGTGGTCATCCTCGTGGTGGCCCTGCTCATCCCCGCGGGCTCGCGCGGCCTCCTGCCGCTGGCCTTCGCCTGGGCCGTGCTGGCCAGCCCCGGCGCGATGGACGAGGCCGCGTCCGTCGCCGAGCGGCTGGGCGGGGCGCGCTTCGTCGAGGCGCTGCGCGCCCACGGGTTCTCGTGGTCGCGGGTATTCCTCTACCACATCGTCCTGCTGAACCTCCGGCCCGTCGTCGTGCGTCAGGCCGCCGAGACCGCCATGCAGGTGACCTTCCTCGAGATCGCGCTCTCCTACCTCGCGGCGCAGGAGAATCAGTCCAGCTTCACCCACGCGGACAACGTCAAGTCCTGGGCGGACCTCCTCGAGATCGGCTACCCCAGCCTCGTGCTCGACGTCCCGACCGGGCACGCGTTGGCCCTGGGGCTGGGGCTCGTCGCCGTCGTGACCGTGATGTCGCTCATGCTCGCTTCGGCCGCGAGGGCACGATGAGCAGCGTGCTCGAGCTCCGCGGGCTCGCCATCCGGGCGCCCAAGGGCGTCCTCGTGAACGGCGTGGACGTGAGCGTCTACGCGGGCCAGGTCACCGCGCTCTGCGGCCCCTCCGGCGCCGGCAAGTCGCTCACCGCGCGCGCCTGCATGGGTGTCCTCGACGTGGTCCCCGGCCTGTTCGGCGGCTCCCTCCGCTTCCCCGCGCTCTCCTCGCGGGACTGGTTCGAGGGCGTGGTCGGGAAGGGGAGGCATGCACAGGCGGCGCTGCTCCGCGAGACCGAGTCGCTCCGCGGCGGCTACCTCTCGTACTCGCCCCAGGCCGCATCCAGCGCGCTGAACCCCGGGCGAACCATCGGCCGCCAGGTCGAGATGGCCCTCGCGCGCCGCGAGACGCCCGTCGCCAAGGCGGACGTCGGCGCCCACATCCGCGAGCTCCTCGACGAGGTCGGGCTCCAGCCCTACGTCGCGAGCTCGCTCCCCGGAGAGCTCTCGGGCGGCATGTGCCAGCGCGCCGCGCTCGCCATCGCCATCGCCCCCGACCCGCGCGTGCTCCTCGCGGACGAGCCCGAGACTGGCCTCGACCCCGTGCTGCGGCGCCAGATCGTCGAGCTCCTGGTGGAGGTCGGGAAGGCCCACAACAGCGGGATCCTCCTCATCTCGCACCACGAGGACACCGTCGAGCGCATCGCCGACCATGTCCTGCGCCTTACCCCCGTGGACTCCGGAGGTGGCGCGTGAGCCAGCCGATCGTCCGCGTCGAGCAGCTCGTCAAGACCTTCCGGATCCCGGGCGCGTGGCCGTGGAGCCCCGTCCGCACGGTCGAGGCCGTCCGCGGCGTGAACTTCACCGTGGCCGCCGGAGAGGTCGTCGCGCTCGTCGGGCAGTCCGGCTCGGGCAAGACCACCCTGTCCCGCATCGTGCTCGGCCTCGAGCCCCCCACCTCGGGCAAGGTGTTCATCGAGTCCCACCGCTGGGACGAGATGCCCGAACGTGAGCGTCAAAAGCACCGGATCGCGTACCAGTACATCCCGCAGGACGCGATGGCGGCCCTCGACCCGCAGCAGACGGTGCTCGAGCACGTCGTCGAGACGCTCACCGTGCTGGCGCGCCAGACGCCCGCCGAAGCGCACGCCAAGGGCGTCGCGATGCTCGCGCGGCTCGGGCTGTCGCATCGCCACGGTGCGCTTCCCCGCGAGCTCTCGGGCGGCGAGCAACGGCGGGTGACGCTCGCCCGTGTCCTCGCGCTGGAGCCCCGCCTCGTGGTCGCCGACGAGCCCACCTCCGGACTCGATCCCGACCGGCGTGCATCCGTGCTCGCCGACCTCATCGGCAACCTTCCCGCGGGCGCCGGGTGTATCCTCGTCACGCACGACCTCGACGCCGCCATCCACCACTGCCACCGCGCGGTGGTGATGCTGGAAGGCTCCGTGATCGAAGAGCTCGATCTTCGCACCGACGAACCCCGCCACCCGTACACCCGCTCGCTGCTGGACCCCTGGCAGACCCCGCCCAAAGGTGTCTCATGACCGCTACCCGTCGCGTACTCCCGCTGATCGCGGCCCTCGCGTTCGCTCCGCTCGCCGTCTCCCCCGCGTACGCCGGAGAGGTCGAGAAGGGCGAGCACATCCGCGTCTCCGAGGAGATGCGCAAGCTCGCGTCCCGCAACGCGTGGTCCGCGGTCGAAGCGAGCTTCAAGCGCCTCGAGGAGCTCGAGACCAAGGGCGAGGTCATCTCCTACAAGGAGTTCATGCTCGGGGGCGAGGCCGCACGCGCGCTCGGTGACATGACGGCGAGCCGCGCCCGCGTGGAGCGCGCCTCCAAGGTCGACCCGACGAAGGACGCCCTCGACTGGCTGTCCGACGTGGACAAGAACTTCGGCAGGGTCGACATCACGTTCGACACCAAGTACGCGGGCGAGCGCGCCCTCGTCGCGACGGTGCCGCCGTTCGCCCCCGACCAGCGCGCGAGCATCACCTTCGCCTCCGCGCAGATCGCCGCGGGCAAGGCCTACGCCGGCCTGCTGCCTGCCGGTGACTACACGGTCGGCGGTCAGACGGTGAGCGTCGCGACCGGCGAGACGGTCGCGGCGCTCCGCCTCGGCCCGCCCCCGAGCGCCGCCAAGCAGAGCTTCGCGCTCGCGTACGTCGGCCCCCGCGCGCAGCTCGGCGTGGCCTTCACCACCGCGGGCGACGTCGACAACGCCAGCCTCTCCTCCGACAGCGGGCTCCAGGCCGGCGCGTTCAGCGGCAGCGGCGCGCGGCTCGGCGTCGGGCTCGAGGTCGGCCTCTCCCAGAACTTCGGCGTCATCGCCGAGGTCGGCTACCACAACCTCTTCGGCGCTCCGTCGCGCCAGGGCGAGACCCTCGAGGACCGTCAGGAGTACCTGACCTCGGGGAACAACCTCCACCTCGGCTACGGATGGCTCGCCGCCAACCTCCGCTTCGGCAACCTCTGGATCGCCGCGGGCCCCATCTGGAGCGCCGGCGGTGGCGTCGTGACCGGCCTCGATGACGGCTGCCTCGACGGCGGTTGCGGAGATTTTGCTGGGCTTGGGGATGATGGCGAGTCGTACCAGCGTTTGGCTGGTGACATCAAGATGGGCGGCGGCGCGGCGAGCATCTCGTACGCCCTGGTCGATCTTGGCAGCCTGAAGGGCGCCCTCACCGTCGAGGGTGGCGTCCAGTCCGATAGTTTGCGTACGTACCCCTGGGGGCAGGTCGCGTTCACGATCGCCCCCTCCGCATCGAGGAGGAAGGAATGACTCTGGCGCTAACGCTCGCGCTCACCCTCACCGCGCAGGCCGCGGAGGTGTCCTGGGTGGGCGGCGGCCATGCAGGCAACCCCCAGTGGTCGCCCGACGGGTCGTGGCTCGCCTTCGAGGTCAACAACAACGCGGACAAGGTCGACTTGTACGTGGTGAAGGTGGCCAACGGGAACCCGTCGACCCCGCAGAAGGTCGTCATCCCGGGCAGCTCCAGCAGCTTCACGGCGGGCGGCAGCTACGCGGCCAACCCCAATTGGCACCCGCGCGGCCCCGTCCTCTTCGAGGCTGCCAACCCCGGCGGCCTCACCCGGCTCTACTTCCTGAGCCCGGGTGGGTCCTCGCCCGCGGAGTACCTCAGCGTCGCCCAGGCGCCGGGGAACCTCGCCTGGCCGACGATCTCTGCAGACGGGTCGACGCTCGCGTTCACCTCGAGCGCGACCGGCGCCGGCGACATCTACCTCTTCACCCAGGCGACCAGCAAGGTCACCAAGACCTTCGCCTCCGACACCCCCGAGAACGCGCCGCGCTTCTCCCCGGACGGCAAGACGCTGGTGTTCTCGAAGAAGAACTACGGCACCGAGGACATCTTCACCCAGGTGCTCGGCACCAACGCCCAGACGCCGCTCAAGGGCGGCAACGGCGACCAGAGCCGCCCGCGCTACGCCAAGACCGACGTCGTGTACTTCACGAACGAGCGCGGCGACGAGCATTGGGACATCGGTGCGATCCCCGCCGCCGGCGGCGAGCGCCGCATCGTGGCGCAGGACATCCGGCTGCCGCTCCGCTCCCAGCCCGCGCTGTCGGCGGACGGCTCCGCCATCATCTACAGCTCGAGCGCTCCGGCGAAGGACGGCAACGTCTACGTCACCAGGCTCGACGGCTCGGGCACCAAGGAGATCAAGACGGGCCTGAACGCCGTGGGCGACGCCACGGTGGTGTCCGCCGGCGGCCGCATGTTCCTGTCGTTCACGGCGTTGCCGACGAGCGGATCGGATTGGCGGCAGCTGCACATTCTCGACGTGACCGGGCAGATCTGACTCTTGCGCGCGGTGGGCGGGCGGCCGCGCGTCGCGCCGCCGCCCTCGTGCGGGGGCTCCCGCCCCCGCAACGCCCCCGGGGATCTGCCAGCGGTCAC
>CAJBVW010000539.1 GCA_903959175.1 uncultured Pseudomonadota bacterium
GACACGGGCCGGTCCTCCGCCGATTTTGCCTTCTCCGAGGGCTTGGGGCAGGGGGGCCAGCCCCCCCGCAACGCCCCCCCCGTGACCATGGAGGGTGGCGCTTCGGATGCGCCCTCCGGCGACGAGGACATCCAGGCGCGCGTCCTCCGCGTCGTCGCCAAGGTGTCGGCCTTCCCCCTCGACGCCCTGCGCGTCGAGCAGCGGCTCCTCGACGATCTCGGTTTTGACTCGCTCATGCTCGCCGAGCTCTCGACCAAGCTCGGCGAGGCCGTGCCCGGCTTCACGGGGATCCCCCGCTCGTTGTTCGCCACGTCCCCGACCGTCGCCGACCTGGTCCGTCACGTCGAGGGCGCCGAGGCCACCGGCGTGTCGCTCACCGTGCCCGACCGCGAGCTCGCCCTCTACCGGCCCTTCCCGCGCCCCGCGCCGCTCACCGGGTACACCCGCCCGCTTTCTTCTTCGGAAGGGACGCTCGCGACCCACGCGGGCCGCGTCCTCGTCGCCCCCTCGATGGAGGCGCTCCGCGCCCTCCCCCCCGGTGATGTCGCCGTGGTCGTCGGCGCCCACGCGGCGGACGGCCTCGCCGGCTTCGTCCGCTCGCTCGCCCGCGAGTGGCCCGACCACAAGGTCGTGCTCGTCTACGGCACCGAGGCCGACGCCCAGCGCGAGCTCGCCGCCGCCGAGCGGGACGTGGTGGTGGCCTACACGAGCGGCATCCGCTGTGTCATCGGCCTCGAGCCCCTCGCCGACGCCGCTTTCCCGGCCCCCGCGCGCGACGTGCGCGGCCAGCGCATCCTCCTCTCCGGCGGCACCGGCTGGCTCGGCCAGGTGCTCGCCCGCGCGCTGGTGGACGCCGGCGCCGAGGTCGTGCTGCTCGGCTCCCGCCAGGACCCCGGGGACGCCCTCGCGAACCTCGGCGCCTCCGCCCGCTACGTCCGTGCGGACCTGCGTGGCACGCCGGGCTCCGCGAGCCTCCCGCGCCTCGAGAACATCGACGGCATCGTGCACGCCGCCGGTGTGCTCGCCGACGGCCCGGTGGGCAAGGCCGACGGCGCCGCCGCCTGGGACATCAAGGTCAACGGCCTCGCGCGCCTCGTGGACGCCTGCCCCGGCGTGAAGTGGGTCAGCGCCATCGGCAGCTACGCCGCCTTCTTCGGAAACGCCTACCAGACCGAGTACGCCGCCGCGAACGACGCCCTCGTCGGCGCCACCCGCGCCCTCGCGGAGCGCGGCATCGCCGCCCAGGTGCAGGTGTGGGGCCCGTGGGCGGACTCCACGATGGTCGGCACCGTGCCGCTCCCGATGCGCGTCGCCATGCGGGACGATGGCGTCGTGTTCGTCGACACCGCGCAGGGCGCCCGCGCCTTCATGCGCGCCCTCGGCGTCCTCGGCGCCCCCAACGCCGGTGAGGTCGTCATCGGCCTCGACCTGCCCGCCGCGCGCCGCTCCCTCGAGGTCACCGAGGCCCTCTCCCCCGACCAACCCTGGCTGCGCGACCACGCCCTCATGGGCCGGCCGACCGTCCCCATGGCGATGGTGCTGGAGTGGGCCGTCCGGCTCGGCAACGCGCTGGGTGACACCTGCGGCGTGCGGGACCTGACGCTCTTCGACGGTGTCGTCGTCGAGAAGCCCCTCGTCGCCCGCCTGCGCCTGGACGGCGAGCGCTTCCGCGTCCACGTTGGATCCAAGCTGGCGTGGGAGGGGCGTGTCACTCCCAACGTCATGCTCGAGGCCCCCGCGGCCCCGGTCGGCGGCGCCCCCGCCAAGACCCCCCTGGCCGACTTCTACAGCAACCACACCTTCCACGGCCCCGTGCTCCAGGGCATCGTGGCGGTGGGTGTCCTCGGCGAGCAGCACGTCACCGGCAAGGTGCGCGTGGGCTCCTCTCTCGCGTGGGGCCAGGACGGCTGGACCTTCTCGCCGCTCGCCATCGACTCCGCGCTCCAGTTGTGCGCGGTGTGGGCCTTCGAGAAGCGTCAGCGCGCCGGCTTCCCGGTCAAGGTGCGCGCGTGGACGCAGTGGCCGTGTGGACGCGGCCCGGTTGACCCGGACGAGGTGCTCGACGTCGCCGTCAGCTTCGAGTCCAACACGGGCGACCGCTTCACCGGCACCGTCGTGTTGCGCCGCGCCAACGGGGACATCGTCGCCATCGGCGAGGGCGTCGAGGGCGAGCTCCGCGCCCTCCCCGGCGAGCTCGCCATCCCCCCCGAGTTCACCGACTTCTCCCGGTTCCCCGGCTGGATCGACCTCGACCAGCGCCTGTCCGCGGCGCTGATGCTCGGCATCGACAACCCCTACTTCAAGGTGTTGGAGGGCACCGCGCGGGACGTGGTGGAGATCGCCGGCAAGGAGCGCGTCCACTTCTCCGGGTACAACTACCTGGGCTTCTCGGGCCACCCCTACGTCGAGCAGCGCGTGATCGAGGCCGTGCGGCGCTACGGCACGAGCGTGAGCGCCAGCCGCGTCGCCTCGGGCGAGCGCCCCATCCACCTCGAGCTCGAGCAGCGCATCGCCAAGGCCGTGGGCGTGGAAGACGCCATCATCTTCACCGCCGGCCACGCGACCAACGTGACCACCATCGGCCACCTCTTCGGCCCGAAGGACCTGATCCTTCACGACGAGCTCATCCACGACTCCGCCTTCCAGGGCATGAAGCTCTCCGGCGCCACCCGCCGGCCCTTCCCGCACGGGGACACCTCCGCCCTCGCGCGGCTGTTGGAGCAGCTCCGTCCCAACTTCGAGAAGGTGCTCATCGTCGTCGAGGGTGTGTACTCGATGGACGGGGACATCTGCGATCTGCCGGCGTACGTCGCCCTGAAGAAGCGCCACAAGTGTTTCCTCATGGTGGACGAAGCGCACAGCTTCGGCGTGGTCGGCGCGCGCGGCTACGGGGTCGCCGAACACTTCGGTGTGCCCGCCACCGAGGTCGACATCTGGATGGGCACCCTGTCCAAGTCGCTCTCGTCGTGCGGCGGCTACATTGCGGGCACCAAGGTGCTGGTCCAGCTCCTCAAGTACACCGCGCCGGGCTTCATCTACTCGGCGGGCTTGTCCCCCGCGAACACGATGGCCGCCATCGCCTCCCTCGAGCTGATGGAGCAGAGCGCGGACCAGGTCCAGAAGCTCCAATTCAACGCCCAGGTCTTCTACACGGCCTGCCAGTCCCACGGCCTCGACACCGGCCCCTCCGCCGGCGAGTCGGGCGTGTGCCCGGTCATCGTTGGGAACAGCTTCCACGCCCTCCTGTTGAGCGACGCGCTGATGAAGCGCGGCATCAACGTCCAGCCCATCCTCTACCCGGCGGTCGCCGACAACGCGTCCCGTTTGCGCTTCTTCCTCTCCTCCCTGCACTCCGAGGCCCAGCTCACCTGGGCCGCGGCGGTGGTGGCGGAGGAGCTGGCGAAGATCCGGGCGGAGAACGGGTAGGGGGCGCGGGCCGGTTTGAGGGGGAGGGGGCCCCCACCCACGCCGCGCCAGGTGCCTGGAAGGCGGCCGGGCTTTGCCGGCCGGTCCCGACCGGCGCCGCGCCGGGCGGACCAAGGCGCGCTGCGCCGCGCCTGGAAGGGACCGCCGGGCGTCCGCGCCCGGGGCGCCCTCGCCGCGGTCGGGCTCGTGCCTAGGTTCCCCTTGGGTGGGAGCACAGCATGCGCGTGTTTGGATGCCTCGGCGTCTTGTTGGTAGGGTGTGTCGGCGGCACGGGGGCCCCGGGTGGCGGGGGTGGCGGTGGCGGTGGCGCGAGTGACACCGGGGCCGAGGGTGACACCGCCGCGGACACCGACACGGACGCGGTCGTAGAGCCCCCGCCCGTCGTGACCGCGTGCAGCGACGGCACCGCCGACTACCTGACGCTGGACGAGGCCATCGCCGCCGCGCCCGACGGCGCCGTCGTGGAGCTGTGCGCGGAGGTGGTGAACACGCCCGTCGTGATCGACGGCCGCACGCTCACCCTGCGCGGCGCCGCCGGTGCCACGCTCGACGGGGGTGGCACCGAGCGCGCGTTGGTCGTCCGATCGACCACGGCGCCGGCCGACGTGACGGTCGAGGGGCTGACCCTCACCAACGGCTTCGGCGAGGCGGGCGGCGGCGTGTGGTGCGAGGACGCGACCCTCACCCTGACCGACGTGGTGGTGACCGGCAACGAGGCCCAGCAGGGCGGCGGCGTCGGTTCGCTCGGGTGTGTCGTGACGCTGACGCGCACCGAGGTGTCGTCCAACCGCGCCTGGGGCGAGGGCGGCGGCGGGCGCCTGGAGGGTGGCACCGTGACCGTGACCGACAGCCGAGTGCTGTCCAACGTGGGCGCGGACGGCGGCGGCCTCAAGATCATGGGCGCCGCGGGTGTCACCTCGGGCACCCTGTTCGAGGGCAACGTCGGCGACGTGGGCGGCGGCGTCTGGTTCGACGGCGCCTACACCTTCACGCGCAACGTGCTGCGTGGCAACGCGGCGCGCTTCACCGGCGGCGGCTTCGCGGGCTACCTGCACAGCGGCGGCATCAGCTACAACGAGGTCTACGAGAACACCTGCGAGACGGACGGCGGGGGCGGTTTCACCGAGCACGGCACCGGGCGTGTGTTCGGCAACAACTTCCACGACAACGTCGCCACCGACGACGCCGGCGCCCTCCGCATGCTCTACGGCGGCGCCCTCATCGAGCGCAACACCTTCCGATCCAACGTCGCCTCCGGCGGCGACGGCGGCGCCATGAAGGTGTCCCACAACCGGAGTGACATCCGTGACAACGTCTTCGAGGACAACGTCGCGGGTGGCCGCGGCGGTGCCATCGAGATCGACGACGACAACTCCTTCTCCACCGGCAACGTCTTCCGCCGCAACCAGGCCGGCAGCGACGGCGGCGCCGTGAGCATGGCCCTCCCGTTCTGGGACATCGAGCTCCACGACTCCGTCTTCGAGGACAACGTGGCGGGGCACTGCGGCGGCGGCATCGCCTTCCTCGGCAAGCTCTTCGGCTTCACCGCGTCCCACCTGGAGATGTCGGGCAACCAGGCCAGGCGCGGCGGCGCCATCTGCGCGAGCGCGGGGTCCATGACCCTCGACAACGCCCTCTTCCGCGACAACGCGGCCGACGAGGGCGGCGCCCTCGCCTTCACCGACGTGTCCTTCTCCCTCTACAACCTCGTGGTGGACGGCTCCTCCGGCGGCGGCATCGCGGTGGACGGCGCGGGTGTGTCCCTCGTCTCCGACAGCATCTTCACCGGCAACGACGGCGGCGCGGTAGTGACCCACGGCGCGGCGCCCGCGTGGCGCTACTCGCTGGTGTGGGAGAACAGCGGGGACGCCTTCGTCGGGATGGGAGATCCCACCGGCGAGAACGGCAACCTCGCGGTCGATCCCAAGTTCGTCGGGGTGGGAGACTTCCACCTGGGGACGGGGAGCCCGGGGGTGGACGCAGGGGATCCGGCGCGGGTGGATGGGGATGGGAGTCGGGGGGATTTGGGGGGGTATGGCGGGCCGGATGGGAGCTGGTAATCCGCCGTCGAATTGCGAACATACATAGGTAGTACCTTTGTAGGCTACGGCGATCGGGCCTGACGGGGCAACATCACCGACCGGGTCGGCGGCTCGGGAGGCGCTGTCCCCGCCACTCGCCTGCTTCGGTCGGGTCGTACATCTCTCGATAGAAATTCACGTAGGCGACAGCAGCAGCGGAGTCGAGATCCCAAAGTTGCCGGCAGAGTCGGCGGTAGAGCAGCAACAGCCGCTCGTCGCCGCAGAATCCCAACAGTCCATCAAGCGTGTGCTCAATGACGTGTACGTCCCGACTCCGGGTGCGCAGGATGTCCTCAACGAGCGGCACGTACGCAGCCTCCGCATCCCGGTTCAGGGTTCTCATCGCCTCCGCGATCTCACTCACCGATTGAAGTAGGTCGTCGTACCCGACGGAACTGCCCCGATCATCGGGATTCATCTTGCTCATCCTGCCTGCGCGCCTCGCCCAGGTTTCGCAGAAACTCCTCGGCCAACGCGTCCGCGAGCCAGAACCCATCAGTTCGTAGTTCGGCGATGACGGGGCGTGCAAGTGCAATGACGCCCGCGCGCTTCGCACCGGCAAGGACGCCGAGCGTGCCGATGACCGCGAGCCCCATACCGGTTGCCACGCCTCGCCCGCGCCGCTCATCGATGAGGATTGCATCGGCGCGGAGTGAGGACGCGAGCAGGATCGCAGCGGTCTCGCCTGGGTCCAAGCCGAGGTCGCGGAGCTCTGGATCCTCGACGACCGCGATCCAGGCGGCGGTTCGGACCATCGCAACGACCTCCAAGCGCGTGCCAGGCTGAATGAGCTCCGACCACACCGTCCGCGGCACGATCACCTCGCCGAGAACGGCTCGAATCAGCTCCAACCGGCCGATGCGCGCGAGGTGAAGGACTGGGGAGGTGTCCGCGACGACGATCATCGGCGAGGCGTGCGGTCCGAGGCGAGCCTGTCCAGCGTCGCCAGGTCCTCCGCGATGTCGGTCGCGGAGACCCGGATGACCGGGACGCCGTGCTCGCGGGCAAGGTCGAGGAAGGCGGACGGCGCGAGCCCCAACACGCTCGCCGCAGCCCGCCAGCTGATGCGCTCGCTGCGAACGGCGTCGAGGACGAGGAGGACACGAGCGCGCTCGCCAGCGCCGGAGTCCGCGAGCGCGGCCGGCACGGAGATGGTCAGCTGGACGGAGTCGGTCTGCATGGCTTCATTGTACCCCCGAGCCCGTCTTCCGGCGACGCGGGCCGGCGAACCCGCGGGGCGGGCTGGCGAATCCCGGCGACCGCGACCCCGACCTCCCATTGTCCCCATGAACCCCAAGGCGGGCCGAATGGGACCTGGTAGCACTGTCCGCTGCTCGCCCGGCGCCCGGTGTGCCGCGGGCGCGCCATCGCGCGCCTACTTTGCGGCGGGGAGCACCTGGGGGCGGAAGTCCTCGAGGAGGCTGAGCTGCGCTGGCAGCCCGTGTGGGGGGTGGGCCTCCTGCGCTCTGGCGCTGCGGGCCACCTGTTCGGCCGGCGGTGGCCGGCAAAGAGCGGACGGTCCCTTTGCGAGGGCCGGCGCGACGAGGGACGGCTCAGGCGTCAGACTCGGCGCTCCGGTGCGCTGACCGTTCACCGGGGACACCGTCACCGACCAACTCTGGTTCGCGAACATCGGCCCCACCGAGGCGCTCTGGGAGAAGCTGAAGGGGCGCTCCCCCGTCAGCGGGGACGCGTACGCCCGCGCGCAGCTCGCCCACGTCGTGTCGGTCGACGTGCAATCCAAGGTCTACGACCGCGTGAACACCCGCAGCGGCGAGACGGTCGAGCGCGGCATCCTCGGCAAGGACATCGCCTACGCCTTCGCCGAGCAGACGCGCACCGCCGTGCAGACGGAGCTGAAGCAGCGCTTCGGATTCGACGTGAAGCTACGAAGCAGCACTGGCATGTGACGCCGGCTCCGCCGGCCGCTGTCGCAACGGGCAACCGCCCGACCGACCGGAGCGCTCCCAGGCGACGAAGTTTGCCCACCGCTGGGGGGCGCGCTACTTTGGATTATGTCTGCTGCAACGTCGTCGGCGCTCGAGGCCCTCCTCGCTACCGTAGTCGCCCGGCCCGAAGAGGACGCGCCCCGCCTGGACTACGCGGCCTAGCTGCGGCGCCTCGGGCAGGAGGCGGAGGCCGTCGCGATCGAGCGCGCCGTGGCGCAGGCGGGGAGGTTCGAGGAGCTTGGCAACGGCGCACCGGAGCGCGCCGCGCTGCGACACGCGGGACCGCAGGCTTTCCCGAGCCACAAGACGCCGTGCGTCTCCAACTGGGGGGCCTCGGAGGGCCTGGGCGGCGCGTGGGAGGTGCATCCTCGGCGCGGCTTCGTCGAGGCCGCCGTGGTCGAGGCCGTGACCGGTGACGATCTCGCGCGCGCTGCGGCGCGCCACCCGATCGTGTCCATCTCCATCCGCGGGCCGTCCTTCCTGCAACCACCGCGCGCACCCCGGGCCCTGCTGGGGTCTCCCTGGGTAGCGCGCCTGCGTAGTCTCGCGCTTCACGACTTCACGCGCGAGGAGGATGTCGGGGGAGCGCTGGCCGGCGCCCCCCTCTCCCGGCTGGAAGCGCTCACGCTTCGCGACTGCAAGCTCGACAACGCCGCGGCGCGCACGCTCTCCGCGAGCGAGCTGCCCGCGCTCGAGCGGATGGTATCGGTGGGACACAACTTCCGTGCTTCGGGGTTGGGCTCCCTGCTCGACCGTTTCGGTGCGTCCTTGCGCGTTCTCTGTATCGAAGACCATAGCGGCATCGACGACGCTTGGATCCGGACGTTGACGAAGGCGCCGCTCCCGAAGCTGACTCACCTGTTCCTGGGCGGGGGAGAGAAGAACTTCGCCTTCTCCGCAGGCATGGTCGCGGCGTTGTGCGAAGCGACCAACCTCTCCGGTGCACAGGTCATTCTCCTGGCGAACACCCTCGCAGGGACCCGGGCGAACGCGGAGGCGCAGCTCCTCCTGAGCCGCCGATTCCCGCCCGCCGAGGTCGCGGATGTCGACGTGAGCGTAGACGACGGGCTGGTGGTCTCGTGCGCGTTGACCAACTCCTGGAGCACCGACCGGGCGTTCGCGCCACCGTCCATCCTGCTCTCGCAGGGGTACGACCTACGAACGATCGTCGGCGTGACGAACATGCTCCTCGACGGGGCGTTGCGAAACGACTTCGACGTGTTCACGTTTGCGCCCGGGGAGACGCGCCGCGTCGCGCTGCGGGTTCCGCCCGAGGCGAGCTCCCGTGTCCCGGCAGGCCGCGCCCAGTTTCTCGCGGGCGGAGCGTCGACCTGGGTCGAGCTGCCGGATCGCTGATGGCCGGGTCCGACGAGGAGATCCCGAAAGCCAACGACGCCGGGTTGGCGTTCTTCGACGGGCGGCGGCTGGACCTCGCTCGTTTCGGCGATGCCTCGCACTGCCAGACCATCGGCGAGGCGGTCGAAGTGCTCCGGCGCAGCGTGGACCCCGTGACCCGGAGCCGGGCGGCGGCGCTGGCGATGGTGCTCGCCCTCGAAGGCAGGAGCGGCACCACCTACCTCGAGCTGCGGGCCGCCCAGCGCGCGCTCCGATCGGCCAAGGAGCAGGTCGATCGGGCTGCCGACCACGCCCCCGTCGTGGTCGCGACGACCGATGCGATCGTCCGGGCAGCGGACACCTTCGTCGACGAGGCCACATGCCCCCCGAATGAGTGGCCCACAGTGCGCGAGCTGGTGGGACGCGTCGTACACGAGGCGGAGGTGGCCCACGCGGCGACGCCGTGAGGCTTGCGCTTCTCGACCGCCCTCACTCCTGTCGCGGCCGGACGACGAGGACCGGACGCCGGCTCTCCCGGACCACCTTCTCCGCGACCGAGCCGAGCACCACCCTCACCACCCCCGAACGCCCGTGCGACGCGATGCACAGCACGTCCGCGCCGAGGCGTTCGGCGGTCTCGCGGATGGCGGCCGCCACGTCGGTTCGGGCCACGACGTGCGTGTGGGTGACGACCCCTTCGGGGGCGGGCGACGGGACGAGGGCCCGCAAGCGATCCTCGGAGGCGCGCTGCGCCGCGGGGGCCACGTCGGATTCGACATGGAGGAGATGGACCACGCCCCCTCCCCCACGGAGCAACGCATAGGCGTAGGCGACGGCCTGCCCGGCGAAGTCGGAGAAGTCGGTGGCCACGAGCACGTTGTGGATCTCGACGCCTCCGACCTGGGGCGCGACGGCCTGCTCGGGCACGAGGAGGGTCGAGACATCGCCGAACGCGAGCACCACGGCCGAAGCGGACCCCAGGCGCCCGAGGCCCCGGCGGTCGTGCGTCCCGACGATGACGAGGTCTGCTCCCTCCTCGCGGATCGCGTCGAGCAGGTGGTCACCGAGCCGGCCCAGCCCGAGCTGAGGCCGTACCTTGAGCGTGGCGCCCGGCACGTCACCGACGCGCCGCGCGAGGTCGCGGGCCACGAGATCCTCGACCTCCGGGTCGCACTCCAGCCACGAGCGGACGGGGATCCCGTAGCGCCGCCCGGCTTCGTGGGCGTAGTACACCTCCACCGCGGTCAGCGCGACGTCCCCGGCGCACGCGAGGTCCCTCGTTGCGGCGACCACCGCCTGGGCCGAGTACGTGTCGTCCACGCCCACCACCACGCGGAGCGCGCGCTCGCGGCGACCCCACGCGCGGAACCCCTGTGCGGACCGCACCACCAGCACCGGGACCGTGGACGCCTGGATCACCCGCTCGGCGGTGCCCGCGAACTGGAAGACCGGCAGCGCGGAAGGCGTCGGCGCGCCGAGCACGAGGAGGCGAGCCCGCTTCGCCTCGGCGAACGCCCGGAGCGTGACGGCAACCGGCCCCTCGTGCACCTCGGGGTGGACATCCACCGACGTCTGGTCTCGGATCAACTGCGCCTGTGCGGCGAGGATGCGCTCCGCGCTGGCGCGGAGCAGGGCGTGGGCCGCCGGGTCCAGCTCGCGCGTCTCCGGGTTGAGCACGTGCACCAACCAGATCTCCCGCTCCCCGAGGCGGGCGGTGAGGCCGACGATCGCATCAACGGCTGGGTTGGAGCGGGCGGTGAGATCGGTCGCGCAGACGATGGACATGGATCCTCCGAGGGATGGTGTGGCGGCGGACTCCGAGGAACGCCGGGAGCGCTCCGCCCGCGCTCGGGCCGTCGGCCATTGCCGAGACTACGGTGTCACGGCGACCTTCAGGACGCCCTCCGCGCGTGCGCCGAAGAGGCGGTAAGCCTCCGCGAGGTCGTCGAGGCGGAACCGGTGGGTGATCAACGGCGCGGGGTCGAAGTGCCCGGTCCGCACCATCTCGAGGAGCCTGCGCATGCGCTCCTTCCCGCCTGGGCACAGCGTGGTCAGGATGCGGTGATCGCCGATCCCCGCGGCGAAGGCGTCGTGCGGGATCTCGATCTTCCCACCGTAGACGCCAAGGCTGGAGAGCGTCCCGCCCGGCCGCAGGCTCCTGAGGCACCCCTCGAAGGTGCTCTGGGCGCCCAGCGCCTCGATCGCCACGTCGGCGCCTCCCCCCGTGAGGCGTCGGACCTCAGCCGGGACGTCCGACGCGCTGGGATCCAGGACGACGTCGGCGCCGAAGCGCTTCGCCATCGCACGACGGTGCGGGTCCGGGTCAACGCCGACGACGAGCCCCGCGCCTCGCAAGCGCGCTCCCGCCGTGGCGCAGAGCCCGATGGGCCCCTCGGCGAAGACCACGACCGCGTCCCCGATGCGGATCTCCGCCGACTCCACACCCGCGAAGCCGGTGGACGCGATGTCCGCGAGGAGGACCGCCTGCTCGTCCGTGACGTCGTCGGGAATGGGAGCGAGATTCGCGGTCGCGTCCGGCACGAGGAGGTATTCGGCCTGGGCGCCGTCCATCGTGTTGCCGAACCGCCACCCACCCAGCGCGCGGTAGCCTGCCTCGCGGCCGCACTGCGCGGCGTTCCCGGAGAGGCACGCCCGGCACTGCCCGCAGGGGGTGATGGCCCCGACCACCACGCGCTGGCCGACCTCCGCGCCGCGCACGCCGACACCGAGCTCATCGACGACCCCGACGGCCTCGTGACCGATCACGAGGCCGGGCCGGATCGCGTACTCGCCGCGGACGATGTGGAGGTCGGTGCCGCAGACGGTCGTGGTCGTGACTCTCAGGATCGCGTCGCCGGGCCCGGGGACGGGCCGAGGGACCTCCTCGACTCCGAACTGGCCGGGCGAATGGAAGACGTTCGCGCGCATCGTCCGCATCTGACCTCCGCCGGCCTACCGTAAGCACTTGTGCGGGAAAGCCTTGGGAAAACGCCGGGGGTTATGCGTCGAGCGAAGGGCGAGGTCGAGGAGGACGAGCCTCTCTCCGAGGTTCATGTCTCCTCCAGAGGCGTCGGGAGGGTGAAGTAGAAGGTCGCGCCCCGATCCACCTCGCCCTCGGCCCAGGTGCGGCCGCCGTGCCGCTCCACGATCCGCCGGACCGTGGCGAGGCCGATGCCCGTGCCCTCGAAGTCCTCGATGTTGTGGAGCCGCTCGAAGGGACGGAAGAGGCGGCCGGCGAACGCCATGTCGAAGCCCACGCCGTTGTCGCGCACGAAGAACGCCTCGCCCTGCGGGGTCCGCGAGCGACCCACTTCGATTCGCGCGCGCTCGCGCGTCGACGAGAACTTCCAGGCGTTCCCGATCAGGTTCTGGAGCAGCACCGCGACGAGCCGGGGGTCCCCGTTGGCGGCCAGGCCCTCCTCGACGTCGACATCGACGACTCGACCGGGCTCCGTGCGGGCCAGTTGCTCCAGCGTCGCCCGCGCGATTGCGGTGAGGTCAAGGCGCGAGCGCCGCACGGGCGCCCTTCCGAGGCGTGACATCTCGAGGAGGTCGTCGATGAGCCGGGCCATGCGGCGCGCGGCCTCCTGCATGCGAGCGACGTACTCGGCCCCGCGCGCGTCGAGCTGGGCCGCACAGTCCTCCTTCAGCATCGCGCCGAACCCGTCGATGGCGCGGAGAGGCGCGCGGAGGTCGTGGGCAACCGTGTGGCTGAAGGTCTCGAGCTCGCGGGCGACCGCGACGGCCTCGTCTCGTGCCCGCCGGACCTGCTCCTCGGCCTCCTTGCGCGGCGTGGTGTCCCGGACGACCACCAGGCGCTTGCGCTCGGTCCCCTCGCGCACGGCGTACACGTTGATGTCCGCCCAGTAGCGCGCGCCGTCGGCGCGGAGGGTCCACCGCTCCTCCTCCACATGAGACCCGGATGGGGCCATGAGCTCGGGAGTGTCCGAATTCGCCTCGGCCGAAGGGAACAGCTCTCCGATCGTCGCTCTCGCGATCTGATCGGGTGATCGGCGGGTAATGGTCGCGACCGCAGCGCTCCAGGCGTCGGCGCGCCCCTCGCTGGAGAGAAGAACGATGGCGTGGTCCGTCAACGTGTCCGCGAGAAGGCTGAAGCGCTGCTCGCTCGCGGCGAGGTGCTCGGAGAGCTTCGCGTTCGCCTGGTGGATGACGTCCCGGTCGCTCCGGATTCGCGCGACGACGACGGCGCCGAAGACCAGGATCGCCGTGCGGCTGGCTGCACTCCACAGATGGACATGGGTGCCCGTCGCCTGGGGCCAGGCCCAGTCGATCACCGACTCGCAGGTGACCGCGAAGACGGCCAGCGCGATCGCGGGTACGCGCCCGACGCGCCAGGCGAGGAGCGCGATCGGCACGAGGTAGATGGGGGAGAAGCTGGCATAGGAGCCGGTCAGGTACTCGAGGGCCTCGAGCGCGGCGACGACGCCCACGCCGGCCGCCAGTTCGAGCGCACGCCGCCCGCGTTGTCCGTGCGGTCCGGGTGCGGTTTGGGGCTCGATGGGGGGGATGCACGCTCCGTGATCACCCATAGGAACGGATGGATTTCTGTCGAGTTTGCACCCGTCATCTCGCGCAGGACGGGCCTGCCGTCGAGGACCAGGGCGATGCTTCGTGAGCCCCCTCTGCCCCGAGCCGTTGCCCGTGACGCCGTAGACGATCACCGGGGGCGCGTCCAGGCCGCCCTGGCCGTCGTCCAGGCCGATCGCCGCGCCGCTCACGACGGCGGGCCACCACGACGACTTCGAGGTGGAGCGCGTGTCGCCGTCGAGTTGGATCCGACGCGCCAGGGCCAGCTCGTGGCCCCGTCGCCCTTCCGGTCGACGGCAGGGAGCCTCAGTCGGCGTCGCCCGGAGCCGCCAGTAGGTGCTTCTTGAGCTTGTCGTAGAGGGTGACCCGGCTGATCCCGAGGATGCGCGCGGCCTCCGCCCGGCTGTTCTTCGCCTGCCGCAGCGCCTCGACCACGAGGCCCCGCTCGTAGGCGTCCATCCGCTCCTTCAGGCCGAGCCCGATCGGTCGGGCGTCCGCGGTCCCGGGGAGCAAGGTGGTGTCGAGCTCGCCCATGTGGGAGAGCGCGACGAGCATCTCGATGGCGTTCTCGAGCTCGCGCACGTTGCCCGGCCACTCCCGGAAGCGCCCCTCCTGGACGCGCTGACGCAGGTCCCGGTGAGTCGCGGCGACGATGCGC
>CAJBVW010000540.1 GCA_903959175.1 uncultured Pseudomonadota bacterium
GCCGCGGCTGCGCATCGCGGAGTTGGCGGATTGCGGGCAGCCCCGCGCCCTGCCTCGCGGCGTTGACGGTGTGGCGCAGCTCGGTGAGGTCCGCGGAGGTGACCGCCGACGACGTGTCTACTCTCGTCCGCCGGTAGTCGCGCACGAGCCGGTCGAGCACCCGACCGTCCACCTCGTGGAGCGGCAAGGAGGGGAGCGCGTTGCAGAGTCGGCCCAGCGCACTCCGCCGCGCCGTCACCAGCTTCACCTCGGTGGGGGCGTCGGGGAGGATTCGCGGGGTGCCGCGCGCCAGGATCTCCCTCAACGGCGTGTCCCTGCTCGGGACGGGGAGCGCCCGCCAGGCGCGTCGCAGCGCGTCGGTCCACGCCTCTGGCAAGGCGCGCCGGAGCGCGGCGAACCCCTGGCTCGTCGTGGCGTCCGCGATGCACGGAAAGTTAAGGCGGAGGCGCCGCGAGGGCGCGTCGAACTCGGCGAGTTGGGGTGGCGGCTCGCTCGCGCGCCGTGCCAGATGGCTGCCGCGGTCGGCCCCGGCCGGAGGCTGTGACTGCCCCGACGCTCCCGGTCTCGAGGGCGTTCGCGCGCTCACGGCCGACCCTTCGGGCCGCGTGCGCGGAGCTCGGCGAGCGTGAGCCCGGTCGTGGGCGCGGCGGACGGCCTCGCGACGAACGGCGTCGGCGCCTTCCGGGCCGGCGCCTCCACGACGGGCGGGGGGAACTCGCGCTTGCGGTACCAGGCGCGGGCGGCGTCGGCATCGTCGAAGTGCGGTCGGGGGCCCGGGACCTTCCACCGCCGTCGCCGACGGGCCAGCGTGTCCTCGGAGACGCCGACCGCCTCGGCCACCTCGCCCCAGGTGGTGAGCGGACGCACCGATGGCGCGCCGAGCACGGGGGAGGGCTCGCACGCCGAACCGGACGTCGCCGCGCTTCGCGCGACGGATCGGAGCGCGTAGACCATCGCCGCGACTTCCGCCCGTCGCCGCGCCTCCCGCGGCACCACGAGCACCGCCTCGTCACCGGGATCGACGTGGATGTCCTCCGGGAGATAGCCCGCCGCCGGCACCACCACGCGGTACACGGTCCGGCCGCCGTCGGGGTGGTCGATCACCCGCACGCGCTCCAGGCGTACGGCAGGGTCGGGGCTGGACCACCAGAGTCGGCCCCGCGCATCCACGCGGATCGGCTCGGAGGGGGAAGGAGCGGGCGACTTCGAAGAATGTTGCATGTACGCCCGCTATGAGTCAGATCCGTGGCGAGCAACGGACGCGCGCGTTCACGCGAATTCACATTCACGTTCACGCGTGAACATGGGGTTGCACCTGGATCGCGAGCGTGAACGTGAACAGCGCGACCGGCACGCCGGAGTGGGGGCGCCGGGGTGGGGGCCGCCGGGGTTGGGGACGCCGGGGTGAGGAACGCCCTCCACGTCGACGCTCCGGGCCCCCCGGCGATAGGCTCCCGTGTGCTCCACGGCCCCCACATCTTCCCCACACGCACGCGGATTCTTGCGGTGGAATCGTGCGGCGGTCTGCGGGTGGCTGGATCTCCGTGTTGAGGAGATCCCCTTCGAGAGAGCGGTTTTTCCAAGGGCCGACCGATGGCCCTTGACTCTTCCAGTTCTAACCCCGCCGCCCTCCTCACCGCCCTCGTCGCCCCCGCGGCGATCGTGGGGCTCGCGCTCGCGTGGCTCGGTCGCGTCGATCCCGAGGCCGCCGCCGCCGCGGACGCCCCCGAGGTCAAGGCCTGCCTGGAGACGATGGACAAGGGCGACGACGTCGTGCTCGTCGGCAACTCCAAGAGCGGCACCGACATCGACCGCCCCGCGCTCGCCAAGGCCCTCGGCGTCACGCAGATCGCCAAGCTCGGCGCGCCCGGCTCCTCCGCGCCGCTCTGGTACGCGGCAGTGGAGCGCTGCGCCTACGAGGCCGGCCACACACCCCGCCTGGTCATCGTCTACGGCGTGGCCGGCGCCATGCTCCGCACCACGATGGACAGCGAGCTCGAGCGGCTCCTCCTCGCGCCCTACCTCGGCGCGGACGAGCCCGTCCTCGACGCCAAGGTGTTCGGCGGGGCCTCGAGCCCCTTCTGGAGCCGCGTCCGCACCCGCAAGACGACGCTGGTGCTCGGTCTCCAACACGGCGTGCGCGACCTCGTCGCCGGGCTCTTCTTCGCGCCGCCGGGCGACGGCACCCTGCTCGAACGCGGCCGGGCCACGGCCGAGCCCGCGTTGGCCCAGGTGCTCGGCGAGGCCGCCGGGGAGGACGCCACCACCCAGCACCGCGCCATCCCCATCGCCGAGGGCGACGCCGCCGCAGCCGGGCCCGCGCGCACCGTCGCGGACACGCTCATCCCCGACCTCGTCGCCCTCGCGACCGCCCACGGCTCGCGCATCGTGTTCGTGCAGGCCCCGCTCGCCGCGTCGAAGGCCGCCACCTACGACAAGGCCGATCCCGCCCTCGTCCGCGACATGGTGGCCGCGCTCAACGCCGCCGGCGCCGGCTTCGTCGACCTCACGACGCTCGACCTCCCCGCCTCCGCCTACGGCGACGGCATCCACATGAACGCCAACGGGCGCGCCCGCCTCACGACGGCCCTCGCCGAGCGCCTCCGCGGCCTCGACGCGCTCACCGCCGGCTCCTCCTTCGCCGCCGCGCTGCTCCCCCGGGCCCCGGCCGTCATCCGCCGCGAGGGCGCCCCCCCGTCCCTCCCCGCGCTCGGCGCCCCCACGCGCGGGCCCCAGGCCTGCGGCTGGACGGCCAGCCTTGAGGGCCTCGACGGCGCGTCCGACACCGTCCTCGGCCGCGCCGGGCTCTCCACCGTCTCCCCCATCCGGCTCTTCGAGGACGGCGCGCCGCTCGCCCCCCACGCCACAAAAGAGGCGTTCGACCTCGCGTGCGCGGGCGGCTTCAGCCACCAGAGCGGCATGGTGAAGTTCTCGCCCACCGGCGGCCCGGCCGAGGTCGTCGCCACGCGTACCTACACGGTGGCCCTCTCCGACGCCGTCCCCCTCCAGGACCCCTTCGGCCGCGACGCGTGGTGGGTCTACCCCGGCACCACCCTCGTGGTGGAGGCGCCCGACGGCTGGGATCCGCCCCTCGACGGCTTCGGCGTCGCGGTCGCGACCCATGTGGCCATCCCCGGCGCGGGCGCCGCCACCGTGCGCGTCGGCGGCGTGTCCGCCCCCCTCACGATCGTCGAGACCGTCGGCACCGCGACCGTGCACGCACCCTCCCCCGCCGGCCCCTGGCGCGTCGAGGTCGCCTCCCCGGCCGACGGCCCCTGGCTCCTCGTGCGCAGCGTGGTCGCGGGCACGGACGCCGCCCCGTGGTACGCGCTCGGCACGCCCGACGAGGGCCGCGTGGTCAGCGTCCTGAAGGGGAGCGTCACCTACGACGGCGCGCCCCCCGCCATCGGCGCGCTCGGCCGCGTCTTCCCCACCAAGGGCGGCGGCTGGCGCGTCGAGACCACCGACCTCGGCGCCCCCGACGGCGACACCGTCTACCGCGCCACCGGCATCTCCGCGTGCTCGCCCATCCGGCTCCTCGAGGACGGCGCCCCGCTCGCCCAACCCAACGCGCCGGTGCGCCTCGTCCCCACCACCGCCGGCGCGTGGGCCCACACCGCCTTCGGCGTGCTCTTCAGCACCTCCGACCTCACCTCTCCGCTCGCCAACGGCCGCGCCTACACCGCCGCGCTCAACCCCGAGCGCCCGTGCCGCACCGGCCGCTGGCTCTACCCCGGCGACCACGCCACCTTCGCCGTCCCGGACAACCTCCTCGGCCGCCTCGCCGAGGGCGCCACCCGCCTCGACCTGACCGCCAACGCGTTCGGCGGTGACACGTCCGCCGCGCTCACCGTGCGTGTCCGCGTAGGCGACGCCGAGCTCCTCTCGACCACCACGGCCGTGGGCGGCCTCGACGCCGCGCCGCCCCGCTTCTCCTTGACCACGCCCGTGCCCCGCGACGCGAAGGGCGTCGTCGTCGAGCTCTCCACCCCGCCGGGCGCGCCGTTCGTGATGGTGACCGGGTTGGACCTCATCGAGCCGCCGAAGCCGATCTTTTAGCTTGGGTGGGGGGCCGAGCGCGTCGCGCCCGGGCCCCGTGCGGGGCTCCCGCCCCGCAACGCCCCGGGGATCGGGAGCCGGGTGTGTCACCCCGCCGCGCGTGTCACCCCACCGCGCGTGTCACCCCGCCGGCCGCCGCCGACGCAAACCGAGCGCGAGGACGAGCAGCGCGGCCGACCCCGAGCCGCAGCCGCCATCGGCCTGTTCGGCGGTGTCCGTGCTGACGGCCTCAGAGCGGTTGTTGGTCGTGTCATCCTCGCGGCGCCAGGACCAACTGCACCCAGGGGTCTCGACCGAACGGCTGTCGGAGTAGTATCGCCCGCAGCGTGGATTCGTCGAGCGTGTCAAACCCGTCGCTGCTCGTGGGGTGGGCTGAGGAGGTGCTCACCTCCACGTCCCCCCGCGTACACGTCCGCTCGATGGTGAACCCGTCCTCGCCGATAGTCTCGACCCAGTCGCCTCCAACGCGCCTGCCCCGCCCCGGCCGTCGCCCCCGCGATAGCCTCCCCACCCATGCTCCGTCGCCTCGCCCGCCGCCTCCTCGCGCCCACGGTCCCCACGGGGAGCCCCCCCTCGGGGAGCCCACCCGCCCAGCCCCCGCCGCGCCCGTTGGCCGCCGCACCCGCCGAGGCGCCCCCCCCCCGCGCGCCCACGCC
>CAJBVW010000541.1 GCA_903959175.1 uncultured Pseudomonadota bacterium
AACGCTCGGGGGTCCCGGCGGGACTCCACCTTTAGCCCGACGATGAGCAGCCCAGGCTGATCCGTGGACGGATCGGCGAGAGGACGGCGGAGGCCGGGGCGTCAGGCTGGGGTGGGGACGGTCGGGCTTGGGGGCCTACAAGCGGGATCGAGTCGACCAACGCGGAGCTCAAGGGAAGACACGGGCTCGACGACCTTCGCGTCCGAGGCAAAGGGCTCGCCGCTCAAGAAACGGTGCGTTCAGCCGCCCCGGGGCTCGCGTGCGCGGCGTCACTCATCGGTGCTACCGTTTATTTCGCGGCGAGCCCCGAGGCCCTCCATCGCCCTGACGTCCACTGTCAACATGACCCAGATCGCGTCCGCGAGCAATCGGTGCCCCATCGCGTTGGGGTGCATGGCGATGCCACCTTCTGCGATCGCCCTTAGATCGTTGGCGAGGATGTGTGCGGTCCCGGTTGGCCACGCTCCCCGGAGATCCAGGAACGGTATGTTCGCGGCCTGTAGCTGCTGGGCCATCAGCTCGAGGTCGCCCTCGAGTTGATGGCAGCGCGCGTCTGGAACCGGCGTGGTGCAGAGCGCCTCCCCCGGCGTGGGGATCAGCAAGAAGATCGGGCTGCCGCCGGCGTGAGTCACGCTCGCTTGCATCGCGCTCGCCGCGGTGCGGAACTCCTCGAGGGCAACCGGACTGATGAACCGGCCGTCTGCCGGGTGCTGAATGAGCGGGGTGGCGATCGCGCGGTACCAGGCGAGGTTGGCCAGATAGGAACGCTCGACAAACCAGCGGATGGCGGCATTGGACTCGAGATCGGGCGGGGCGACGAGCCGCCCCTGCACGGTCAGCATGGAGTGCTCCTCGAGATCGTCGGCGAAGAACGACACGATGACGATATCCGGCTCCTGCGTGGCCAGCTCAGCGGCGAGCCGCCGGGCGGTGGCACAGTAGCCTGCGCCCGGGATGCCCAGGTTGAGCGATGTCAACGCTGCACCGAAGTGGTCCGCGAGCCGGCCCGACAGGGAGGCGCCGAAGGTCTCCGTGGCTTCCACGCCCAGCCCGTAGGTGACGGAGTCGCCGAGGAGCCACACGGATCGATGACGAGCGCCGCTCCCGAACTCCAGCTCGGGGGCCTCCTCGCCGGCGCCGGGCATCGGGGCGCCGGGCATCGGGGCGCCGGGCATCGGGGCGCCGGGCGGCGGGGCGCCGGGCGACGCCAGCCGACTCCATCTGGAGCGGTGCGACAGGAAGCTGCGGACCTCGTGGCACGGCCCATCGCCGGCTCTCTGCACGACCTCGTCGGCGAGCCGCTCGAGCCGGTAGTCGGAGCCCTCCAGCGCCGCCACGCTCGGGAGGTCGGGGTAGTAGAGGCGGAGCCCCCCTTCGAGTAGGACGGACCCCGCCAGCGACGCCGCGCAGGCTACGCCGAGCCTAAACCGCAGGGACAGGGATGCGCGTATGGGAGCCTCCTTCCTGCGAGTCAGCCAGAACCCGGCTCCGCTGTCAAGCGATTGTCAAGGTCGGCGAGGTCCAGAAAGCGACGGTGCGCCCGTGCGGGCGAGCGCGGCGCTATACTCCCGGCACCTTGAGAGCGCTGCAAGATGCGGTTTGTTCTTCCGTCCCTTCTCGGCGCCCTCGCGGGCTGTGCGGCCGTCACCAAAGAGGCGGGCCCCGAGGAGACCGCGTCGGGAGGCTCGGATGACTCGGGCCCCATCGATTCGGGGGAGGACGACACCGCACCGGAGCCCGTCACGCGGGTGTTGAGCAGCGCAAACCTAACTTTTGACGGCGTCAACGTGGGAGATCGAGCTGGGCGCTACGTTGCCGCCGCGGGCGACGTGGATGGAGACGGGCGGCCCGATCTGTACTTCGGGTCCGACCAGGGGGATAGTGGAAAGTCGGAGCTTCCAGGTCGAGTTTACGTTGTTCCGGCCTCGTCGCTTCCCTCATCCGGCACGGTGGAGCTGGGAGAGGCTTCGCACGTGTACATGGGCGAAGAGCACGGGGACATGGCGGGGCACTCCGGCGGCCACGCGGGAGACATGGACGGCGACGGGTACGGCGAAGTAGTCATCAGCGCCTACCACGTCAGTGACGGCGGCGCGGAGCAGGGTCGAATCTACATCCTGCGGGGCGGGGCCCGGCCCGAGCCGGGAGTGACCCTCCTCGCGGACGCGGACTGGACCTTCGGCGGCGCGGCGGACTACGGGCGCTTGGGGCACGGGCTCGCGGGCGTGGGCGACGTCGATGGCGACGGGCTCGACGACGTGCTCGTGGGCGAGTGTTGCGGCGAGCCCGCCCGCCTCGGGGCGGCCTGGATGGTGCTGGGCGGCGCGCTCGGCGCCACGGGTTTCACCGAAGTGATGGACGTGTACCCGCGGTGGGACGGCGCGGCCTTGGGAGACGGCGCCGGGGTCAAGACCGCGGCTGCGGGGGACGTCGACGGCGATGGCCTCGCGGATGCCCTCGTCTCGGCGCGCCTCAGCATGGGTGTCATGCCGGGAGGCAGAGTCTACCTGCTCCCCGGCAGCGCCGTGCAGGCGGGCGCAGCCGACGAGCTGGCGGCGCTGGGACAGCAGTTCGAGGGGGTCGAGACCTATGGCGAGCTGGGCTACAGCATCGGGGCGGCGGGCGACGTGGACGGCGATGGCCTCGGGGACCTCCTCATGGGGGCGTACCACGCCAGCTCCCGTGCCCCGAACTCAGGGGTGGTCTACCTTTTCCTGGCGCGGGACCTCACAGGCACCTCTGTGTACGCGGACACCGCCTGGCTCCAGCTGACGTCCTCCGTCGAGAACCAACAGGCGGGCGTGAGCGTGACCGGTGACATGAATGTCGACGGAGACAGCCTCGCCGACTTCGTCATCGGCGCCTCGGGGGTCTCCCCGCCGACCCTGGAGGGCAGCAGCACCGATACGGAGAACATGGACAGCCCCGGGGATGCGTACTTGTTCCTGGGGGCGCGCCTCGAGGGCGGCGTGGTGGACGTGAAGACCGCCACCGTGCACGTTCAAGGGGAAACAACGAACGATCACGCGGGGATCTCGGTTGCCAACCCCGGCGACATCGATGGTGACGGGGCTGACGACCTGCTGGTGGGCGGCGAGCGGGGCCAGGAGGGCGTCGGGCGGGCGTGGCTGCTGTACGGCCTCTACTGACGCCATGCGACCGGACCTGAGCTTCAGCGCGGCGCCAGCGACCAGGCGCGAAGGGTAGACGTGAGGGTCGGGGGCCCGAGCGCCTGGGTCAGCGCCGCTTCGGTCACGCCGGGTGTGAGCGCCATCGGCGAGGCGGGCGCGTGGTTCGGCATCGGCGGAGGCCCGGCCAGCGTGTCGAGGATGACCCAGGCGAACCCTGCAGCCCGGAGCGCGGCGGCGGGATCGGAGGTGGCGAGAGCGGCGCGCAGGCGCATGTCGAGCGCCCGCAAGTGAGGATGGATCGCGAAGAGCGTGTGGTGGGGCATCACGGAGGAGGTCCGACCGTGAAGGGCCGTGCGGAGCAGGGCGGACTCAGCGTTGCGAGCGGCCCGCTCCAGCGGAAGCTCGAGGACAGCGCCCGGCGTTGTGTCTGCGGTGATGCGCGCGAGGAGCTCGCGCCCTTCGACCGGCGCGGAGGGGATCGGGAGGAGCGGCGCGGTCGCGCGCAGGGTGTCG
>CAJBVW010000542.1 GCA_903959175.1 uncultured Pseudomonadota bacterium
CGCCGCCGGCTCCCCCCTCGCCGGCGCCGGCGTGATGGCCGCCGCCTGGCTCGGCACGCTCCCCGCCCTCTCGGTCGCCGCCGGGGCGCTCCGCCGCCTCTCCCGCGCCCGCCCCTACACGCGCGGCGCGCTCGCCGTCGGCGTCTTCGCCATCGGCCTGTGGTCGATCGGCGCGCGCGGGGCCTTCCGCCCCGCCGCCGCCGACCCCACCGCCCCGCCCGCCTGCCATTCCGCCCCCGAGGTCACCCCGTGAGCTTCCAGAACCTGCTCGTCCCGCTCGACTTCTCCGACAACGCGAACCTCGCGCTCCGCCTCGCGGTGTCGCTCGCCCGCAACGGCGCCGCGCGCATCACGCTGCTCCACGTCGGCGTGGCCCCCGGCGTGGCGCTCGACCTCGGCGGCTACGGCATGCCCATCCCGCCGACGCTGCTCGAGCTGCACGAGAAGGTCGCGCACGAGCAGGCCCTGCAGCTCGATCGCATCGCCCGTGCCCACATCCCCGAGGACGTCACCTGGACCGCCGTCGTGCGCGAGGGGGACGCCGTCGAGACCATCCTCGACGTCGCCAAGGACGGCTACGACCTGCTCGTCATGGGCACCCACGGGCGCCGCGGGCTCGAGCGCCTCGTGCTCGGCTCGGTCACGGAGCGCGTGCTCCGCGCGGCCCCGATCCCCGTCCTCGTGACGCGGTGAGCGCGGACGTCGCGGCCCTCCTCGCGAGCCGCACCGTCGATGCGCGACAGGCGGTGTACGCGCTGCCGATCCGCGGGCGGGTGGCCATCGGCGGCAACGCCGGCGAGCCGCGCGTGCTCGTGGGGGCCCTCGCCGACCACGCCGCGCGCTTCGACGGGCTGGAAGTCGCCCAGATCCTCGCCTTCGTGGCGGATCGGCTCGTCGCCGCCCCCGTGCGCGGGCACATCCGTCTCAACGCCCTCTTCCTCGGCGCGAGCATCCGCGACGCCGTCGCCAAGGGCCTCGCCGACTACACGCCCGTCTTCCTCTCGGACGTGCCGGGCCTCTTCGCGCCGGGGGGCGTACTCCCGCTCGACGCCGCGCTCATCCAGGTCTCCCCGCCGGACGCGCACGGCTACTGCTCCATGGGCGTCGCGACCGATGTGATGCACGCAGCCGTCCGCTACGCGCCGCTCGTGATCGCCGAGATGAACCCGCGCATGCCGCGGACCTTCGGCGCCTCCGCCGTGCACCTCTCGCGCATCCACCACGTCGTGCCCGTCGACTACGCGCTCCCGACGCGCGCGCTCGCCGAGCCCGACCCCGTGCGCGAGCGCATCGCGGAGCTGGTGGCCGAGCTCGTGGACGACGGGTGCACGATCCAGACTGGCATCGGCAGCATCCCCGACGCGCTCCTGCGGCGCCTCGGCGACCGCAAGGATCTCGGCATCCACACCGAGCTCCTCTCCGACGGCCTGATGGCGCTCATCGAGAGCGGCGTGGCGAACGGGTCCCGCAAGGCGCTGTGGCCCGGCAAGGCCGTCACCTCCTTCGCGCTCGGCTCCCAGGCCCTCTACGACTGGATGCACGAGAACCCCGCGATCGAGATGCAGCCCACCGAGATCACGAACGACCCCGCGATCATCGCCCAGCACGACAAGGTCGTCGCCATCAACGCGGCGCTCTCCATCGATCTGACCGGGCAGGTCAACTCCGATAGCATCGGGACGCGCTTCTACTCAGGCATCGGCGGGCAGGTCGACTTCCTGCGCGGCGCGGCGCGCTCGCGGGGCGGGCGCCCGGTCATCGTACTTCCCTCCACCGCGCGCGGCGGCTCGCTCTCCCGCATCGTGACCACCCTCGCGCCCGGCGCCGGCGTGGTGACGAGCCGCGGGGACGTGCACCACGTCGTCACCGAGTGGGGCCGCGTGAACCTGCACGGGCTCTCGATCCGCGCGCGCACCCGGGCCCTCATCAGCATCGCCCACCCGCGCTTCCGGGACGGGCTCGCGGCGGAGGCCCGCACGCTGGGCTACGCGTAGCGACCGGCGGAGCAGGATGATTCGGAGCGTGTCGACGTTGCTCGTCGCGGCCGTCGCCGCGGGGGCCTGCCTCGCGGCGATCCCCGACGCGACGCCGGCGCGCGCAGCCGCCATCGCGGCGTTCTGCCTCGTGCTCTGGCTGGCCGAGGCCGTGCCGCCCTTCGTCCCGACGCTCCTGCTGCTCGTGCTGACCCCGCTCGCGCTCGGGGGGCTCGGGGAGGGCTTCGGCCTGCGGGACGTGCTCGAGTGGACGGCCGATCCGGTGCTCCTCCTGTTCTTCGGCGGGTTCGTGCTGGGCGAGGCCGCCTCGGAGCACGGCATCGACCGCGCGCTCGCGGCGGGGGCGATCCGCGCGGCGCGCGGGCGGGCGCGGGCGCTGGTCGCGCTCATCGCCGTCACCACCGCGTTCCTCTCGATGTGGATGTCCAACATCGCGGCCGCCGCCCTGATGATCGCGGCGCTCCGGCCGATGCTGGGGCTCGACGAGCGGGTGCGCCGCGCGCTCCTCGTGGCCGTGGCGCTCGGGGCCAACCTCGGCGGCATGGCGACGCCCATCGGCTCGGGGCCCAACGCCATCGCGATCGCGGCGATGCCGCCGGACCACCCCATCTCCTTCGCGGCGTGGATGGCGTTCGCCGTCCCGCTCACGCTCCTCACGCTGACCGTCGCGACGCTCCTGGTGTTCGTACGCCACGACGTGCGTGGCGAGGTGCCCGCCACCGCCCCCGACGACGCCCCCCGTCCCGCCGAGCGCCCGCGCACCGTGGCGCTCCTCGGCGCCGCCGCCGTGCTCGCGTGGCTGACCGAGCCGATCCACGGCGTGCCGTCGGCCATCGTGTCGCTCGCGCTCGCCGCCGCCCTCTTCGCCACCGGACTCCTGCCCGCCGCGCGCGTCCGCAACGTCGACTGGGGCACGCTGATCCTCATCGCCGGCGGCATCGCGCTGGGGCGTCTCGTCGAGCACGCGGGCCTCCTTCATCGTATCGCGCCGCTGCTCGACGGGGACGGCGTACCTGACGCTGCCTTCCTCGGCGGCCTCCTCCTCGCGAGCGCGCTCCTCTCCGCCGTGATGAGCAACACCGCGACCGCGACCCTCCTCATCCCCCTCGCCACCACCGCGAGCCCGGACGGCCCAGCCCTCCCGCTGCTCGTGGCGCTCGCCGCCTCCTTCGGCATGCCCTTCGTCATCAGCACGCCCCCGAACGCGATGGTCGTCGGCGCGGGCGTGCGCTCGGCGGACCTCCTGGTGCCCGGCCTCGTGCTCCTCGCGGGCGGCGTCGTCGCGCTCGCCGTGACCGGGCCCGTCGTGTTGAGCTGGTTCGGCTACCCGATCGGGTGAGCGGCAGGCGCGCCCGTCGGGTACTCAGCGTCGCCCTACTGGAGCTCCCCATGCGTACGATCGCCTTGCTGGCCCCGTCCCTCCTCTTCGTCGGCTGCGCGGACCAGCTCCTCACCAACGTGAAGGACCCCGAGGCCCCGGCGATCTCGGTCTCCCCGACCACGCTCACCTGGGACGCCCCCGGCGACAAGACCGTCACCCTCTCGAGCATCGGCGTCGATCCGCTGACGATCTCGTCGGTGGGCGTCCGCGCCGCGGGGGACTTCGCCGTGACCCGCCTCGGTGACCTGCCCGGCACGCTCGACCCCGAGGCCCAGGCCGACGTCGTCGTCACCTGGACGCCCGGCGCCGAGAACACCGGCTGGCTCGACATCGTGAGCAACGACCCGTCCACGCCGCTCGTGCCGGTCTCGCTCGAGGGGCTCATGGGTGACACGGATACCGACACCGACACCGACACGGACACCGATACGGACACCGATACGGACACCGATACGGACACCGATACGGACACCGATACGGACACCGATACGGACACCGACACCGATACGGACACCGACACCGACACGGACACGGACACAGATACCGACACCGACACAGGGATCGGCCCGTCCTCCGCCAGCAGCTTCACTTGGACCGGGTCTGCGCAGAGCTACGTCGTGCCCGCGGACGTGACCTCTGTCACCGTCGAGGCATGGGGCGCTGGCGGCGGCGGCGGCGCCTACGGGGGCGCGTACTCGAGCTCCGGCGGCGGCGGCGGGTACGCGACGGCGACCCTCGCGGTCTCTCCCGGTGACGTGTTGACCGTGCGCCCGGGCGAGGGCGGCCACACGCCCGGCGGCGGCGCGGGGGCGAGCTTCGTTTGGGATGCGTCGGGCGCGCTCGTCGTGGTGGCGGGCGGCGGTGGCGGCGGCGGGGCCGACGGCGGCTCGCTGCTCTCCGGTACGGGCGTCGGCGGCGCGGGCGGCGGCGCGTCCGGCGCGTCGGGCGGCACCGAGTACGACAGCTACTGGGGCTCGGCGACGGGC
>CAJBVW010000543.1 GCA_903959175.1 uncultured Pseudomonadota bacterium
CGTCGCGCCCCCGCCTCCGCCCGCCCCGGCCCCCGTCGCGGCACCCTCCCCGCTCCACGTCGCCGTCGGCGGTGACGTGCGGATCGACCTCACCGGCGCCCACCTCGAGCGCCTCGGCGGGGGCGCCGCCGGCTCGGCCGCCATCGGCTTCAACGTCTCGCGCGCGCGCCCCGTCATCGACGCCGCGCTCGGCGACTGGTTCTCCGGCCGCCTCGCGGTGGAATTCCGCCAGGACGACGGCACCACCGCCTACACGAGTACGGGCCTCACCCTCGACGTGCAGGACTGGGCAGCCGGCTGGTCGGTCCAGGGCCGCGAGATCTACCTCCAGGCCGACATCGGCGGCGCCCTCCGCCAGCGCGTGCGGATCGGCCTCCAGGAGCCGGCGTTCGGCGCCCGTGAAGCCTACGAGGCGCGCTACCCCTTCGCAGGCGAGTCCCGTGCGGACCTCGGCCGGCGCACCGGCCTGCTCGCGGACGAGGACCTCGGCGTCGGGTGGCGCGGCGAGCTCGACGACCGCTGGGCCTTCGACGTGCAGCTGCTCAACGGCAGCGGCGGCGCCAGCCTCGACCAGAACAACGGCAAGGACTTCCTCGCCCGCGCCGCGGCCACCCCCGTCGACGCGCTCACCGTCTCGCTCTCGGGCCTCTACGGCGCCCGCGGCCTCGACGGCACCGGCGCTCAGGCCCAGGCCGCCCTCACCGTCGAGGTCACGGGCACCAACCAGCGGCTCCTCGTCGAGGGCCTCGCCGGCACCACCACCGAGGATCGGCTCGACACCGTCTACATGGGCGCGGCGGCCAGCGGCGCGTGGCGCTTCCCCGTGGCGCGCGGCCCGGTCGACTACGTCGAGGCCGTCGGCCGCTTCCAGTTCTACGACCCCGTCGCCGGCTTCGACCAGCCCGACGCCTGGTGGGCCCCCGCCGCCGGGGCGTGGATCGGCTGGGACGTGCACCCCGCGCACGTCGTCCGCCTCGGCGCCACCTGGGAGATGTACGTCCCCCAGGACAGCCTCCTCCCTGTCGAGCACGACGTCGTCGCGGAGGCCGCATGGGTGTTCTGACCCTCCTCCTCGCGGGCTGCGGGCTCTCGAAGATGTTGCCGGGCCCGCCGGTGCTCTCGGCCGCCGAGCGCGCCACCTTCGAGGCCGCGCTCCCCTCCGGCGCCGTCTACACCGGCCCCCCGCGCGTGGACGCCCCCGTGATCCCGCTCCAGGTCTGGGGCCTCCGCTACGGCCTCGACGTCGTGCTCGTCAGCACCGATCCCGACTGGGACATGCACGAATACGCCCGGGTCGACCTCCCCTCCGGCCCGCTCTGGCTCGCCAAGGACGCCGACGCGAACGGCAACCAGGGCATCGTCGCCGACCTCCCCGACATCGCGGCCTGGATCCCCGAGGTCCCCGCCCCGCGCGTCTCCGGTCCCCTCGTCGTCACCGACCGGTCCACCGCCGACTTCGCCGACCTGAAGTTCGAGTACACCAACCCCAAGGGGGACGCCGTCGTCGCGACCTACCGCGGCCGCATGCCGACGGGACCCTCCAAGCCGCGCAACGGCAACACCATGGGCCACAGCCGCGCCGCCGTCGCCGCCCTGCTCGATCTGCACCTCTTCCGCACCGGCGGGGACGCCGCGATCTCCATCGCCGGCAAGAACTGGCCGCTGAAGAAGCTCCTCGGCCTCGTCCCGCTCAAGATCCTCCTCGCGCAGACCCAGGGCGGCTTCGCCATCGCCGACTACCGCATCCGGCAGGAAGAAGGTGGCTTCCGCCTGATCCGCCCCGGCTCCGACGCGCCGTGGCCCACCCGCGCCGACGAGGCGTGGACCGTGGCCGACGGCTGGGCACGCCGCGACGGCCCGATCGTCTCGCTCGGCTACCACTTCCGCGACGGCGAGCTCGACCGCGCCCAGGTCCAGCAGGTGGGCGTCGGGCCCCCCATCACCGACGTGCGCTTCCGCCCCGCCCTCCCCGACCTCCGCCGCCCCTTCCCCGGCACCGTCGAGTCCGCCTTCGTGGTCGACATCGCCGGCCAGGCGGCCCACGGCATCGGCAAGATCCGCTGCAAGTGGACGGACGAGAACACCGTCTCGGTCACGATGATCCCCACCGAGCCGCGCTGGTTTGCCGACCGCCCGATGGAGACGACGATCCGCTACGAGGCCGACGGCGTCGCGGTGAAGGTCGCCCGCATCGACCTCTGACGCGGAGCGCCGGCCCTCGCGTTAAGCCGCCGCATGCTCCAGATCGCCGACCGCACCTTCAGCAGCCGCCTCCTCCTCGGCACCGGTAAGTACCCGGACTTCGCCACGATGCAGGCGTGTCACGAGGCTGCCGCCACCGAGATGGTCACCCTCGCCCTGCGCCGGGTCGACCTCTCCGCGCCCCGCGGCGAGAACATCCTCGACTTCATCGACCGCACCAAGATCGAGCTCCTCCCGAACACCGCCGGCTGCTACACCGCAGAGGACGCCATCCTCACCTCGCGTCTCGCGCGGGAGCTCCTCGGCACGCGCTGGATCAAGCTCGAGGTCATCGGCGATCCCGACACGCTGTTCCCCTGCACCGAGGGCACGCTCGAGGCCGCCCGCGTGCTCGTAAAAGAGGGCTTCTACGTCCTCCCCTACATCTCGGACGACCCCGTCGCCTGCAAGCGCCTCGCCGAGATCGGCTGCGTCGCCGTCATGCCCCTCGCCGCGCCCATCGGCTCCGGCCTCGGCATCCGAAACCCGACCAACCTCCGCATCATCGTCGAGCAGGCCAAGGTCCCCATCATTGTGGACGCCGGCGTCGGCACCGCATCCGACGCCGCTCTGGCCCTCGAGCTCGGCGCGGACGCCGTCCTTCTCAACACCGCCGTCGCCGGCGCGAAGGACCCCGTGCGCATGGCCCGCGCGATGCGCCTCGCGGTCGAAGCCGGCGAGCTCGCCCGTGGCGCCGGCCGCATCCCCCGCAAGCTCTACGCGTCCGCGAGCAGCCCGCTCGATGGGCTCATCAATTCGTAGGGGGCATCCGTGCTCTTGGGGCAGGGGGCTCCGCCCCCCGCAACGCCCCCGGAGCCACGGCGTCCGCGCTTCGGCGCCCCGGCGAGCCCCGCGATGATCGTCGGCATCACTTGCGGCGGTCCCGACCTCCCCGCACGCATGCGCGACGCCCTCGCCGCCGGCCTCGACGTGCTCCTCGTCCGCGAGGACGCGCTCCCCGCCGGCCTCGACGCGCTCGCGGAGGCGTGGCCCGGCCGCGTCGCGCTCCACACGCGCATGCCCGGCGCCGAGGCCCTCGCCGCGCGCCTCCCGGTGGCCCTCCACGTCGCGAGCACCGTCCCGGTAGAGGCCTGGCCTGCGTCGGCCTTCAGCGTGTCCGCGCACACCCCGGAGGAGGTCCGTCGCGCGCGCGCCGCCGGCGCCTCCTGGGCGTTCCTCTCCCCGATCTGGCGCTCCCCCAGCAAGCCGGGAGACACGCGCCCGGCGCTCGGCGTGGCCGTCCTACGCGAGCCCGGCGCGGTCGCCCTCGGCGGCGTGAGCCTCGCGCGCGTGGCGCTCTGCCGCGCGGCCGGCGCCCACGGCGTGGCCGGCATGGGCGGCCTCTTCGGCGCGCGCGACGTGGCGGAGGCGGTCGGAGCGTGGCGCAACGCGTGGCGCGACGCGGGCCCCGTTCAGAACGACCAGACCTCGTCGTCGTAGCAGACGCCGTCCTCGAAGATCGCGGCGCAGGACGAGGCGTCCAGGCAGTCGAGCTCGGCGTCGAACGCGTCGCGGAGCTGCGTGTCGGTCCAGGTGGCGTACAGGCGCTTCTGGTCGCCGCACTGCTCCACGCACTCGGCGGAGTTCATGCGCTCGGTCCCCGCCTCTTCGCAGGCGACGAGCTTGTCGCACACCTGCTCGCACGTCGGCTGGCAGCCCGCGAGGGCGAGGAGGAACAGCACGCTACGGGTAGTTGGTGACGGGCGCACAATAGTTATCATTCAGGTTCTCGCAGCTGGTCTCGGACACGCAGTCCATCCAGAGCGCGGCCTGCTTCTCGTTCTCGAGGGTGATGTCGTCATCGCTGGAGGCGCGCTCGTTCGGAGTGTAGTCCCCGATGTCGCCGTTGTTGCCCAGCGCGCTCTCGCAGTGATCAACGCACTGGCGGATCATCTCCTGACGGCCCGACTCGCCTTTCTTGTCCGGGACCCGGATGTCGCACTCGTCGGCGGCGTCACCGAAGAGCTTCTCGCAGGAGGAATAGCAGTCGGGCCCGCAGCCGGAGGCCAGGGCCACGAGGGAGACGAGGAGGATGGTGGTCGCGCGCATGGCAGCCTCTCGGCCGCGGAGAGTAGTCCCTCCCCCGCGGCCGTGCAAGCGTGACGCGGCGGCGGTAGGCTGACGGCCGGCCCCTCGGCGCCGTCTCCACGAGCCCATGCGCGTCCTCCACGTCACGCCCTGCTTCCCCCCGACGTGGGCCTACGGCGGCATCCCGCGCGTGGTGCACGGGCTCGCGCGGGCCCAGGTCCGCGCCGGGCTCGGCGTGCGCGTCTGGACGACGGACGTGTTCGACGCCACGCGCCGCGCCGCCGTCCCGCCACGCCGCACGCTCGACGGCATCGACGTCGTCGTGAGCCGCGTCGCCTCGAACCGGCTCGCGTGGGCCCACCAGCTCTACCTCCCCATGGGCGCGCCCCCGCTCGACGGCGTGGACATCGTGCACCTCCACGCGCACCGCAACCTCCTGAACTTCCAGGCCTTCCGCGCCGCCCGCGCCCGCGGGCTCCCGGTGGTGATGACGCCCAACGGCACCCTCCCCCGCATCGAGCGGAAGGTCGGCGCGAAGCACGTCTGGGACGCCCTCTTCGACGGGGACGTGCCCCGCAAGGCGGACCGCGTGATCGCGACCAGCCGCGCCGAGGTGCGCCAGGTGCTCGCCGCGGGCGTCCACGGCGACCGCGTGGCGCGCATCCCCAACGGGCTCTGGCTCGAGGAGTTCGACGAGCTGCCCCCGCGCGGCACCTTCCGCGCCGCGCACGGCCTGGGCGACGGCCCGATCGTCGCGTATCTCGGTCAGATCACGCCGCGGAAGGGGGTCGACACGCTCGCGGCCGCCTTCGCCGACGGCGCGATGGGCGCCGCTCACCTCGTGCTCGCCGGCGCGGCGCGGGGCATGACCGTCCCCCCCGGCGTGCACCACACCGGCACGCTCGAGGGCCCCGACCGGCTCGCCCTGCTCGTCGACGCCGACGTCCTCGCCTACCCCTCCACCCACGAGGTCTTCGGCCTCGTGCCCCTCGAGGGGCTCATGTGCGGCGCCCCCGTGGTCGTCGGCGGGGACTGCGGGTGCGGCGAGCTCATCGCCGAGGCCGGCGCGGGCCTGCTCGTGGCGGGCGGGGACGTGGCGGCCCTGCGCGGCGCGCTCCGCACCCTGCTCGCGGATCGGGACACCGCGCGCGCGATGGTCGAACGCGGCCGAAAGTACATCGCGCGCACCCTCGACTACGCCGAGGTCGCCGCCGCCCACCGTCGCCTCTACGACGAGGTCCTCCGATGAGGCGCCGCGCGCTCGGCGCCGCGCTCCTCGTGCTCGCGATCGCGGCGGCGTGGGCCGTGGCGCTCCACGCGCCCTTCACCTACGACGACCGCATCGAGGTCGTCGGCAACCGCACCATTCGCTGGCTCGACGCCGTCGGCGCCATCGCCAGCTACAACACGAGCCGGCCGCTCCTCATCGCCACCTACGCGCTGAACTGGCGCCTCGGCGGCCTGGATCCCTTCGGATACCACGTCCTCTCCGCGGCGATCCACGCCCTCAACGCGCTCCTCGCCTGGCGCCTCGCCTCCCGCCTCGTCTCCCCCGAACGCGCCGCGCTCGCGACGACGCTCTGGGCGCTCCACCCGATGACGACGGACGCCGTCACCTACGTCACCGGCCGCTCCGACGCGTTGGAGGCCACGAGCTGGCTCGTCGCGCTCACGGCGTGGATCGACCATCGGCGTGGCGCGCCGTGGGGACGAACCGTCGCGATCGGCGCGGTGATCGCCGGGCTGCTCACCAAGGAGGTCGGCCTGTTGTTGCCCGCCGCCCTCCTCGCGGTGGACGCGGTGTCGGGGCGGGCGCCTCGGTGGCGGGACCACCTCGTGTACGGCGGCGCCGTCGCCCTCGCGTTCGCGCTTCGACTCACGATGTACGGCTGGCCGGCCGCCGAGGTGCCGCGCGGCGCCCTCGCGCAGCTCCTCTCCCAGGCCGAGGTGTGGAGCCGCTACCTCGGCCTCTGGCTGGTGCCCGTCGGCCAGTCCATCCTCCACGACCACCCCGGCGACGCCCGCCTCTACGGCGCGGTGGCCCTCGCGCTCTGGGTGGGCGCGGCCGTCGCGCTCGGCGTCCAGGCCCGGCGCGCCCCCCCCGACTCCCCGGCCCGTGTGCGCGCGCTCGCCTTCGCCGTGTGGGCCGCGTGGCTCCTCCCCTCCTCCGCCCTGCCGCTCCGGGAGACGATGGCGGAGCATCGCGCCTACCTCGCCGGCTTCGCGCTCCTCCTCGGCGTCGTGGCGTCGCTGCGCACGGTGCGCCCGGTGTGGGTGCTCGTGCCGCTGCTCTTCGGCGCCACGGTCGCGCGCAACCGCGTGTGGTCCGACGAGGTCACGCTGTGGAGCGGCGCCGCGGCGGCCTACCCCGAGAGCGCCCGCGCCACGTACGGCTGGGGGGAGGCGCTCCGCCTCGCGCGCCGCTTCCAGGAGGCCGAGCCCGTCTACGCGCGCGCCGCCGCGCTCGACCCCGCCTCGGCCGACGCCCGCATCAACCTCGGGATCGTCCGCGCGGAGTCCGGCGACCGCGAGGGCGCGCGCGCCGCGTGGCGCGACGTGCTCCGCACGCACCCGAGGTCCTGCCCGGCGCACAACAACCTCGGCAAGCTCGCGCTCGACGCCGGCGAGCTCTCCGAGGCGGCCGCCGCCTACGCGGCGACGATCCGCCTCTGCCCGGACGACCCCATCGCGAACCTCAACCTCGCCAACCTCGCCTTCGACCAGGCGGACGTGCGCAAGGCCGCCTTCCACTACCGGGCCTACCTGCGCGTCGCGGAGGACGGCCCCGCGGCGCCCCTCGCCCGCGCGCAGCTCCTCCGCATGGGCCTCGAGTAGCCC
>CAJBVW010000544.1 GCA_903959175.1 uncultured Pseudomonadota bacterium
GCTCGCCCGATCGACGTACGCTTGCGCACTTCGAAGGCCCCCCCCCATGGCGTTTCTGGATCAGGTCCTCGAGCGGCCGTCCTACGGCTACACCCGCGGCGACGCGCTGTACCGCCCCACCACCGGCGAGATGTGGCGCGAGTTCGCGACCCGCCTCAACGTCTTCGCGACGGTGAAGAACTGGCTACCCGCGTGGAGCTGGTTCAGCACGAGCCTCCTCGCCGTGCCGCTCGTCGTCTTCGCGACCCAGTACTTCACCTGGCAGCTCGCGCTGCTGGGCTTTGTCTACAGCATGGTCGGGCTCGGCAGCCACGGCACCGTGTGGCTGCACCGCTACGCGACGCACCGCGGCTTCACGTTCACGAACGACATCAGCAGGTTCATCGTACGGAACCTCGTGATCAAGATCGTATCGGAGGAGGCCTACGTCGTCTCCCACCACGTCCACCACCACATCTCGGAGAAGCCGGGCGACCCCTACAACGCCCACGGCGGCTTTCTCTACTGCTTCCTGGCGGACGTGACCCACCAGCTCGTGGCCCGCGACCTCGACCCCAAGCAGTACCAGCGCTTGACGCAGCTCCTCACGCACACCGGCGTGAAGACCAACAGCTACGCCCAATACCAACGCTGGGGCTCGATCTGCCACCCGCTGCGGACGGTCGCCCACTTCGCCCTGAACTGGGCGTTCTGGTACGCGGCGTTCTACGCGATGGGCGGCCACGCGCTCGCGACCGCGCTGTTCGGCGCCTCCGCGATCTGGGCTGTCGGCATCCGCACGTACAACTACGACGGGCACGGGCGCGGCGTGGACAAGCGGGTCGACGGGGTCGACTTCAATCGCGCCGACCTCTCGATCAACCAGAAGTGGGCCGGCTTCGTGGCGGGCGAGTGGCACAACAACCACCACCTCTACCCGAACGGCGCGCGCTCGGGATTCCAGCCGTACCAGCTCGACCTGCCCTGGCTGTTCATCCGCGGCTGCGCGGCGATCGGCGCGGTGAGCACCTACCGCGACCACACGGCCCAGTTCCTGCGAGACCACTACGAGCCGTGGCTCGCGAAGCAGAAGGGCACGGCGCCGGCCATCGCGGCAGCCTCGGTCGCGGACGAGCCCCACATGGGCGAGACGGCAACGGCGGAGCGCTTGGCGTAGGACGAGGATCACCCTCCAGCCGTAGGGGCGGCCAGATGCAGAAGACGTATCAGATGTATCAGATGTATCAGATGTATCAGATGTATCAGATGTATCAGGTGCGTCAGATGTATCAGGTGCGTCAGATGTATCAGATGTATCAGGTGCGTCAGATGTATCAGGCGCGTCAGATGTATCAGCTCGCGCAGACGCCGAGGGGGCCTGGGAACAGTCTGTTCCCTCAAGTTTCCGGCCCCGCGGCCGATGCCGACTCATGACACGCACCCTCGACCAGCTCCACCGCCTCCGCGCCCACCAACGCCGCGAGGCCACGGTCGCGCTGCGCGACGCGGAGGCAGAGCTCGCGCGGCAGGACGCCCGGGTGGAGGCCCTCGCCTCCTCGATGGCACGAGCGCGCGCCGCGACCAACCTCGGCGACCCCGCGGACGTGGCGACGTGGTCCTCGTGGCGCCTCCAGGCCGAGGTCACGGGGCGGCGCGAGCGCGCCCGCCTCGCGCAGAAGGCCCGTGATGTCGAGCTTGCCGGCGCCAAACACCGCCGCGCCGTGATGGACGAGCTCGCGCTCGCCGCCGTGCGGGACGCGCGCCTCGAGGCCGAGATGGAGATCGTGAAGCGCGCTGAGGCCGGGCGCATGGACGCCATCGCGGCGCGCAACCGGCGGGCCGCATGACAAACCGCACCGTCGCGCTGATCGTGCTCGTCGCCGGGGCCGCGCTGGCGCTCGGCGCGACCACCGCGACCGCGCAGGAAGGCGCCCCGACGGCGGCCGCGCCCCGCACCCCCGCCGACCTCGGCGCGACGTCTACGCCCTCCCCCGGCCTCGCCCCCGTATGCCCGGAGTCGCCCGCCCAGCTCGTCGACGCCCTCGGCCGTCGAGCGCGCGGGCTCGACGAGCGCGAGGCCTCGATCCACGCGCGCGAGCAGGCCATCGCGGACGCGCAGAAGAAGCTCGACGCGCGCCTTGTGGACCTCGAATCCATCCGCGCGCGCATCACCGCCCAGCTCGACGAGGCCGACGTGGAGCGCACCGCGCGCATCGCCGGCCTGGTCGCGATGGTGGAGTCCAACCGGCCGTCGTCCATCGCGCCGATGTTCGCGGCGCTCGACCCGGAGCTCGCCGTGGCCGTACTCGACAAGATGAACCGACAGAAGGCCGGGAAGCTGCTCGCGGCCCTGCCGCCGGCGCGCGCCTCCCTCCTCGCGACGCGCATGGCCTCTCCGCTCCAGATGTCCTCGGCGCAGCCCGCGCCGCTCCCGGCCGCGCCCGCGCCGCTCCCGGCCGCGCCCGCCGCCGCGACAC
>CAJBVW010000545.1 GCA_903959175.1 uncultured Pseudomonadota bacterium
CGGGCTCGGCGGCGGCCTCGACCGCGTGGGCGGCGGCGATCACGCGCTGGTAGAGCGCGGTGTGGTCGTGGACGAGGAGGTCGTCACCGCGGAGGGAGGCCGGACGCAGGCCGGCGGGGAGCACCGGGAGGAGGGTCAGGAGGCCGACGAGCGAGCGGCCACCCCGCTCGGCGAGGCGCGCGAGGGCGGCGGCGCCGAGGGTGACGCCGGCGTCTGAAGCGGGGACCAGCGCGTGATCCGCGGCGAGGCCGAGCCGGCCGTCGAGGAGGGCGTCGATCGTCGCGGTGTCTACCCCTGCGGCGGCGACGAGCGCGTCCGACTGGAAGCGGCGCACCCACGGATGGAGGACGGGCGCGGGGAGCGCGAGCGTGCCGAACCGGCGGACCTGCGGGCGGCCCGCGAGGCTGTCGGCGGTGTACGCCGAGAGGTCGACGCCAGCGCCCTCGCGGGGGAGGGCCCCGAAGGTGTCCTCGTCGTGGAGGCCCTCCTCGGCGGCCTCGAGCGCACCGTCGTCGCCGAAACGGAAGGTCTCTCCGGAGGTCACGAAGCCGCCGGCGTTCCCGAGGACCACGTCCTCCGGGGCGACGCGGACGCCGACGCGGGTGGGGCGGGCGGCGGAGGGGCGGAGCCCGAAGGCCGAGAAGGGGAGGAGGTCCGACATGGGCGCCCCCTACCGTCGGGGGCGGGAGCCCGCCACCGGCGCGGGAGGGACGACGGGCACCGCGGTCGGAGCTGGGAGCGTTCTTATCACGCGACCAAGTCAAGAGACCTCCGAGCGCTCGCTCGGTGGGCAGGCGATCCGCCCCCTCGGACCCGTCGGCCCTCGCTACTCCCGCTTCGACTTAGGCTTCACCGACCAAGTGAACGTGAACCGCGCCACCTCCGCGCCGTCCGCCAGGGTGCCCACGGTATCCAGGACGATGGTGCGGGCCTCGCCCGAGGCGAGGGCCTCCGCCACGGCGGTCGCGACGGCGGCGCCCTGGGCGCAGGTGAAGGTGGTGGTCGCCGTCGCCTTCTTGCCGAAGGTCGCGCTCATGCCGACGATGAGCGTGGAGAACGGCGTGTCCGACGTATGGAAGAGCACGAGCGCGCCGGTCGAGAGCTCGGCCGCCATCGCGAGCGCGGCGAAATACGTGGACTTGAAGGGGTTCTGGCTGCGCCAACCGTAGGGCACCGTGGTCGCGCAGCGGTCCGCTGCGAGGGCCTGCACGCCCACACCGGCGAACAGCGCGGCGGGCAGCTTCGCCAGCATCCAGCCGCGGAAGAGCACGGGGTTGGTGACCTGGCGCTGCATGCGCTGCTGGGGCTCGGAGAGGCTCATGCCTGCCTGGGTGTGAGCGGCCCGTCTATCTCGGGGCGCCGCGCGGCGGTTAGGTCGACAGACCATGACCGACCTGCACATCGCCGTCCTGCGCGAGGCCGCCCGCCTCGGCTTCGGCCGCGTGCGCGTCGCCCGCGCGGGCCCCCCCCCGAACTTCGACCGCTACGACGCTTTCCTCGCCGCCGGCTACCACGCGGAGATGGCCTGGATGGCGGAGAGCCGCGACAAGCGTTCGGACTGCCGCCAGATGCTCCCCCAAGCGAAGAGCGTCGTCGTCCTCGCGATGGACTACGCGCAGCCCGCCCCGCCCGACCCCGGCGGGCTCACGGGGCGCGTCGCCAGCTACGCCTGGGGTCGCGACTACCACGCGCTCATCGGCCTGCGCGTGCGCCACCTCCGCAAGGCGCTCGAGGCCGCGTTCCCGGGCCTCGCGACCTGGGGCGCGGTCGACTCGGCGCCCTCCTGGGAACGCGGCTGGGCCGAGGCCGCCGGTTTGGGCTTCAACGGGAAGAACGGCCTCGCCATCGTCCCCGGCGAGGGCAGCTACTTCTTCCTCGCGACCATGCTGCTCTCGGAGGAGCTCCCGCCGGACGCGCCGGTGCCCGAACGATGTGGCCGGTGCCGACGCTGCCTGGACGTGTGCCCCACCGGCGCGCTGCTCGAGGCCGGCGGCATGGACGCCGCGAAGTGCATCTCCTACCTCACGATCGAGCACGACGGCCCCATCCCCGAGGCCTACCGCGCGAAGATGGGCCGCTGGGTCTTCGGCTGCGACGACTGCCAGACCGTCTGCCCCCACCAGCACCCCGCGAAGGGCCCCGTCCCCGAAGACTTCGCGCCGCGCCGCGCGTGGTTGCCGCTCCCCGCCATCCTCGAGGCCACCGACCAGGCGCTGCGCGACACCTTCGAGGGCTCCCCGCTCCGCCGCGCGGCCCCCGACCGCATCCGTCGGAACGCCGCGATCGTCCTCGGGAACATTGGTGACCCACGCGCGCGCGCGGTCCTCTTGCGGGCCAGAGACGGCGGGAACACGATCCTGGCGGAGCACGCAGACTGGGCGCTCGGGAGGCTGTAGAGCCCGGGCCCTCGGCCCCCGAAAGCGATAGACCCTCCGGGGGGCGCGGAGGCGTCGGCCGGACGCCCCCGAGACGCAGCGTTGATAAGGAGATGGAGCAGCTTTGACCGGAGAAAAGCGGATCGCCGTCGTCGACATCGGCTCGAACACCGCAAACCTCGCGGTGTTCGTCGTGGACGACAAGGGCGCCATCGCGTCCGTCGCCGAGCGCGACCAGCCGCTCCAGCTCCTCCGCCGGCTCGGGCCGGACGGCACGCTCCCCGCCGCGGCCATCGCCGCGACGATGCAGCTCTTGCGCGACTTCGTGCACCAGGCCACTACCCTCCAGGTGGACGCCATCGAGCTCATCTCGACCAGCGCCGTGCGCGACGCCCCCAACAGCGGCGAGCTCGTCGCCCGCGTGCAGGCAGAGCTCGGGCTCACCCTGCGGGTGCTCGACGGCGCCGCCGAGGCCCGCACCGCCGTCGTCGGCGTCGTCAACACCCTCCCGTTGGTGGACGGCTTCGTGCTCGATCTCGGCGGCGGTAGCCTCCAGATCACCGAGGTCGAGAACCGCAACGCCGTGCGCGTCGCGAGCCTCCCCCTCGGCGCCCTCCGCCTCACCGACCAGTTCGTCCGCACCGACCCCGCCGACGGCGCCACGGTCAACGTCCTGCGCCGCCACGTCCAGCGCTCGCTCGAGACGCTCCCGTGGCTCAAGAACGCGGGCGGCCAGCTCGTGGGCGTCGGCGGCACCATCCGCACGCTCGCCAAGATGTCGCGCCGCGCCGCGGAGTGGCCCATCCCCCACGCGCACGGCTACCGCCTGAGCGCGGACGACGTCGAGTCCTCCTGGGAGCTCGTGAGCCGCGCCGACTCCGCCCGCCGCCGCGACATCCCCGGTCTGCCCGCCCACCGCGTCGACCTCGTGGTCGCAGGCGCGCTCGTCGTCCGGCAGCTCCTCCGCTTCGGCGGCTTCGATGCCCTCGAGGTCTCGTCCTCCGGCGTGCGCGAGGGCGCCGCGCTCCTCCACCGCCTCGGCCCCGAGGCCCGCGTCACCGACATCCGCGAGGCCGGCCTCCGCGGCCGCTTCGGCGGCAGCCCGGACGAGCTCGCGTGGGCCCGCCAGGCCCGCGCCTCCGCCGAGGCCCTGTTCGACGCCCTCGCCGCCCCGCTCGGCCTCGACCCCACCCTCCGCGACACCTTCGCCGTCGCCGCCCGCCTGCGCGCCCTCTGGGAGCGCCGCTCGCCGGTCCCCGGCCCGCTCTCCGCGCTGCTCGAGCGCCCCATCCAGGGCTTCTTCCAGCGCGAGGTCCTCGCCGTCGCGGACCTCGTCTCGCCCGTCCCCCGCCTCCGCATCGACCTCGGCATCCGCGCCCGCCTCGCCGTGCTGCTCGACCTCGTCGCCGCCGCCCACGGCCGTCCGCTCCGCTGCGCGGTCGAGCCCGACGCCGTCCGCGTCTTCCTCGACGCGCGGGTCCAGGCCGAGATCGTCGAGCGCTTCGGGCGCGCCTTCGGCCGCCCGCTCGTGGTCGCGGGGACCGCTACGGGTGTGACTCCGGCCGCCTGATCGTCAGGCGCCCAGCCCGCGCTGGGACAGAGCGAGCGCATAGGCGGAGACGATGAGGCGCTGCTGCGCGCGCACGGGCTCCTCCGTCGGCAGGTGGCGCATGTGTTGGCCGTCCGACGTGAGCACCCGCGCCTTCGCGTTGTCGGCGAGCTGGACGCGCAGGATCTCCTCCAGCTTCTGCTGGAGCGCCGGCTCGAGCACGGGGAACGTGGTCTCCACGCGGCCGTCGAGGTTGCGGCCCATCCAGTCCGCGCTGGACAGGAAGTACTCGGGGGCGCCGCCGTTCTCGAAGTTGAGGATGCGGGCGTGTTCGAGGAAGCGATCGACGATGCTGATGACGCGGATGTTCTCAGAGAGCCCGGGGACCCCGGGGCGGAGGCAGCAGATGCCGCGCACGACGAGGTCGATACGGACGCCGGCGCGGCTCGCCTCGTAGAGCTCGTGGATGAGCTCGGCGTCCGCCAGCGCGTTGAGCTTGGCGCGGATGCCGGCGGGGCGGCCCTCCCGGGCGTGGTCGGCCTCGCGGCGGATGCGCGCGACGAGGAACTTCCGGAGCCCCTCGGGCGCGAGCACGAGGTGGTTCAGCGGCGGCGGCCGCACGTAGCCGGTGAGCAGGTTGAAGAGGTGCGTGAGGTCTTCGCCGAAGGTCTCGCGGGCGGTGAAGAGGCTCACGTCCGTGTAGACCTTGGCGGTCTGGTGGTTGTAGTTGCCGGTGGCGAGGTGGCAGTACCGACGCAGCCCCTCCCCCTCGCGGCGCACGACCAGCGCGGCCTTGCAGTGGGTCTTCTTGCCGACGATGCCGTAGACGACGTGCGCGCCGGTGGCCTCGAGCCGCCGCGCCCAGGCGATGTTGGCCTCCTCCGAGAAGCGCGCCCGGAGCTCGACGAGGACCGCGACCTCCTTGCCGTTGCGGGCCGCCGCGAGGAGGGCCTTGGCGATCGGGGAGTCTCCGCTGACGCGGTAGAGCGTCATCTTGATGGCGAGGACATCCGGATCGTCCGCCGCCGCCTGGATGAAGCGGTGCACGTACTCGAAGTCCTGGTACGGGTGGTGGACCAGGATGTCGCCGCCGCGGATGGCCGCGAAGGGGTCGCGCGCGCGCTCGAATTCGGGGACGGGCTGCGGGACGAAGGGGGGCTCCTTCAGGCGCGGCACGTCCACCTGGGCGACGAGCTGGGAGAGGTCCGTCAGCGCGGTCATCCCCTCGACCGGGTAGAGGTCGGCGGGATCGAGCTCGAGCTCGCTCACGAGCATGTCGAGCTGCGCCTGCGGCAGGCCTCGCTCGTACTGGAGGCGGACGGCGGCGCCCATGCGGCGGTTGCGCACGGCCTCCTCGATGCTGGAGATGAGGTCGTCTGCGCCCTCTTCCTGGAGCTCGAAGTCGAGCTCGGCGTCCCGCGTGACGCGGATGGCGCGGCAGGAGAGGACGCGGAAGCCGGTGAACAGGCGGTCGAGGTGCATCCGGATCACGTCCTCGATGAGGACGAAGTCGAAGCACTCGGGGCCGCTCGGCACGCGGATGAAGCGCGGCACGCCCGCGGCGGGCATGTGGATGACGCACTGGGTCGCGGCGGGGATCGCGGCGTCTTCAAGAGGTTCGAGCTGCACCATCAGACAGAGGGCGCGGTTGCCGAGCCAGGGGAACGGGTGCGCGGGATCGATCGCCATCGGGGTGAGGACGGGGAGGATGCGGCGCTGGAACGTCACGTCGAGGAACGCGCGTTGCTCCTCGGAGAGATCGCGCTGACGCAGCAGGCGGACCCCCTCCTTGGCGAGCGCGGGGAACAGGGTCTCCCGCAGCAGCCCGTGCTGGATGCCCGTGAGCTCGCGCGCGCGGACGGAGACGGCTTCGAGGACCTTCCGCGGCGTCATGCCGTCGGGGCCGGTCGTCACGATGCCGGCATCGATCTGGCGCCAGAGGCCGGCGTACCGGACCATGAAGAATTCATCGAGGTTGGAGCTGAAGATCGCCAGGAAGCGGATCCGCTCGAGGAGCGGAACGCTGGGATCCTGGGCCTCCTCCAACACGCGCGCGTTGAAGGCCAGCCAGCTCAACTCGCGGTTCACGAGGGGGGGGTCACGCTGGAGAGACGGGGCGAAAGGACGCTCGGAATCCAAGGCCGCTCCGGCGTTTGGGCGAATGGGGAGGGACAGGGTAATCCGGGGCCCGAAGGAGTAGACACCCGGCACGAGAACGTCACAAAAGCCCACACAAAGACGTCACCTGTACGCAGCGGCCTCGTAACGGTGGGCGGGCATGTTGAGAAACATGTCCACCCACGTGAACAGCGGCGCTTTCCTCGACTGGTCCCTCACCGCGGACGCCGGCTGGCTGCTGCGGGACGGCACCACCCCCGTCGCCACCCTCACGCCCGGGGATCGCGCCTGGCTCGCGACCACCGCGGACCACGCGTTCACGATCCAGCGCGTGGGCTTCCACCGGCCCCGTATCGTGGTGCGCCCGCTCGGCGCGCTCGCGGAGGTCGCCCACGTCCAGCACGACTGGCGCGGCGTCGGCACCCTCTGCCTCGCCAGCGGCCCCTGCTTCGAGATCGACCGCGGCGCGGCCGCCGGGCTCACGGTGCGGGACGGCGCCGGTCTGGCCGTCGTCCGCCTCGCCTGGAACGTCCGCGGGGACGCCCCCTCGGCGCGTGTCCAGCTCGCCTCCGCCGAGGCCACCGGGCGCTTCGGCGTCCTGATCCTGCTGGTCGCCGGCTACCTGCTCGTCGACGAGCTCGGAGACCCCTCGCGCCCCCGCACCTTCGGAGCCTCGGGGCCCACGGTGCGCTCCCGGTTCGCGTAGCGGCGGCCTACGCCTCCGCCGCGACCTGACCGCTCACCTCCGCGAGCAACATCAGCACGGCCTCCTCCACCATGGCCGCGCGCACGAGCGGGCTGTTCTCGGCGAGGAAGCGCTGCCGCGCGTCGTCCGAGCGGAGGACCACGGACGCCACGGCCTCGGGCACACGATCCGGCGACAACGACCGCAGCGCGCGCGCCACGCTCTCGCCCACCTGCCCCATGCGCCCCACGAGCGGCGTGAAGAGCCCGCGGACGCGCTCGCCCTCCGCGAGGAGCTCGGCGGGATCGACCTCGAGGTCGTCGAGGAGCTCGACATGCGCGAGGCGGTACGCCCGTCCCGACGGCCCCTCGCTCACGATGCGGATGCGGCCCACGGGCTGCACGAGCACGTTGAAGCGGCCGTCCGGCAGCTCCTGGTGCGCGCCGATGATCCCTACCCCCGCGTACGGGAACACCCGCGGCGAGCCCGCGGTGTCCGTCGCGTCCTCGGGGCGCACCTGGCAGACCGAGAGCGGGAGCTGGTCCCGCAGGCAGTCGTTCACGAGGTCCCGGTAGCGCGGTTCGAACACATGGAGCGGCAGCAGGGAGCCTGGCAGGAGCACGGTGCCCGGCAGGGGGAACAACGGGAGGGCTCGGCAGGCCTCCTCCAGACGGGCGCGTTCCAAGGAGCCTCCAGAGGGGCCGGAGCGGATAGACCCCCACCTGGAACCTAGGCTACTCACCGTGCTCCTCCATGTCCAACTCGATGGGTCCGAACGCGTGATCGCGCTGGCGGAGTTCGAAGAGAGGGTCCGCGACGGCACCCTCGGCCCCGAAACGCCCGTCCGGTCCGAGCCACTCACGGGGGACCGCTGGGTCCCGGCCGGCGACCTGGAGATCTTCCGCGGGATCCGCGCCTCGCCCGAGGTGCGCGTCCGCCAGGCGCTCGCCAGCGCGGCCGTGCCCTGGTTCACCGCGCTCCTGGTCGGCGTCGAGTTCCGGATCTTCTTCTGGACCCAGTACACGCCCGTCCAGGCGTGGCTCTGGGACCGCTTCACCAAGTACACCCCCGCGATCGTGGAGGGGGACCAGCACTGGCGCCTCCTCTCTTACGGCTTCCTCCACGGCGACGCCGGCCACATCGGCATGAACATGCTGCTGATCGCCTACCTCGGCATCGCGCTGGAGAGCGTGATCGGCGCCTTCTCCCTCGCGGTCCTCTTCACGTCGAGCGTCTTCTGGGGCGGCGTCCTCTCCGCGCTCCTCGCGCCCGACAGCCCCTCCGTCGGCGCCTCCGGCGGAGACTTCGGCTTCCTCGCCGCGGCCGCCGTCTTCGGCCTCCGCTACGGGAACATGCTCCCGCCGCGCGCCCGCTCGCGCTTCGGCGTGATCATGCTCATCTACCTGATCTACTTCTTCATCTCCTCGCTCCTCGCCCCGAAGGTCGACAACTGGGGCCACCTCGGCGGCCTGCTCGCGGGCGGCGCGCACATGGCGCTCCTCAGACCGAACGTGGGACCTGTGTGGGTGCGACGCAACCGCATGATCTCCTTCATCGTTCTACTCCTCGGCTTCGTGGGCGTCGTGGGGATGGCGCGGCTGGCGATCCCGCTCGTGCCGGTGGAGGAGGACGGGCTGACGGCGGAGCGGCCCGTGTGGTGGACGGAGGGCTGGGCCGCCACGGGGGACCGCGCCTGGATCTCCCCGGTGGACGGCGGGCAGCTCGTTGCGCGCACCCTGCACCACGAGGGTCCGAGCACGCTCGCCGACGCGACGGCCGACCTGCTCGCGTCCTTCCGCGAGGTCGATGCCGGCGCGGTCGTGACCACCGAGGGCGACGTGACGAAGGACGGCGTGCCCGGTCGCTCCCTCCACCTGACCTACACCAACGCCGGGCGCGCCCGCCGGGTGGACGCCGTGGTCTACGTGCGCGGCGCCTACGAGAGCCGGCTGGTGCTCGACGTCCCGGAGGGGCAGGGCCGCGTTGCGCGGCTCTGGGAGCGGCTGGTGGACGGCTTCGCGCTGACCGTGCCGGCGGACGTCGCGAAGGCCCGCGCCGCGACCGGCGGCTGGCGGGGGCGGCTCCACCAGGCCGAAGGCGCCGCGCAGCTCGGAGACGTCGCCGGCGCGCGCGCGCTCATCGACACGGCGCTCCGCGAGGCGCCCGGGGAGCCCGCGCCGCGCCTCGCGCTGCTCGACCTGCTGGCGGACTACCCCGACCCCACGGCCGTCTCCCAGGCGGACGCCGCGCTCCTCGCGTGGCCGACGGACCGCAAGGTGCTCGAGGCGGCCGTGCGCGCCCTGGTCGCGGCGGGGCAGCCCGACCTCGCGCGGGCGCGGCTCGACGCGCGGATCGCGGCGGCGCCGGAGGACCGCAAGCTGCTGCGGCTGCGCGAGGAGCTGTTCGCGGACGCCGTCACGCCTCCGGCGCCGCCTCCGTGACGCCGAGGACGTAGCGCACCCCGCCCACATGGACCTCGGCGGGGCCGAGGAGCACGGCGCGGCCGAGGCGGGCGAGGGTGGCGCGCTGCTCCAGCGCGCGCGTGCTGAGCGCACGTTGGCGGGCGCGCCGGCGGACGCGGAACACGAGGACCGTGGCGAGCCCGGACACCGCGAGGACGGAGCCGCCGCAGACCGCGATGCCGATCCCGTACGCACCGCGCCACTGCACGAGCCCCGCGAAGACGAGCACGAGCGGAAGCCACACCCACCGCGAGACCTGCCCGGACTCGACGCCAAGCGAGAGGTTCAGGGCGGCGATCTCGCGCTCCAGCGCCTCGAGCTCGGCCACCGCCGCGTAGAGGCGCGCGAGCCCGTCCACGAAGGCCAGCGCGTCGGGGGCCGCGCCCGTCAGGTCGAGCTCGTCGAGGAACTGGGGGAGCCCGGCGTCGAAGAGATCACGCCGCCACCACGCGCTCTCTGCGCGCCGGAGGAGGCGCTCGACGAAGGCGGCGCGCACGCGCACCACCCGCTCGACGGTCGGGGGGTCGGCTCCCATCGACGGCCCCTAATCCGACCCGCGCCCGGCCGTGCCGACCCGCCCGTGCCGACCCGGCCGCGCCCGACTAACGGGAGGCGATGGCCGACCCCTCCACCACGGACCTCTGGCGCTGGCGCGCGGGCCGGCAGGGCACCGGGTACGAGCGCCTGCTGCTGGCTGCAACCCCGTGGCCTCTTCCGTGCGACGCCTGGCTGCTCCGCTTCCGGCCCGGCACCGGCGTGCCCGCACACGTCGATCCGGCGCGCCCCGGAACCCTCCACTATCGCCTGAACATCTACCTCCGAAAGGCCCGTAAAGGTGGAGAGTTCGAGGTCTCCGAATGCATCGCCCGCGGGCCCCGCTTCGCGCTGTTCCGCCCCGATGTCGCCACCCACGCGGTCCACCGCGTCGAGGAGGGCACGCGCCTCGTCCTCTCGATCGGCTGGCTCCGCCGTGCCCCGCGTCGGCACCCCGAATAGGCCTCCGCGCCCGAGGTTCACCATGAAGTCCCTGCACCGCCCCGACCTCTACTCCTGGTCCGCCTTCGACGAGGCGCGCAACGTCGACTTCCACGGCGTGTGCCTCGCCCGGCCCGACGGCAACGTGCTCGTCGACCCCATGCCGCTCTCCGCCCACGACCGCGCCCACCTCGAGCGCCTCGGCGGCGCCGCGTGGATCGTCGTCACCAACTCCGACCACACCCGCGCCGCGCAGGACATCGCCGCGTGGACCGGCGCGAAGATCGCCGGCCCCGCCGCCGAGGAGGACACGTTCCCCTTCCCCTGCGACCGCTGGCTCGCCGCCGGCGACAGCGTGGTCCCCGGGCTGGTCGTCCACACCGTCTCCGGCTCGAAGACCCCCGGCGAGGTCGCCCTCGTGCTCGACGGCACCACCCTCATCACGGGTGACCTCATCCGCGCCCACGTCGCCGGCAGCCTGATGATCCTGCCGGACCCGAAGCTGGCCGACAAGGCCGCGGCCGTCGTCTCCGTGCGCGCGCTCGCCGCCCTCGCGGACATCGACACCGTACTGGTCGGAGACGGGTGGCCCCTCTTCGGCAACGGCGGCGTGGCCCTCCGCGCCCTGGCCGCGCGCCTCGGCTAGCGCGATCCCGACGGGAACCTTCTTCCGCCCCCCGGGGTCGGAGTCCGCATGATCCCCGTCCTCTTCACGCCCCCCTGCCCCGCGCCGCCCGACGAGGCGGGGTTCGTGATCGTCGTCGACAAGTCCGACTTCGTGCTCGGCGTGTTCCAGGACCGCGTCGTCGTGCCCGGCCCCGACGGCCCCGCATGCTTCCCCGTCGCGCTCGGCGCGAGCCCGGTCGGCCACAAGGAGGCCCGCGGCGACGAGCGAACGCCCGTCGGGAGCTTCCGGGTGACCAACAAGAACCCGGCCTCCTCCTTCCACCTCTCGCTCGGCCTCGACTACCCCCAGGCCGCGGACGGCGAGTCCGCCCTCACCGCCGGGCGCATCGACGCGCGCACCCGGGACCGCGTGGTGGCCGCCGCGAAGGCGGGCGGGATGCCCACGCGGGACACGGCCCTGGGCGGGGACATCTACCTGCACGGTGGCGGCGCGTACCCCAGCTTCTGGACGGACGGCTGCGTCGCCATCGCGAACGAGCAGATGGACTGGCTGTACCCGAAGGTGAAGACGGGCACGCGGGTGCTCATCCGCGAGTGACGGTCGCTCGGGGGCCGCCACCGCGCCGACGGGGCCAGGACGGGACGGGCGCGGAGGGCCGCTGCCCGCGTTACCGCGTCACCCGATGAAGCGGCATCTCGGCCCCCTCGCCCTCTTCGCCGCGCTCGCGGTGCTCGTGACGTGGCCCGCCGTCCTCCACCTCGGCGCGGCCATCCCCGGCGCCCCGACCTCGGACGCCTACGACCACTACTGGGGCTACTGGTGGTGGGGCGAGCTGCTCGCGAGCGGGCGCGTGCCCATCCGCACCGACCTCTCCCACTGGCCGGATGGCGGCCTGCTCTGGTTCGTCGATCCCGTCGGCGCCGCGATCTCCCTGCCCTTCCAGCTCCTCGGCGGGCCGGCGGTCGGCTACACGATGGCGATCCTCGTGCAGCTCTGGGGCGGGATGGCTGCCGCCTACGCGCTCGCGACGGCTGAATTGCGCGCGCGTCCCGACGCCGGCGAGGCCGATCCGCGCGGCGCCGCCGTGCTCGCCGGGGTGATCTACGGCGCCAGCCCCTACGCCCTCTCCCTCGTCTACAGCGGCACCGTCGAGTACCTCGCCCTCGCGCCCCTGCCGCTCTTCTGGCTGTACCTCCGCCGCGCCCTCGCTGACGGCGCCCGGCGGGACCTCGCCCTCGCCGCCGGCTGTTGGGCCTGGGCCACCCTCGGCAATTTCTACTACTCGGCGTTCTGCGGGCTGCTCTTCGGTGTCGCCGTCCTCGTCCGCGCCTTCGAGGTCCGCAGCGGAGAACGTTCCCGCGTCACGTCGCTCCTCGCGCGTGCCGCCACGGTCCTCCTCCTCTTCGGCGCGCTGGCCGGCCCGATCCTCGCCGTCGCCGGGTGGACGCTCGGCTCGCCCGACGCCGTGGTTGCCCAGGCGAGCGCGCCCGGGTGGAGCTACCGGAGCCTCCCCGCGACCGACCTCGCCACCTTCCTCCACCCCGGCGAGTACTACTTCCCCGACAACCGGCAAATGGGGAACGACGGGATCATCCACGTGAACTACCTCGGGTGGATCACCGTGCTCCTCGCGCTGGTGGGCGCGTGGCGCTGGCGCCCGCTCCGCCTCCCGCTGTTGGCCGTGGTCCTCTTCGCGCTCGGCCCCACCCTCGTCGTGAACCAGGCGCCGATGCGGATCGGCGGCGTCCAGGTCCCCCTCCCGGACGCCCTCCTCTACCTCCCCGGCTCCCCCTTCCGCTTCGTCCACCACCCCTACCGTCTCGTCGTCTTGCCGATGATGCTGGGGGGCCTCGCCGCCGCCTACGCCCTCCACCGCCACCCGCGGTGGGCATTGGTCTTCGCCGGCTCGATCGTCGCGGAGACCCTCGCGTTCTCCCCCGCCGTCTGGCCGCTCGTCCTCGCCGACACGACCGCCCCCGCCGTCTACCGCGCCCTCGCCGCGGACAACACCGTCGCCGCCGTGTGGGACTTCCCGCCCAATTACCACAGGGCCAACCGGCGCTACCAAGCGCTCGCGGTCGTGCACGGCAAGCGCATCCCCTACGGCGTCAACCAGTTCCTCCCGACCGAATTCGCCTCCAACCACCTCGTCCGCACGCTGATGCAGTGCCTCCGCAAGCCGGCCATCGCTACCATCGCGCGCGAGGGCGGGCGCCCGCTCGACGCCTTCCTCCAGCGCCCGGTGCCCGACCGTGTCGCCGCCGGCCGCGCCGCGCTCCTCGGCTGGGGCTACGACGTCATCGCCGTCCACACCGACCTGCTCAAGTCGAGCGAGGCCGCCTGTGTCGACGCCGCGCTGGGCGGCGGGGAGACGTCGGGGGAGATCGTGGTGTATCGGCTGGGCGCCACCCTCACGGACGGCGCGAAGCCCTAACCAGCGACGATCGCCACGCCCGGCACGCCCTCGACGTACACGCGCCGCCGCGCCTCCAGCGGCCCCTCGACCGTGTGGACGTCGCCGCTGGTCGTCGTCACCATGATGCGCTCGACCATCTGTTCCGCCCCGATGCCGACGTGCACGACGGGGGCGCGGGCGCCGCCGTAGCCGGAGTGGGTGCCCGTCCACGCGGTCCAGGTGCGACCGCCGGCGGTGACCTCCACGCGGCTGTCGATCGGCGCCGCGACCTCGATCCACCCCTCCGCGGTGCACCCCTCCGAGAGGTAGAGCTGGGGGCGCTCGACCACGTCGGTGACGAGCAGATCGAGCACGCCGTCGCCGTTGTGGTCCTCCGCGACGACCGCGCGGAACGAGCCGAGCTGGTCGAGCCCCAGGGCCTCGCCGGCCTCGACGAAGGCGCCGTCCACCTGGTGGAGCATCCAGATCGGCTGCGGCAGGATCCACGGGTCGGTCTGGTCCTGGAACCAGTTGTCGCCCTGAGCGTCGAGGATGTCGACCTCGCCGTCGTTGTCGTAGTCGAGGAAGGCCGCGCCCCACGTCATCCCGAAGGAGGCCTGCTCCTTGATCCCCTGCGCGTTCACGGCGAGCGCCATGTCGACGAAGGTGCCGTCGGGCTGGGCGGTCATGAGCGTATTGAACGGGACGGCGGCCACATAGATGTCGGCGAGGCCGTCCCCGTTCCAGTCGCCCACGTCCTGCCCCATCGCGTTGTGTTCGACCGCGCAGGCGCAGGCCTCGGCCTGATCGACGAGGGTGCGCCCGTCCGTCGTGAAGAGGGCGTCGCCACCGAACTGGCCGCCCATGTCGTTCGCTACGTAGATGGCCGGCTCTCCCTCCCACTCGAACACCTGGGCGTCGAAGCCGCGGCCCTCGCTCGCGGGGGGCGCGCGCTCCGGCGCGAGGGGGAAGCCGCCGGAGTTGTCCCCCCACAACACGAAGTCGGCTAGGTCGAGCTCGGTCGGCTCGAACCCACCGGCGTTGACCACCGCGTAGAGGTCCATCGCGCCGTCCTGATCGAGGTCACCGGGCGCGAGCACCTTCGCGACGTTTCTGCGCGTGTCCTCTCCGGTGAGCGTCGGCACGTCCGTCGCGACGCCAAACCCCACGCCGTCCCCGAGGAGCACCACCGGGGGCTGCCCGCC
>CAJBVW010000546.1 GCA_903959175.1 uncultured Pseudomonadota bacterium
CGGTCACGGGCCGCGGGGGGTCCAGGGGGCCGCCCCCTGGTGGGGCGTTGCGGGGCGACGCCCCGCCCCCAGAAGAAGACGCCACAACATCGTCACAGCCGCTGTCCTCGCCCCCCTCCACCACCACCTCACGCGCCGCGTCCGTCGTGAGCACGCGGGTGTACGCAGCGTCTCCGCCGGGGGTGGCGCGGGCGCACGGGACGACGCGGGCGCGGGGCAGCGCGGCGGTGTCGACGTAGACGTTGACCGGGCCGCGGACGAGCTGGGTCAGCCCGGGGATGGCGTGCACGCTCGCGACGAACCGCACGCCCATGCGGCGCGCGACGGCGATGTTCTCGAGGTAACGGCTCACCTTCTGGCGGCCGCGGTCGCCCACGTCGACCCCGGCGAGCGCGAGCATGGCCTCGTTGCGGACGAGGAGGAGCGGGCTCGGCACGATGACGTCGCTGGTGCCCCACAACAGGCCGAGGCTGGCGGTGCCGAGGGCGGTGTCGAGCGTCGGTGAGACACGACGATCGAGGACGGTGAGGCGCGGGCCCCCCGGCTCGGTCATGCCCTCGCCGAGCCACGCGGGGCGGACGTTCACGCTCTCCACCGGCACGCGCGGGTGGTATTCGTGCCCGAAGCGCCACAACTCGAAGGCGACGAGCGCGCCCCACAGCCACGGGCGACGCACCGCGAAGGACGCCACGAGCAGGAGGAGCACCGGCACCCACACGCGGGAGGAGGTCGGGGCGGTGCTGCGCTGGAGGTCCGCGAGGATGCGCGCCACCTTCGCGGGGATCCCGGCGGGATCTTCGAGCTCCGGCGGCGGGAGCGCGGCGGCGGCGAGCGCGGTGGGGGCCTCGCCGGGCGGCGGCGGCGGGAGGCGGGTGCGCGCGTGGAAAAGGGCCTCTCCCACCTCGACGATCGGCGCCTCGAACGCCCGGAGCGCAAAGTAGCCGGCGCCGGTGACGAGCGGGAAGAGGGCGGCGACGAGGCGGAGGCGGTGCACGACGACGTTGGGGCGGCGCGCGGTGCGGAGGGCCTCGATGCCCTCGGCGGCGAGGACGGCGACCGCGAGCGTGAGGAGGAGGGCGAAGCGCGCGGGGAAGCGGAAGCCGTCGAAGCCCCGGGAGGAGCCGCACGAGGTCCCACGCGGGGCCTCCGAGCATCAGCACCGTCGCGACGCCCGCGGCGAGCACCCAGCCGCGCGCGCGCCGCATCCCCACCACCGCGAGGCACACCACCGGGATACCCAGGTAGAAGCACATCTCCCAGTGGTTCACCCCCGCGCCCCAGTAGCCGGTGCCGCGGTGGTAGTAGGTCTGGTCGATGTCCGCGGGGCGGTCGAAGCCGAAGGCGTACGGGAGCACGGCGCCGACGAGCTCCTGGAGCGGCATCGCGCCGATGCGGGCGAAGGCCGCGGCCACCCCGCCGTCGCGACCGGAGAAGCGCACGAGTTCGAGCGTCGCGAGGAGCTGGGGGGACGCGATCACCCCGCCGGCCATCGCCGCGCCGATCCACCGGAGGAGCGCCACGCCACGCACCGTCGCGAGCGCGTGCACCGCGAGCCCGAGCCCGAGGAACGCCGCGATCTGCGGGTGTCCGGCCAGCCCCATCATGCCGATCGACACGGCGACGAGCCACTCCCTCCGCCGCCCGTCCGGCCCCGCCGTGGCCCCGAGCAGCGCCCAGCCGAGCCACGCCGCGGCGTTCTGCATGCCCAGGTAGAGCGTGTGGGAGACGAGGAAGCCGGACCAGGCATAGGCGAGCCCGCCGACGATCGGCCCCACCGCGGAGATCGGGCGGCTCCCCGCGCGCGCCCGAAGGAACGCCCACACGCCGAGCGCCGCCCACACCTGGTGGAGCAGGATGCTCGCGTTGAGCGCGAGCGGGTCGGGCAGCAGGAGGAAGAGACCCATCGTCGGCGGGTAGAGGAAGCCCCCCTCCCCCTCCGCGAGCAGCGGGAAGCCGTTGCCGGCGCCCGAGGCCCACCACGGCACGGAGCCGGACGCCCACACGGACGCCGCCCACGCGCGCCACGGGTAGTGGTGGTGGCGCAGGTCGTGGTGCCAGAACACGCCCTCGCCCGTCACCGCGTCGGGCGCGAACGCGATCGCCATCACGACGAACACCGCGAGCGCGACGAGGACGGGGCGCGCGCGCGCCGCCACGGTCACTCCTGGTACCCCAGCGCCTTGAGCATCTCGCTCGTCTCGACCCCGGCGGTGGTCCCGACCGCCCCGCGCAGGGTCGCGACGTTGGCGCGGCCGCTCTGCACGGCGGCGGGCTGGTCGGCGGAGATGTCGACGAGCTCGCCGGGGTCGGTCGTGAGGTCGTAGAGCTCGGAGGTGGGGGGCTCGCCGGCGGCGCCGGGGCGCTCGATGTACTTCACGCCGCGCGGGTCACGCACGCCGTAGAGCTGGCCCTCGCGGAGGGACGCGGTGGTGCGGCCAAGGAGGAGCACGGGACGCGCCGCGACCTCGACGCCGCGGGCGTGCCAGAGGAGCGGCACGGACTGGGTGCCGCCGAGGAGCGGGATGCCGGCGAACTCGAGGAAGGTGTTCGCCACGTCCGCGACGTTGACCTGGCGGGCCACGCGGGTGCCGGGCGTGAAGCTCGGGGTGGACGCCCACGCGATCAGCGGGACGCGCAGGACCTCGTCGTACAGGCCGTGGTGGTTGAAGGAGATGCCGTGCTCGCCGAGGCTCTCGCCGTGGTCGGCCACGACGAGCACAAGCGCGTCGTCCAGGGCGCGGCGCGCGCGCAGGCCGTCGAGGAGGACGCCGACCTGGGTGTCGGTGTACTCGACCTCCTGGCGGTAGAGGTCCCGGAGCGCCGCGGTCTCCTCCGGCGTGTAGGCGTAGCCGGGCTCCTGCGCGAGGATGGCGCGGTGGTCCACCGAGGCGGCGGGGGCGGTGCCGCCGGGGGGCACCTCGTAGGGTGCGTGGGGCTCGAAGAGGTGGACCCACAGGAAGAACGGGCCTTGTCCGCCGTCGACCCACGCGAGCGCCTCGGCGATGGTGGCGGGGGCGCGCCGCTCGAGGAGCCAGGGGAAGGCGGCGGGGTCGCCGTAGCGGAGGAGGATGGGGAGGGCGAGGCGGGCGACACGCGCGCGGCCGAGGCCGCGGAAGGCGGGCACGAAGTCGTCGTCGTAGACCTGGAAGCCCTGGGGCAGCCCGGTGTCGCTGCCGGCGGCGAAGGACGAGACGAAGGCGCCCGTGCGGTAGCCGGTGCGCTCGAGCTGCTCGGTGACGGTGGAGTAGCCGTTCTTGAGCGGGATGCCGTTCGCGATGACCTTGTGCTCGAGCGGGTGGCGCCCGGTGAACATGGAGGCGTGCGAGGGGGCGGTCTCCGGGACGGGGGTGATGGCGTCGTCGTAGGCGATGCCGGTGCGCGCGAGCGTGTCGAGCACCGGCGTGTGGACGACGCTCCCGTAGGTGCCGACGTGGTCGCGGCGCAGCGTGTCGATCGTGACAAGCACGAGGTTCTGGGCGCCCGGGAGCGCCGCGCGCGTCGGCCCGGAGGGCGGCCCCGCGGCGACCGCCCCGACGAGCGCGAGACCGAGGCCCCCGAGCGGCGCGTACACCCGCCAGCCGACGACCGGCCCGGCGCCGATGCTCTCGCGCCGCAGCCAGTAGCCCGCGTTGAACCAGAAGGTCGAGGCGATGAGCGCGGCCACGGCGACCATGCCGAGGGCGGGGACGCGGCGCTCCTGGACGGCCCAGAGCTCGTAGGAGAGCGGGGCGAGGAAGAAGAGCGCGAGGAGCAGGACGGTCAGGGCCGAGCCCGCGCGCAGGCGCTTCCAGTGGGTGACGCGCCGCCCGGGTAGCGCGGCGAGCACGCCGGCGACGACGCCGAGGCCGAGGCCCAACGCGGCATCCAACACGACGGTCCCCGCGACGAGCGCCGCGCCCGCGCCCGCGCCGAGCACGATCTTGGCGCTCAGCACGAGGCCGAGGCCCTCCAAGCCGCCGGCGAGGGCGCCGGTGGCCGCGCCGATCGTCGCGACCCGGAACACCACGCTCGACTCGGGCGCGACGGGGAACTCCAGCTCGTCCTTCATTCGATGTATCCCAGGGACTGGAGCATGGTCGTCGTGAGCGGATCGAGCTCGGGGCTCTCGACCGGGGCGCCGGCGATGCGCGCCTCGAGGAGCTGCCGCATCCCGTCCGACACCGGGCTGGGCGCGAGGTTCACGATCTCGCCGGGGTCGGCGAGGAGGTCGAAGAGGGCGACAGGCCCGGCCTCGTGCACGATGAGCTTGCGCCCCTGGCCACGGAGCGCGTGGTCGGTCGGCGGATCGGCGACGAGCCGGCCCGCGACCGTGCTCGAGTACACCGGCCGCTCACGGCACTCTCCGCCGCCGAGCTCGGACATCCGCGAGGTGCCCTCCCGCGCGATCGTATCGGTGATGCCCACGAGGTCGAGGACGGTGGGCGTCAGATCGACGCCGCCGACCTGGCACGGGACGCGGAGGCCGGCGGTGGCGGTGGGCGGGTAGCGCACGATCCACGGCACGCGGAGCGAGGGATCGTGCAGGTTGTCTCCGTGGTCGAAGAGGTAGCCGTGCTCGGTGAGGGACTCGCCGTGGTCGGCCGTGACCATCACGATGGTCTCGTTGAGGGTCGGCCCGAGCGCGTCGAGGAGCTGCCCCACGGCGGCGTCGAGCGTGACCAGCTCGTTGTCGTAGGCGGACGTGAGCCACGCGGGGCTGGTGATGCGACGGTCGGGCGCGGGCCAGTAGGGCGGCAGCTCCAGCGCGGGGCCGTCGGTGGGGGCGGGGCCGAGGGCGGCGTTGGTGGGCTGATCGTAGGGGCCGTGCGCGTCGTAGAGGTGGACGAACGCGAACATCTGCGCGTCCCGATGCTTCTCGATCCAGGGCACCGCCCGCGCCAACACCTGCCCTGCCGGCCGCTCGCGGAGGGCGTGCTCCTTGATCGCGACCTGGTTGAACGCCTTGACCAACGAGAGGGACTGGAGCCCGGCGACGCGCCCGAAGTCGTCGTCGTAGACGTTCATCCCCTGCCCCCACCCGTACTTGCCGTGGAGCGGGAACCCCGCCACGAAGCCCGCGGTGACGTAGCCCTCGGCCTGGAGCGCGCGCCAGAGCAGCTCGGGGCGGTCTCCCAGCGGGGTGCCGTTGCTCACGACGCCGGTGACGAGCGGTGGCTCGCCGGTGAACATCGCGAGGTGGCTCGGCTCCGTGATCGGCGCGGCGGCGATGGCCTGATCGAAGGTGACGCCCTCCCGCGCGAGGCGGGCGAGGGTGGGGGTCTCGATGGCGTGGCCGTAGGGCGAGAGGCGGTCGGGGCGCGTCGTGTCGAGGCTGATCACGAGGATCGAGGGGCGTGGGCCCGGAGGGGACTCCGCGCCGCGCGCGCGGACGAAGGCGAGCGCGGAGGCGACGAGCACGAGGCTGACAAACAGTACGCGGAGACGACGGTGTAGCCGGGCGAGGGGGCGGTCGAGGGCGAGGCCCACGAGGAGGCTCGCGAGCAGGAGGCCGCCGATGCCGCCCCACACCCGCGGATCGCGCACGAAGTCGTTGAGGACGACCTCGAAGCGGTACTGGACCGCGGCGTGGAGGCCCAGGAAGCCGGCGAGGACGAGGCCGTAGGGGCGCCGGCCCACCCGCCCCGCCACCAGCGCGAGCGCGAGACCGTAGGCGGCGGAGAGACCCACCGCGGCGGCGAGGAGCGTCGCCACCTCCCCCGCCCCGAGCCCCTGCTGGGGCCCCACGCGCAGGGCGACCTCGGACGCGCCCACGGCGGCGCCGGTCAGGAGTCCGAAGCCGGCGAGGGGACCTCTGGAGGGGTGCATCGTCCCCTCCCTAATCGGGCGATGCGGGACTCGGGGGCGCGGCGCCGGGTGTTACCGGTTAGCCCCGCGCACCATGGACACCCTCCCCACCGAACCCGGCACGCCGGACGCGATCGCAGAAGCCCTCGTCCTCGAGGCGGGTCGGCGTCGCACCTTCGCGATCATCTCCCATCCGGACGCCGGCAAGACGACGCTGACGGAGAAGCTCCTCCTGTACGGCGGCGCCATCCACATGGCGGGCGCGGTCAAGTCGCGAAAGGCCAGCCGGCACGCCGTGTCCGACTGGATGGCGATGGAGAAGGAGCGCGGCATCTCGATCACGTCGTCCGTCCTCCAGTTCGACTACCGCGGTAAGCGGCTGAACCTGCTGGATACGCCGGGCCACGCCGACTTCTCGGAGGACACGTACCGCGTGCTCGCCGCCGTCGACTGCGCGGTCATGCTCATCGACAACGCGAAGGGCGTCGAGGACCGCACCCGCAAGCTGTTCGACGTGTGCCGCATGCGCGGCATCCCCGTCCTCACGCTCATCAACAAGTGCGACCGCGAGGGCATCGAGCCCCTCCAGCTCCTCGACGACGTGGGCGCCGCCCTCGGCATCCAGTGCGCGGCCGTCAACTGGCCCGTCGGCAGCGGCAAGGAGTTCGTCGGCGTCGCCGAGCGCTCCACCGGAGACGTGCTCCGCTTCACCGGCGGCAACCGCGGCGTCGACCTCGTCGAGCAGGAGCGCATCCGCCCGGAGGACCTCCCCGAGAAGCTGTCGTTGCAGCTGATCGACGAGCTCGACCTCCTCAACGGCGCCGGCGAGACCTACGACCGCGAGAAGTTCCTCTCCGGCAAGCAGACGCCCGTGTTCTTCGGCTCCGCCATGACCAACTTCGGCGTCCAGCCCTTCCTCGAGGCGATGGTCGACATGGCGCCGGGCCCCCGCCCCCGCGCCTGCACCGGCCGGGTGCGCATGCCGGAGGACGACAGCTTCACCGGGTTCATCTTCAAGATCCAGGCGAACATGAACCCCCGCCACCGGGACCGCGTCGCGTTCCTGCGCGTGCAGTCGGGTCGGTTCGAGCGCGGGATGGACGTGAAGGTCCAGCGCACCGGCGACACCGTGCGCCTCTCCAAGCCCCACAGCTTCCTGGCCCAGGAGCGCGTGCTGGTGGAGGAGGCCTGGCCCGGCGACGTCGTCGGCCTCTTCGACCCCGGCCAGCTCCGCATCGGCGACACCCTCTACGTCGGCGAGCCCCTCGCCTACGAGGGCATCCCCCGCTTCGCCCCCGAGCACTTCGCCCGGGTCAAGCTCAAGGATCCCCTCAAGCGCAAGCACCTCGTGGCGGGGCTCACGCAGCTCTCCCAGGAGGGCGCGATCCAGCTCTTCATCCGCCCCGACATCGGCGAGCAGGACCCCTACCTCGGCGCCGTCGGCCAGCTCCAGTTCGAGGTGCTCCTCTCCCGCCTGGAGACCGAGTACAACGTCAAGGCCGTGCTGGACTCGAGCCCGTTCCGCTTCGCTCGCTGGATCGGCGGTGATCCCAAGGGCCTCGCGTGGATGCTCGCGCGCCGCGACTACAACGTCGTGAACGACCGCCACGGCCGCCCCGTCGTGCTCTCCGAGAGCATCTGGCCGCTGCAATACGCGCTCCGCGAGAACCCGGGCATGGTCCTCTTCGAGGTCGAGCCGCTATAGTCGGAGGGTCGTGAGCTTCATGAGCGTGTCCCGCCGGCGGATCTGGATCGGGGTGGCTGTGGTCGCGCTCCTGCTCACCTTCGGCCTGTGGCTCGCGGCCACGGTCGAGTCCAGCCCGCTCACGCGCTCGCTCGGCCCCCGCAAGGTGCCGAAGGTCGTGGCGGGGCGGGACGAAGCCGTGGAGGACGGCCGCCGCGTCGTCCGCACCGAGGAGGACGTCGGCGTCGTGCGCTGCGCCTTCGAGGGCGAGGGCGAGCCCGGCACCCTCGCCGCGATGGGCGGCAGCGACGTGCTCACCAGCGGCAGCGACCTCACGTTGCGCCTGCCCGCGGGCACCTGGACGATCATCTGGCAGTCCCCGGAGCGCGGCGCGCTCCCCCTCGGCAAGGTGGACGCCGAGCCCGGCGAGGTCGCCACTTGCACCCTGTCCGAGCGCGGCTGGGCGCTCTCCGGCACCGTCCGCAACCTCGAGGGCCAGGGCGTCCCGGGCACCTTCGTCTACGCGTGCGGCTCCCGCACGAGGACCGACGCGAGCGGCGCCTTCGTGGGCCTCGGCCGGGCCGGCGAGTGTGCCGTGCGCGCCGTCTATCACGACGGCATCCTCTCCCGCCGCAGCGACCCTGTCGTCGTAGACGCCTTCGACGGCCGCGGCATCGAGCTCGTCGTGGACGACACCCCCGTCGCCGGCATGGGCCTCGGCTTCGCGATGGTCGAGACCGGAGCGCGCGTCCGCATGATCCACCCCGGCACCCCCGCCGAGGAGGCCGGGCTCCAGGAGGGTGACATCATCGTACGCATCGACGGGCAGCCCACCGCCGGCCTCTCGGACGACGCGTTCATCGCGCTCGGCACCGGCCGCGAGGGCAGCCGCATCGACCTCGAGGTGGAGAGGGGCGGCGAGCTGCGCAGCTTCTCCTTCCACCGCGAGCGCATCGAGCAGGTCGACACGGGCTGAACCGCCGACCGGTTCCGGACGCGGACAGCTACCCGCTCAGGCCGCCGGCTGGAACCGATACACACACTCGGCCACGCACGCCGGCTTCTTGCCGCCCTCGATCTCGATGGTGGCCACGAAGATGGCCTCGTACCAGCCCTTCTGCTCGGTCACGTCCCCGAGCGACAGGGAGAGGCGGTAGCGGTCCCCCTCCTTGAGCGGCGAGGGGAAGCGCACCTTGTTCGCGCCGTAGTTGATGATCATCGCGAAGCCCGCGAGCTCGAGCACGTCGAAGAAGCCGCCCGCGACGAGCGAGAGCGTGAGGTACCCGTGCGCGATGGGGGCGCCGTAGGGGGACTCCTTCGCGATGCGCTCCCGGTCGACGTGGATCCACTGATGGTCGCCCGTGGCGCCCGCGAACGCGAGGATGCGCTCGTAGGTCATCGTGGTCCATTCCGAGCTTCCGAGGGCCGTTCCGCTGAGCGCGAGCAACCCGTCCTTGCCGTCGATACGCGTGGTCATGCAACCTCCAGGGCGGCCCTTCTAGCGCGCCCTGCGGCGCCTGTCGCGCGCGCCCGTCCGCTCGGGGACCGGCCCCGCGCCCATATGACACCCGTTAGATAGGGTGGCCCAGGACATCGACCCACACTATGCTCGCGGGGGTGCCCTCCGGTCGGTCGGCCCGCTTCCATTGGAACCTCCGATGCGCCTGCTCCCCCTCCTGCTCGTCGCCGCCTGCGCGACGCCGGGTGACACCCCCACCGTAGAGGTGTCGCCCGCCACGCTCGATCTCGGCGAGGTGCCCCTCGGCGAGACACGCACCGGCAGCCTGACGCTCCTGAACCAGGGCCCGGGCATCGCGCGCATCGCCACCATCGCCCTCGCGGACGACGCCGGGCGCGCCTGGGCGCTCGAGGACGTCGACACCACCGACCTCTTCGCCGGGGCCACCTCCGAGCTGGCGGTCGCCTTCACGCCGGGTCGTGTCGGCCTCTCACAGACCCGGCTCCTCGTCCGCTCGAACGACCCTGACACCCCTACGCTCGGGATCCCGCTGTCCGCCACCGGCGTCCAACGCACCCCCGGCGGCGACATCGATCCCGGCGCCGGCACCGGCGCCGGCACCGGCGGCGACACCGCCGTGGACGACGACGGCGACGGCCTCACCGAGGACGACGGCGACTGCGACGACGGCGACGCCGCCGTGTTCCCCGGCGCCACCGAGGCCTGCGACGGCGCGGACGAGGACTGCTCCGGCGTCGTGGACGACCTCGACGCCGACGCCGACGGCCACTCCCCCTGCGACGCCGCCGGCGACTGCGACGACACCGATCCCGCCGCGTTCCCCGTCGTGGTGGCCGCCGCGACCACCGCCGCCGAGCGCGGCACCGTGGCCGCCCCCTACGCGACGCTCGGCGCCGCCCTCGACGCGCTCGACGCGACCTGCCGCACGGTCGTCCTCCTGCCCGGCACGCACACCGTCGCGGAGGCCTGGGAAAGCGGCGCCGTCACGATCCGCGGGGCCACCACCGCCGCCGAGGTCGTCCTCACCCCCCCCGCCGGGAGCCGCGCCCTCACCGTCGGCGAAGGGGGGCGGCTCACGCTCGAGGCCCTCACCCTCGCGGGCGCCCGCGGCACGGCCGGGGACGGCGGCGCGCTCTACGTCGAGGGGGACGCCACGCTCGTCGGCGTGCGCGCGGTCGACAACCGCTCCACGGAGGACGGCGGCGCCGTCGCGGTCCACGACGGCACCCTCACCCTGCGCGGCTGCTCCTTCAGCGGCAACGAGGCCGCGACGGACGGCGGCGCGCTCTACACCTGGGACGCCACGGTCACCGACGACGGCAGCGCCTGGACTGAGAACGCCGCCCACTCCGGCGGTGCGGCGGTCGTCCAGCAGTCCCGCTTCACGACGATCGACGGGACGTGGACCGGCAACACCGCCGACGGGAGCGGCGGCGCGCTGATCCTCCGCGGCGGCGCCCACGACCTCGCGCGCGGCACCTTCACCGACAACGTCGCGGGCGGAGACGGCGGGGCCATCCTCGTCGACGACACCGCGTCGGGCGCGCTCCGCAACCTCCTCGTCGTCGCCAACCGCGCGGGCGACCGGGGCGGCGGCGTGTCCGTGCGCGACACCCCGGGCGGCCTCGTGATCGCCAACAGCACGCTCGTCGGCAACGACGCGCGCGGGGCGGGCGGCGGCGTGTCGGTGGCGACGCGGTGGAGCGGCGTGGTGGACCTCGTCTCACTCGTCGTGGCGGGGTCGGGCGGGACCAGCGGCGTGTCCGCGACCACCGCGCGGGGCGAGCTCTGGGAGGGCACCGGGGACACCGGGCGCATCACCGTCGCCTACACGCTCGCCTCCGGTAACGCGGGCGAGGACCTCTCCCTCGAGGGGGGCACCGACGGCGGCGACAACCTCATCGCCGACCCGCTCTTCACCGCGTGGACGGACGACGGCGACGCGACGAACGACACCTACACCCTCGCCCCCGGTTCGCCCGCGATCGACGCCGGCCCCGAGGACGGGTACGCCGCCGGTGACCTCACCGACTGGTCCGACCCCGACGGCTCCCGCAACGACCGCGGCGCCACCGGCGGCCTCGACGCGGGCTAACGCTCGTCGCGATCGCGCCACGCCCCGGCGCGCTTGAGCCGCTCCTCGGCCTCGGCCGGCGAGAGCTGGTCGGGCGCGGGCGGGTAGTCCTGGAACAGGGGCGTCACGTCGGTCGCGCGGACCTTCCGTCGCATCGCGAGGAAGTGGAGGTACTGCTCCGGCCACCGGTAGACCCACCCGGCGAAGCGGTCGACGAACGCCTGATAGCTGCGCTCGACCGTCCCCTGCCACGCCAGCGGCTCGGTGATCACGACGCGGTGGCGCGCCTCGCCGGGGGCCCGCACCACGTACGTCGGGAGGAGCGCCGCGCCCGTCTTCTTCCAGATCTGCGCCGGCTGGACGGAGAGGTTGGCGCGCCGCCCGAGAAAGTCGACCTCCACCCACTTCTTCCCGCCGCCCCCGTCGAAGGCGAGCCCGAGCACCTCGTTCCGTGCGAGGCACTCGAAGGCCGGACGGAGGAAGCGGAAGACGTTGATGTGGTTGACCGGGAGGCGCTTCTCGAGCTCCCAACGCCGCGCGAGGATCGTGCGCCAGAGGGGCGTCGTGCGCGTCTCCTGGAGGATCTCCGCCCACACCGGGGGCGGCGCCGAGAGCTGGTTCATCGGGTAGCCGATGTGCCCGAGCGCCGGCATGATCATCTGGTTCGCGCCGAAGTGCCCAATGAGCACGATCGCGCCCTTGCCGGCCGCCCGCGCGGCGTCCAGGTGCTCGCGCCCCTCCACGACGCAGGTGCCGTCGATCGTGCGCGGGTCGAGGTGCGGGTAAGTCAGCACCTCCAGCTCGTTGAACATGGTGAGGCGGTAGGCGTCCGCGAGGATGTCCTCCGC
>CAJBVW010000547.1 GCA_903959175.1 uncultured Pseudomonadota bacterium
CCGACTCGGCGGACGCCGACACGGACACGGACACGGACACCGACACCGACACCGACACCGACACCGACACCGACACCGACACGGACACCGACACCGACACCGACACCGACACCGACACCGACACCGACACCGACACGGACACCGACACCGACACGGACACCGACACCGACACAGACACCGACGTGGTCGAGAACCTCACGGCCGGGGTGGACGACGCCTCGGTGGCCACGGTGACGACGACCAACGTACACCTCGACGCCGACCTCGCGACCGACGACGGGACGGGCGCCTACACCGGGCTCACGGGCGTGCTGACGTACGCGAGCGATGTCGACGGCGTGACGGCGTGCGACTTCACGGAGGACGTGGTGGGGACGCCGTATACGGGCGACTGCGAGGGCTGTGACTTCGCGATGAGCGTCACGCAGACGGTCACGGCGGACGCCAGCACCGCCGACTGCTACGCCAATCCCGTCTACTCGCTCCAGGGCGCGCCCCCGTACACGATGGACCTCTTCGTGGCGGGCTCGGCCACCTACGACGTGTTCGCGTACACCTACCCCTACGGCTACGGCTACGCGACCGTCGACAACGCGTTCCGCATCGGGTACTTCTCAGACTTCTCGTCGTACGGCTACGGGGTCTACGGCCCCTACACCGATCTCGTCGCGTACGACGGCCACCCCGAGGGCACGTTCGTGCAGTCGGGTACCAACATCGTGTGGGACTTCTCCACGTCGTCCGGCTCGGTCGACCTCGGCGAGTACTACTACGCCTGCACCTACGGCTACACGACGGAGGCCTACGGCCCTGCCGGCGGCGAGACGAGCACCGGCAGCCTGGATTGCGACGGGTACATCGTCGACACCTGGACGTTCGAGGGCGTGGCCGGCGGCACGGCCACGGTCACGGTCGACACGGTGGACGCCGGCACCGCCTTCGACCCCGTGGTGTGGGTGAACGACGCGAGCGGCTGCACCGTCGCGCGCGCTGACGACTCCTTCGACTGCACCTTCCCGCCGCCGTCCTTCCAGTGCCCGGGCCTCGTGATCGAGGACCTCGCGGCGGAGACGTACGAGGTGGTGGTGAAGGCGTACGGGAGCTGCGCCGGCACGAGCGCGAACTACGAGCTGTCGGTCGACGTCACGCCGTAGGTTGGCACACGGGCTCTGCGCGCCAGGGATGCGCAGGGCCCGCGGCCGCCCCGGCCGCGGGGTTCCGGGCCCGGCGACCGCGCTTTGCAGCCACGGGCTGCTGGCCGGGCCCGAACCGAGCGAAGCGCTGCCGAAGGCGCGCGAAAGCCACCCCCGGCCACCCGGCCGGGGGTGGATCGTGCGGCCCGAAGCAGCCCGACGCCCGCGTCCGCGCGGGCGGGCGGGGCGCCCTGCCCTCCCTACTCCGAGACTAGAACTCGAGTTGACCCGCCGCCCGCGGTGAGCGGCCCACACCCGGCGAAGAGCAACACGAGCGCCGCCACGTACGCGCCCCGGCCCGACGGGGTCAAACCCGCTTCCCGCGGACGCGCGCGTCGACCGAGAGCCTGCCGGGGCCGGTGCCGAGCAGCGCCACATAGATCGCGAGGTAGGTGAAGGCGAGCTCCTTCTTCTGCCAGGGGTCCCCGCCGTGGATGTAGAAGCCCGCGACGGCCATCGTGACGATCAACGGGACCGTCGCGAGGCGGGTGAAGGCGCCGGCCGCGACGAGGACCGCGCAGAGCACCTCGGCGAAGACGGCGAGGCCGTGGCTCGGGGTGGCACCGATGCCGAAGGGGTCGGGGAAGCCGGCGGACGGAAACGAGGTCAGCTTGCCCCACCCGTGCACGACACACATCGTGCCGCCTCCGTAGAGGCGCAGGGCGAGCAGGCCGAGGTCCAGGGGCGTCACGGAAACAGGCATGCCTCCCGCCTATCGCGTCAACGGCGCGGGGGCTCCGCCGCGGGGCCGCGGGCCACGAGCTGCGTGCCGCTCTTCATTGGGTGAACCTCATCCGTCGGGCCGAAGACCGAGTCGGGGTGCCAGGCGATCACGTCGAGCGCCTGATCCGTCGTGACGAAGGAGTGCTCCGACCCCGCGGGGATCCACCAGCCGAGACCCGGACTCAGGGCGGTGACCCCGGCGGGGGTCCGGCACACACCGCCACCGCGGAGGATGACGCCGACGCGATCGGAGGCGTGGGTGTGCGGGCTCTGGTTGGTGCCGGCGGGGATGTGGAGGTGGTTGAGGCTCGGATCGCCGAGGCGCGGCGGGCACACCAGGAGGGTGTCGGTGCACCCGTCGATGTAGCGGAGGCGGCCCGTAGGCTCGATCGGGCCGCCGATGACGCGCAGGCCGACGGGGCCGCTGTCCTCGATGAGGAGGCCTTCGGCGTCCGCCGAGAGGCCGCGCACCGCGCCGGGGCCGGGCACGACGAACCAGGCCCCCGGGCGCAGCGGAGAGGTGTCGTCACCGTCCGGATGCGGGAGCGTCAGAGCGACGCGCCCGCGGGTCACGACCCCGAACACGGTCCCCGACGTCCACGCGAACGGAGCGGCCCCGAAGGCATGGACACGCACCCGCCCGAGGTCGAGGCGGAGCCCGGGGACGAGGTCGAAGGGGACGAAGGGCGCCGGCAGGCTCACTCCACCCGGAGGTCGTCGAGGGTGACGGTGCCCCGCGCGCCCGCGTCGTTCACGTACCAACCGAGCTTGAAGCTCACGGTCTCCACGGTGGCCGGCGGCGCCCAGCTGACGACCTCCCAGGCGCTCCCTCGTTTCTCCTGGCGTTCGAAATTGATGAGGTCGACCACGTGGGTGTGCCAGTCGGCGGTGACAGGGAGGGGCGGCCCGCGCCAGCGCTCGGTGGGGGTCTCGAGGAAGAGGCGCACCTGATCGAGCCCCTCGCCCACGTCCCCGCGCGTGGCGAAGGACACGCGCGTGGCGCCCGCCCAGTCGGGGTGCGCGCGGGTGTCGAGGTTGACCCAGAACCGGCCGTCCGCCATCGGGGCGAGCGCGCCCACCGCGACGGTGGCGACGGTGCCGTGGCCCGCCTCCGTGGGCCAGGTGAGCGTCGCCGCGGAGCCCGGGCTGACCTCCATCTGCCACTCCGCGGCGGCCGCGGAGAAGTCGGTCGACCACGGTTCGTGGACCGGCGACGAGGGCCACAACGCGACCGCCGCCGCCCCGAGGAGCGCGACGGCGCCTACGCCGACCACGGCCGCACGGAGGAGGCGTGTACGTTCGACCTCCCGACGCGCGCGCTCCTCCACCCGGGCGCGCACGAGCCCCTCCGCCAGCGGGAGGTGCGCGGCGTCCAGCCCGACCTCGGCCGCCGCGACGGCCATCTCCCGCGTGCGGCGGTCGGCGTCGGCGTGCCGCTCGGCCTCCTCCTGCAGCTTCCAGACCTCGGCGACGACCTCGCGCGAGTCGCCGTCACGAAGGGGGCGGGGTGGGGCGTGACGCTCGGCCATGCGGGAATGTAGCGTGGGGGCGCGGCGCGGGCCGGGTCCGGGCGCGGCGCGGGCGGGGCCGGGACGGCGCGCCGGCGGGGTCAGAGCCCGTGGCCCCGAAGCCACGCTTCCAACGTCAGGAGGAGCCAGATCTTGATGCCACGCCGCGGGCGGAGGCCGAGGCGGCGGCCGGCGAGGAGGTCCTCCAGGGCCTCCTTTCGGACGAGCCCGCGGGGCGCGAGGCCGTCGAGCAGGCGCTCCTGCGCCCAGCCGCGCAAGGGGCCCGAGAACCACGCCTCCACCGGCACCATCATGCCCGACTTGGGGCGGTCCACCACGGCGTCCGGGAGGAGGTCCCGCACGGCCTCCTTGAGCAGGTGCTTCTCCACGGCGCCCCGGCGCTTCAGCGGCCCCGGGACGGCGAAGGAGAGGGCGACGACGCGGCGGTCGAACAGCGGGGAGCGCGGCCGCACGCCGAAGCGGGCCCCCAACGTGTCGACCTTGGGGAGGATGTGCCACGCCCCCTTGAACGTCACGTTGATGGCCATGAGCGCGTCGAGCAGCCCGCGCTCGTCCGAGAACCAGGGCTCCAGCTCGCGCGCGAGCCGGGCCTGCGCCCCGGCCGGATCCAAGCCGGGGGCGAGCAGGTGGGGGAGGTCGTCGTAGCAGCGCTGGTGCGCGCGGAGATAGGCGGCGCCGCGATCGTCGTCGGTGTCGAGGAGCTCGGCGAGCAACATCGGGCCGTTCTTGGGGCCGCCGAAGGTGGGGTCTCCGCCCTCGCCGTTGAGGAGGGTGTCCCCCCAGCCCGACGCGGCCTCGAACAGGAGCAGGTTGGGGACAGTCAACGGGTCTCCGTTGGGCTCGGAGAGCGTGGTAACGGCCTCGTCGAAGCGGGCGCGCACGTCCTCCGGGCGCACGGTGACGACGCGCTGCTCGACGCCCAGGTGACGACACACCGCGCCGCTCCACGCGAGCTCGTCGGCGTGGGGCGGGCCGAAGCTCACGGAGAAGGCCCGCGCGGGGCCGACGTGCGCGGCCCGCGCGAGGGCGAGGACGAGCGAGGAGTCGATGCCGCCGGAGAGCGTGGCGCCGAGCGGGGCGCCGGGAGCCGGGAGGTGGCGGCGCACGGCGTCGTCCAGGGTGGCGCGGAGGCGCGCGCGGAGGCGCGCCTCGTCCTCGAAGCTGTCCGGCGGCAGGGGCAGGCCGCCCACGGAGCGTTGGGAGATCGTGTCCGCCACCTCGAGCACCCCGTCCGCCGGAAGCGCGGACACGCCGCGGACCAACGTGCGCGCGCCCGGCACGTAGGCGTAGGCGAGGTAGACGGCGACGGTGTCCGCGTCGAGCGCGCGCGGCACGAGGCCGCTGCCGAGCACCCCCGCGAGGGTCGAGGCGAACACGAAGACGCCCGGCCGCGGCGCCGCCCAATACAGGGAGCGGTGGCCGACGGCGTCCCGCCGGAGGAGCAACGTGTCCCCCGCCGCCCGCGCGTACACAAAGGCGCCGTCCCCCGCGGAGACGTCCGCGAGGTCCCCGTCCAGGACCTCTCCATGGCCGCGCCACACCCCGCCCGGCCGATCCAACATGAGCAGCTGCGCGTCGGCACCCAGCGCCGCTCGCATCCCCGCGATCACCTTGTCCGGCGCTGCCCCGTCCGCCCATCGCAGCCCGCCGATCCGCGCACGCTCACCCAAAACTGTCCCCGCCCCCGTCCGTCGTGCCGGCGTCCATCCCGAAGATGACCCAGCCGGTGTCTCCGGTCGCGTCGAAGCCGCCGGCCTCGGCGTGGAGCATCGCCTTGTAGAGCCGCTTGATGAGCTGCTCCGGGCGGATCGCGGCCGTCTCCAGGCGGTGTTTGCCGAGCCACGCGGCCTCGGCCGCGGTGATGCCGGGCGCGACCGCGACCTCCTCCAACGGGTCGTTGTTCTGGACCAGCCCCTCGAAGAAGCGGGCGTGCGCCGGGCGCAACCCCACGTCCACCACGCGCGCCTGGCCGGCGAACCACGCGGGGTCGGTCGAGAGGCGGTGCGCGAGGACACAGCCCTCGGGGCTCGCGTCGTGGACCGTCAGCACGAGCAGCTTCGGGTTGTTCCGCAACATCGCGCGGACGGTCTCGAAGGCGCTCTCCGGGTAGCCGCCGACGGAGAGGACGGCGCAGTTGTTCTCGAAGTGGAAGCGGTTGGCGACCAGCACGTCCACCACGGCGGGGGTGTCACAGATGACGGCGCGGTCGAAGGAGTAGGCGCGCAGCTCCTCTTCGAGGGCCGCGGAGCGCATCGGGATGCCCTTGCGGGAGCGGGTGATGAGGCCCGGGGGCGTCCCGTGTGTCGACTGCCACCGCTCCCACGACGCGCGAAAGGTGGGGGCGGAGAGGCGCGAGGACACACCCTCCCCCCGTGCCCGCCCCGCCATCCAGGCCGCCCCGGATGCGAGCCCGGCGGCGGCGCCGATGGCGAGCACGCCCGGCACGACGTGCCACAGCCCGATGACCGCGATCGTGACCGCCGCGATCGCCGAGAGGGCGGCCACGGCGCCTCCGAGCACGAAGAGCGCCTGGAGCACGGACTGGAGCGCACTCCCCTTCTTCCGTCGCGCCAGCTCGTAGTAGAGGTGGGACACGTCGAAGCGCACGGTGCCGTGCCCGGACACGGCCTCGATCGCCTTGGCGAAGCCCACGTCCGTGAACGGATCCCCCTTCTGCGGCTCGAAGGCGAAGGTGCCCCGACACTTGGGACACACCCCGCCCTCACGCTCCTTGTACTTGCTGTCGTGGTCGCAGCGGTAACACTTCATCGCCCCCTCCCGTCCACGAAGCGCCGCGTCCACAGCTCCAACATCAGGAGCGCCCACACCTTCTCGCCGAGGCGACGGCGGCGGACCTCGTTCGGCGCGTCCTCCCCGCGCAGCAGGCCGGCGACATACTCCGGCCGGAACCACCCGCGGCGCCGCACCGCGTCGGGGCCGAGCGCGTCGTGGAGGCGCTCGGTGAGCGGGCTGCGGAAGCGGGCGCCTTCGCCGCGCGGCCCGAACAACCAATCGGTCACCGGCACGCTCATCCCGAACTTGCGCCGCCACACGATCTCGTCCGGCAGCCGATCCTGGAGCCCGAGCTTGAGCACGTACTTCTCACAGGCGCCGTGCAGCTTGAGCGCGGGTGGCAGCGTGAAGGCGAGCTCGGCGAGCGCGCGATCGAAGAACGGTACGCGCATGTCGAGCGCGTGCCCGTTCGCGATGCGCTCGGCGCGCGGGAGGATGTTCTGGCACCCCTTGAGGGAGAGGTCCGCGAGGCGCACGCGGTTCAGGTAGAAGGACGTTCCGGGGTCACCGAGGTAGCGCGCGAGCAGGGCCTTGCGCCGGCCCGCCCCGCCCACGGCCGCGGCGAACGCGGGTGTGTAGAGCGCGCCCTCCAGCCCGTAGAAGCGGTGGTAGGCCCGCAGGTAGGCCTCCTCCGGCGCCTCCTCTTCCTCTTCGTGAAGCCCGCCGTAGACCGCGGACGCGACCATCGGCTTGCTCGTCCACCCGCCGAACAGTTGGTCGCCCCCCTCCCCGTTGAAGACGGCGGAGAGGCCAAGGTCCCGCGCCGACCGTGCCAGGAGCTGTTGCGGCCCGGTCACGGCGTCGCCGAAGGGGAGGTCGAGGAGGTGGACGAGGGCGTCGAGGCCCTCAGCGACCCGCGCGCCGTCCGCCGGCACCCAGGTGTGGCGCATCCCGAGCGCCGCCGCCACCTGGTTCGCCTGCTCCTTCTCCACGCTCGCCGCCCCAAAATCGAGGGAGAGCGCGTGGACCGACTGGCCCGCGTGTTTGAGCCAGAAGGCGACGGCGGAGGAGTCGAGCCCGCCCGAGAGGAACAAGCCGACCTCGGCCTCTCCGTTGAGGCGCCGCCGCACGGCCGCCTTGGCCGCCACGCGCACCCGGCGCACGGCCTCGCCCTGATCGGCCAGGGCGGGGTCGACCTGCTCGCGGAGCTCGAACCATCGGTCGATCGCGGGGGTGCCACCGGGCGCGACGACGAGGCGCCGGCCGGACAGCAGGCGTTCGACACCCCGGATCGGCGTGTGTTTCCCCGGGACGAACGAGAACGTGAGGTAGGCGTGGATGACCGCCTCGTCGACGGTGACCGGCACGGCGTCTACCGCGAGGAGCTGCTTGAGCTCACTCGCGAAGAGGAGCGCGCCGCCGACCTGCACGAAGTAGAGCGACCGCACCCCGAAGGGATCGCGCAAGAGGGTGAGCGCGCGGCCGTCCCACCGCGCGGCGGCGAAGGCGCCATCGAGGTCCGCGAGGCCCGCCTCCCCTTGGCGCAGGCGGCGGTCGAGATCCGCCGCGGGGTCGGCCACCGGCGGCGCGAACGTGCCCGCGCAGACGACGATCGCGCCGTCAGGCCCCCGGAAGATCCAGGGGGACTTACCCGGCCGCCCGCCCCACCACCGGTAGCCGAGGCCCACCCCGGCGGCGTGGGCGGTGTCCGTGCGATCGCCGCGGTAGGGGATCGCGGCGAGCATGGTGGAGACCCAGGCGGGGTCTCCCGGGCCGACGAAGCCGCAGAGACCGCTCATGGGGATGCCGGGGTGGAGCGCATGGGGCGGAAGCCTACTTCTTTTGCGCCCGAGGCGGGGGGCCCGCCTCGCCGCCGCGCGGCTACCGCTCCTCGAACGCGGCCAACGCGCTCCCGTCGACGACGTAGCGGGGCGGGAGCAACGTCTCCGCGAGGAGCGGGTGCGCGAGGAGCGGGTGCGCGAGGAGCGGGTGCGCGTCGGGCCGGAGCGCGGCGCGGCGGCGCACGGCCGCCGCCGTGTGCGTCGTGTAGACGGAGAGCCGCTGGGAGAAGTTGTAGTAGCACCACGCCAGCTTGTAGAGCGAAAACAGATACTTGTCATGTTCGGGGAACGCCGCCGCGCGCGGGTAGGCCACGAGCGCGAACGTGGGCGGGTTCGCGCCTCCCCTCAAAAGCGGACGGCGATTGACGCATCCCGGACGACCGTTAGGGTGCGGAGATGCTCCTCGCCCTCGTCGCCCCCGCCCTCGCCCTCAGCTCCGGCCAGACCGGCTCCTCCACGACCGGCTGTGTCTCCTGCCACGGCAGCGCGGCGGACGCCGACGTCACGGGTGACCTCAGCACGACCTCCACCACCGTGGCCCCGAGCAGCGCGCTCACCGTCACCTTCACCGTCTCGAGCACCGACAGCACCCACGAGATCGGCGGCCTGAACGTGTCCGCCTCGGCGGGCACCCTCACCGCCGGGACCGGCACCGTGAACCGCGGGGGCGAGATCACCCACACGCGCGACCAACACTTCTCGGGCGGGCGGGCCACCTGGGCCTTCACCTGGACCGCGCCCGCGGCAGAAGGCACGTACACCCTCTCCAGCGCGGGCCTGGCGGGCAACCACAACCACTCCGAGAGCGGGGACGGGTGGGACCTCGACACCGTCCTCATCACGGTGGACGACGGGTGCGACGACCTCGATCGAGACGGATACGAGGCGTGTGACGACGGCCTGGGCGCCGACTGTGACGACGGCGACGCGTCCGTGCGCCCCGGCGCCACCGAGACGTGTGACGCGGTGGACCAGGACTGTGACGGCGTCGTGGACGACCACCCCACCGACGGCACCCCGATGTACGCGGACGCCGACGGTGACACCTTCGGCGATCCGGACGCCCCCGACGCGACCTGTTCGGCCGTCCCCGACGCCGGCTACGTCTTCGACGCGCAGGACTGTGACGACGGCGACGACACGATCCACCCCGACGCGGACGAGGTCTGCGACGGCGCCGACAACGATTGCGACGACGCGACGGACGGCGCCACGTCGGTCGACGCGGCCACGTTCTGGACCGACGCCGACGCCGACGGCTTCGGCGATCCGGCGTCCCCCGTGCTCGACTGTTCGCTCCCCATCGGCGCCTCCGCCAACGCCGAGGACTGTGACGACACCCGCGGCGCCGTGAGCCCGGACGCCGCCGAGGTGTGTGACCCCCTGGACACCGACGAGGACTGCGACAGCGCGGCCGACGACGCCGACATGGACGCAACGGGTGAGACCACGTTCTACCAGGACAACGACGGTGACACCTACGGAGGCACCGTCACGACCGACGCGTGTTCGGCCCCCTCCGGCTATGTGGCCATCGCCGGCGACTGTGACGACGACGACACGGCCTTCAACCCGGCCGCCGCCGAGATCTGCACCGACCCCACCGACTACAACTGTGACGGTTCAACCGGCTACGTCGACGGGGACGGCGACAGCTTCGCCGCCTGCCTCGACTGTGACGACAGCAGCGCCACCTCCTACGACGGCGCCCCCGAGACCTGTAACGGCGCCGACGACGACTGTGACGGCACGGTTGACGAGGCCGACGCCGTGGACGCCGCCGTTTGGTTCGTGGACGCCGACCTGGACGGCTACGGCGCCACCGCCGCCGCGGTCGTCTCCTGCGATCAGCCCTCGGGGTACGCCGACAACGCCGACGACTGCGACGACGCCGACACCGGCGCCCGCCCCGACGCCCCCGAGGTCTGGTACGACGGCGTCGATCAGGACTGTGACGGCGCCGACGACGACCAGGACGGCGACGGCGTTGCCCGCGCCGACGACTGCGACGACACCGTCGCCACCACCCGCCCCGGCGCGGAGGACGCCCCCTACGACGGCCTGGATGCCGACTGCGCCGGCGACTCCGACTCCGACGCCGATCACGACGGCCACGACTCCGAGACCTACGGCGGCGACGACTGCGACGACGCCGACGCCACCGTGTTCCCCGGGGCGATGGACGAACCCTACGACGGCCTCATCAACGACTGCGACGCCGCCGACGAGAACGACCTCGACGGGGACGGCGCCGACCTGGCCGACGACTGTGACGACGCCAACTCCGCCATCGGCCCCGACGCCGAGGAGGTCTGGTACGACGGCGTCGACCAGGATTGCGACGGCAACGACGCCGACCAGGACGCCGACGGTGTCACCTACGGCGTGGACTGTAACGACACGGACCCGCTGCTCACGCTCGATTGTGACCCCACGGACGACGACGAGGGTGACACCTCCCCGATCGACCCACCCGCGGACGAGGGCTGCGGCTGCGCGTCCGGCGGAGAGGCCGGCTTCGCGCTTGCGGTCCTGGCGTTCGGGCTGGTGGGGCGGCGGCGGGGGCGGCGGCGGGCAGGTTAGCGCTTCCGTCCGTGCGGATGGTGCTCCTCACGCCACGACGACGGCTTGGGTCGCCCGTTCACTCCCCGCGATCCCCGAGTTCCTTTCGCAACCGGGCCAACTCCTCGAGGGCAGCCTTCTCGCGGGCAAGAGCGGCCTCCTTCTCGACCCGCTCACCCTTCTCGCGGGCAAGGGCGTCCTCCTTCTCGGCTCGCTCGGCCTTCTCCCGGGCAAGGGCGGCCTCCTTCTCCGCCCGCTCGGCCCCCTCCCGTGCGAGGGCGGCCTGCAGCTCTTCCTGCCGGGTTGCCTCGACCCTCTCCGCGTCGAGTCGTCCCCGGTACAAGGCGTTCTTTCGGACGTCGGTGCGAAACTCGTTGAGTACGCTCATCGCTTCCTCCAGGGCTGGGGTCTTGATCTCGGCGGGCACCTCGCGCCACTCCGCCGCCTCGTTCAGGAACCAGAACCAGGGCCGGAGCCGCGAGTCGGCCAGCTCGGATCCCGCCGCCTCGCGCTCGCGGTTCCACCGGGAGAGCTGTAGGACGTCCAGGCGCTGGTCTCCGTGCAGGAGGAAGCCCTCGTCCGCCTCTCGAACGGTGAAGGTCAGGTGCGCCTTCCGCGCCGAAGGGAACGGGTCCCGCTCGCAGATCCAGACGCTCACGACCGGACGCAGCCGGGCGTAGCTCACCCCCTCGCCGAGCTGCTCGGCGTACAGCCGCGCCCAGAGGTAGAGCATGCGCTGGTCCAGCGCCGCATGCGCCTGGCGCTGCATCTCGACGTGGAGAATCCGGCCGGCCGCGTCCGTGGCCTCGATGTCGAGCACGACCGCCTTCTGTCCCTCGAACGCTCCTGAGTGGACGGTCGGGCGGAGCTCCACCCGGGCAATCGGGATCGGCGGCGCGAGCACCGCGTTCAGGAAGTCGATGAGGATCCGCTCGTGCGCCCCGAAGAGCTCGAGAAACACGACGTCGACGCAGGGGTCGATGCCGACGGGCTGATCAAGGTAGAACGCCATGGTGCACCTTGCCTAACCGCCCGGACGCGGAGCGGCGTCGAGGAAGGAGGCGGACGCTCGCTTCGGCCCGACCTTCGTTGAGAGCCAGGCCGGCTGACCGCAGCGCCAAGACCTCGCCCCCCCGGTGAGCGCGCCGGCTGTCGCCGGCCGGGTGCTATCGGTCGGCGCGGACGCCGCCCGACGGAGCCCGGCCCGGGCGCCGGTCTCCGCCCTCCGGGTAACGCCCCCTCGCGCGTGCCCCCGCACACAAACGGATAGTGGGCCCCCCATGCCCCCCATCCGCTACATCCACTCCAACACCCTCGACGGCGTCCGCTACACCTGGGACGTTCGGCGCTTGTGGGAGCTCTCCGCCGCGCTCCCCGTCCACGAGGTCGCGGTGGCCGACCTGCCCGGCGTCGACGAGAACTGCTGGTTCCACGGCGCCGACGCGCCGACCGTGCGGAACGTCGTCTCGCACATGCAGCGGGTCCTCGCGGCAGACCTCGACCGCCCCATCCTCCTCAACGTAGACGGCTCGGTGATGGACGGCCCCCATCGTGTCGCCCGCGCCCTCCTCGAAGGCCGCGCCACCCTCCCCGCCGTGCGCTTCGACGCGCTCCCTCCGGCCCAGGCGGCAGAGCCCGCGTGAGGCGATAGGTTCCCCCCATGTCTACCCTCGGCCTCCTCGCGTTCCCCGACATGGAAGAGCTCGACTTCGTCGGCCCCTGGGAGGTCTTCGCCGCCGCCGCCCAGCTCCGCGGGGCGGACCGCGTGCTCTGCCTCGGCGAGACCCTCGACCCCATCCGCTGCGCCAAGGGCCTCGTGATCGTGCCCGAGGCCCGCTGGGCGGACGCGCCGCCCCTCGACGTCCTCCTCGTGCCCGGCGGGGACGGCCGGCGCCGCCAGATGACCAACCCCGCCATGCTCGCCTTCCTGCACGCGCGCGCGCCCACCTGCAAGTGGGTCACCAGCGTGTGTACCGGCTCCCTCGTGCTCGCGGCGGCGGGCCTCGCCACGGGCAAGCAGGTGACCACCCACTGGTCCCGCATCGACGAGCTCCGCACCCACCCCGTGCGCGTCCGGGACGACGTGCGCTACGTCGTCGACGGCACCCTGGTCACCGCGGCGGGCGTGTCCGCCGGCATCGACATGGCGTTGTGGCTCGTCGGCCAGCTCCACGACCCCGCTTTTGCGCGCGAGGTCCAACGTTACATCCAATACGATCCGGCGCCGCCCTACGCGGAGGGGTAGCGCGTGCGCGGCGTTGGGAGAACCAAACGAGATCGCGGCGTTCCTTCCCCGCGCGAGGGGGCGTGACCCGAAGGGCGGAGACCGGCGCCCGGGCCGGGCTCCGTCGGGCGGCGTCCGCGCCGACCGATAGCACCCGGCCGGCGAAGGCCGGCGCGCCCGAAGCCGCGGTGATCGTGTGCGCCAGGCAAGCCGCCTCGAAAGACCGTGCGCCCGGGGCAAGCCGCCTCGAAAGACCGTGCGCCCGGGGCAAGCCGCCTCGAAAGACCGTGCCCGCCGCACCTGGCCTTCTTGCGCGCACGTCGGTCCCGGGCCATCGCGCGAAAACGTTGGTTTGTCCGTTCCGGTGATGCGGGGGCCTCGCCGACGCCGCCCGACCGTGGTCTCTCGCGCCCGCTTGCCTCCCGACCGCGGTCTTTCGCGCCGGCTTGCCTCCCGACCGCGGTCCTTCGCGCCGGCTTGCCTCCCTACACGCCCCACGTCACCGCCGAGCCCGCCCCCGCGCCCGCTCCGGCGCTACCGTTCGGGCCCCGGCCCCTCCCGCTCCCCCCCGCGCCCGTCCGCGCACCGCCGCACGCTCACCGCCGCGGCGTCGACCGCCGCGAGGATCCCGCGCGCCGAGGCCACCAGCGTGTGCCCCGCGGGCGTCGGCCGCATGCCGCGGGCGCCGCGGTCGAACAAGGCGACGCCGAGCTCCTCTTCGAGCGCGCGCACCTTGCGCGTGAGCGGCGGCTGGCTGATGTGCAGGCGCCGGGCGGCGCGGAGGAGCGTGCCCTCTTCCGCGATGGTGACCACGGCCTGAAGCTGATCGAGGCTCATGCCACAACGATAGCACCGCCCTCGCCGCGCCCACGGCCCCATACCGAGACGGTATGGGCGCGCGGGGCCCCGCCGCGGCACCTTCGCCGGGAGGCCCCGCCCCCATGCTCACCGCCGAACACCAACGCGCCATGCGACGCGCCGGCCGCGCCGCCGCCGGCACCCTCGCCGTCGTAGGGGCCGCCCTCCGCCCCGGCATGTCCACCGCCGCCATCGACCAGCTCGTCCGCGAAGACACCGCCCGCCGCGGCGGCACGCCCAGCCAGCTCGGCTTCCACGGCTTCCCCGCGGCCGTGTGTACCAGCCGCAACCACGTCGTCTGCCACGGCGTCCCCTCCCCCACCGAGCACCTCGAAGAGGGCGACATCCTCAACGTCGATGTCACCACCTGCCTCGGCGGCGTCCACGGCGACACCTCCGCCACCTTCTTCATCGGCGCCCCCTCCCCCGAGGCCCGCCACCTCGTCGACACCGCCCGCCGCTGCCGCGACGCCGGCATCGCCGTGGTCCGCCCCGGCGCCCGCCTCGGCGACATCGGCCACGCCATCGAGGCCCTTGCCCGCGCCGAGGGCTGCTCCGTCGTGCGCCTCTACGGCGGCCACGGCATCGGCCGCGCCATGCACGAGCCCCCCTCTGTCCCCCACACCGGCCGCGGCGGCGACGGCCCCGTCCGCCGCGCCGGCGCCACCTTCACCATGGAGCCCATGATCAACCTCGGCGGCCCCGACGTCGACACCCTCCCCGACGGCTGGACCGTCGTGACGCGCGACCGCCGCCTCTCCGCCCAGTTCGAGCACACCGTCCTCGTCACGCCCGCGGGCCACGAGATCCTCACCCCCCCGCCATGAGAGATCGTCGTGAGGTTCGGTCCCGCCGAACCGGCGCTACGGTGGCCCCACACCCAGGTCCCGCCGTGTACACCCTCTCCCTCCTCGCCCTCTTCGCCTGCACCCCCGAGACCGACAGCGCCGACACCGGCGAGGCCGCGGACGCCGACACCGACACCGACACCGACACCGACACCGGCACCGAGCTCGACATGGACTTCGTCGAGAACGGCCCGGGCGCCGGCGTGTTCTTCTTCGTGACCGAGCTCGACCTGGGCGCCAACGCGTGCGAGGTCAACTCCAACTCCTACAGCCTCACCATCCGGGACTCCATCACCCTCTCCAACGTCAACCCCGGCCCCCAGCTCTTCGTCGAGCAGGCCACCGCGAGCGAGAACCAGTTCGTCAACTGCGTCTACTACCTCGACGGCGCCTTCACCTGTGACGCCACCGCCACCGGCATGAACCTCTCCAGCTACGGCGTCGACGCCAACATCGCGTGGGGCCTCACGATGGGTGGCACGTTCACCCCCCACACCGTGGACGTGGACGGCACCAGCCACACCTTCTCCCAGCGCTGGGCGGCCGACCTCGAGTGGACCTTCTCCATGACCTGCTCCGGCAGCGAGTGCGCCACCGCGGCCGGCATGGCGGGCATCACCTTCCCGTGCGAGACCGTCGGGACCGTCACGGCCGTGAACTACGACGATCCGACCTTGCCGGTTGCGATGTAGGCGGTCGCGGGGCGGGGAGCCGGAGGGCGCACCGGCGGAGCCGGCCGGGTGCTATCGGGCGGCGGCCGCCCGACGGAGCCCGGCGCGGCGCCGGTCTCCGCCCTTCGGGTGACGCCCCCTTGCGCGGGGGGGATTGAACACGGCGATCCTCGCGCTTACAGGGCCACGTCGGGCCGCATGAGCGTGACCAGGTGGATCTCGGGGACCTGTACAGGGCCGAACCTCACCGCCCTTGTGGCCACCCTGGTCGGCGAGTACCACCTCTCCCGTGACGCCACCGCGGCGCTCCTCCAAACGGTGCTCGGCGTCCCCATCTGCCCGGCGACGGCGCAGAGCTGCTGTGCGCAGATGAGTGATGCCCTCGCCGCGCCGACCCGCGCGGTGGAGGAGGCGCTGCCCGCCGCGGCCAGCCTGCACCTCGACGAGACGAGCTGGCGCCGACGGGGCGTCATGCACTGGCTGTGGATTGCTGCCACCGACAGGCTCGCCTCGTTCGCCGTCCATCGCCGCCGTGGCAAGGACCAGCTGAAGCTGTGGTTCCCGGACGGGTACGCCGGCGTCCGCCACTGCGATCGGAGGCGCCCCTACGAGATGTTCGGCCGGCGGCAGCTCTGCTGGGCGCACCTGGAACGGGACATCCAGGCCATCATCGACCGGAAGCGGGCGGGCGAAGCGCTCGCCGTCATCGCGCTCGCGGGTTGGACGACCATGTTCGAGGCGTGGCACCGCCTCAAGGCGGGAAGCCTGACCCGAGCCGCACTCCTGATCGAGACGGCAGGCTACCGGGCGACGTTCAAACGCTTCTGCACGCGCGGCAGCTGCCAGAAGCGGGACCGGAAGTGGAGGTCCCTGGGCGCGGACCTCCTCCGGCAGTGGGACTGCGTGTTCCGCTTCCTCGAAACCCCCGGGGTGGAGCCCACCAACAACACGGCGGAGCAGGGCCTACGGAGCGCCGTGATCTGGCGCCGCACCACCCACGGTACACGCACCGACGCGGGTAGTCTCTTCGTCTCCCGGGTGCTGACCACCGTGGGTACCTGCAAGCGGCAGGGGCGGCGGGTGCTCGACTTCATGCGCGACACGCTGCTCGCGCACCGCCGCGGAGGACCCCTGCCGAGCCTGCTCCCGCAGGCCGGGCCCGAGCCGGGGTTACAGGGGGGCTGAACCGCTACCATCATCGTTCAGCCCGGCGCGATTAGTTTGGCCGCCCCGGATGCGATCAGTTTGGCCGCCCCGGGTGCGATCACTTAGCCCGGTCTGCAACAATCGGGCAGCGGGCGGTGTTCCGATGCGCATCGCCGCTGCCGTCGAGGTAGATTTCACCGACCTCCGGAGAACTCTTGTCGCCTCGACTCCTCGGCCATTGGCTCGCGTGCCTCGCGATCGCCATCAGCTCCGCCGCCTGTACGGGCAAGGATGGTGCGAACGACGACCTCCCGCTCCTCGACCTCGATGCCGACGGCTTCACCGCCGACGCAGGCGACTGCGACGACGAGGACGCCTCGATCCACCCCGACGCCGACGAGATCTGCGACGGGATCGATCAGGACTGCGACTTGGAGATCGACGAGGACCCGGTCGACGCCCCCACCTTCTATCGCGACGCGGACGAGGACGGGTACGGCACGGCGACTGCGACGAAGCGGGTCTGCGACGCCTCCGCCGGCTACGTCGCCGACAACACAGACTGCGACGACGCGGCGGTCGGCGTGCACCCTGGCGCGGAGGAGGAGTGTGACGCGGTCGACAACGACTGCGATGGCACCGTGGACCTCAACACTACGTGGTACGTCGACGCCGACGGCGATGGTTTCGGCGTGGACTCTACCGCCGTGGTCGCTTGCGACGCGCCGGACGGAATGGTGGCGGAGCCGGCGGACTGCGACGACACAACCCCGCTGGTGTACCCGGGCGCGCCGGAGCTGTGCGACGGAGCCCCAAACGATTGCAACTCTGCCAGCGAGTGGACCCAAGCCGACGAGGACCACATGGCGTCGGCCCACGACCGTGCGACCGACACATGGACCGACGTCACCGACGAGGTGGTGGGCTCGGCCTCGGCCGCGTCGCTCTACGAGCCCGACGGCGGCACGACCACCTGGTTTTGCCCGGGCACCTACTACGTGCACATCGAGATGACGTCCGACGACACCTGGCTCGTCGGTCGCGACGGGGCCGAGTCGACTACCCTGGACGGCCTCGCAGCTGGGCTGGTGCTCAAGCACAGCGCTGACGGCCTCCGCGTGGAGGGCCTCACCGTGACCAACGGCTCCAACAACTACGGCGGAGGCCTGTCCAACGGCGGGGAGGCCACGGTGGTCGACTGTGCGTTCACCAACAATACGGCGAGGGAGGGCGGCGGAATCATCAGCGGCGGACCGCTCACCGTGACGGGGACGACGTTCTCGGGGAACGCGGTCGAGGGGTACGAGGCCCGTGGCGGCGGCATCTACGCCAGCAACACCCTCCTCGTCCAGGACTGCACGTTCACGGGCAACACGGCGTCGGGCACCGCCGGATCGTTGGGAAGCGGCGGCGGATTGGCCGGCCAAGCGGACTTCTACACGATGACGGTGGAGCGATCGACCTTCACCGACAACGTGGCTGACCTCGGCGGTGGCCTCTCCAGCGCGAAGATGCAGAATGTCATGCTCGTGGACATCGTGGTGCGTGGCAATTCGGCCACCTACGGCGGCGGGTTGGGCTTCGACAACAGCACCGTGGTGAACCTCGCGGGAAGCACGATCGCCGGCAACACCGCCGACGAAGGCGGCGGCGCCTGGCTCGGGGCGGCGCGGCTCGAATGCGACACCACCGATTGGGGCGGTGGTGAAGACGACAACACGCCCCACGACATCTTCGCCGCGGGGACGGGCCTCCCGTACCTAGGCACGACGGACACGTTTACGTGCACCGGCGCGGGGGGTTGCTGATCGCTTGGATTGTGGGTGCGCCGGAGTCCGAACGTGAAGGCCTTCGCGAGCCGCCTCGACACGCCCCCCCCCCCGCGCCAGGGATGCGCACGGCCCGCGGCCGCCCCGGCCGCGGGGTTCCGGGCCCGGCGACCGCGCTTTGCAGCCACGGGCTGCTGGCCGGGCCCGAACCGAGCGAAGCGAGCCCGAAGCAGCCCGACGCCCGCGTCCGCGCGGGCGGGGCGCCCTGCCCTCCCTACTCCGAGACTAGAACTCGAGTTGACCAGCCGCCCGCGGATACGGAATCACATCCCGGATGTTCTCCACGCCCGTCGCGTACATGACGGCGCGCTCGAAGCCGAGGCCGAAGCCCGCGTGAGGCACGGTGCCGTAGCGGCGCAGGTCGCGGTACCAACCGTAGCTGGACACGTCGAGGCCCATGGCGGCGATGCGCGCGTCGAGCACGTCGAGGCGCTCCTCGCGCTGGCTGCCGCCGATGATCTCGCCGACACCGGGGGCCAACACGTCCATCGCGGCGACGGTGCGGCCGTCGTCGTTCTGGCGCATGTAGAAGGCCTTGATGTCCTTGGGGTAGTTCATGACGACGACGGGGCGGCCGACGCGCTCGCACACCCACTTCTCGTGCTCGCTCTGCAGGTCGATGCCCCAACTGACCGGGAACTCGAAGGACTGGCCGGATTTTTCGAGCATCGCTACGGCCTCGGTGTACGTCACGCGCTCGAAGGGGCTGTTGACGAAGTTCTCGAGGCGGGCGACGACCTTGGGGTCGACGCGCTCGGCGAAGAAGGCGAGGTCGTCCTGGCGCTCGTCGAGCACGGCGCGGAAGATGGACTTGAGGAACTCGCCGGCGAGGTCGGCGTCCGCCGAGAGGTCGGCGAAGGCGATCTCGGGCTCGATCATCCAGAACTCGGCGAGGTGGCGGCGGGTCTGGCTGTTCTCGGCGCGGAAGGTGGGGCCGAAGGTGTAGACCTTGCTCATGGCGAGGCAGTAGGCCTCGACGTTGAGCTGGCCGGACACGGTGAGGTGGGCGGGCTTGCCGAAGAAGTCCTTGGACCAGTCGACGTCACCCTTGTCGGTGCGGGGCGGGTTGGCGGCGTCCAGCGTGGAGACGCGGAACATCTGGCCGGCGCCCTCGGCGTCACTGCCGGTGAGGATCGGGGTGTGGATCCAATAGAAGCCCTGCTCGTGGAAGAAGCGGTGGACCGCCTGGGCGAGGGTGTGGCGCACGCGGGTGACCGCGCCGATGACGTTGGTGCGCGGCCGGAGATGGGCCTGCTCGCGCAGGTACTCCATGGTGTGGCGCTTCTGCTGCATGGGGTAGGTCAGGGGCTCGTCCACCCAACCGACGACGGTGACAGCGGTGGCCTTGAGCTCGACGGCCTGGCCGACGGCGGGGCTTGCGACGATCTCGCCCTCGATGGAGACGGCGCAGCCGGTGGTGAGCTTCTGGACGTCGGCGTAGTTGGGGAGCGCGTTCTCCGCGATGACCTGGATCGGCGCGAAGCACGATCCGTCGTGCACCTGGACGAAGGAGAGGCCAGCCTTGCTGTCCCGCTTCGTCCGCACCCAGCCGCGCACCGTCACCGCGTTGCCGACAGGGACCTTGCCCGAGAGACAATCCGCGATCCGTACGACGCTCATGAGCCACTCCAGAAGGAGCGGGCTTCTATCCGGGCGCGGGGATCGCCGCCGCCGCGAGAGGCCGGCACGCGCCGGAATCCCGCACGATCACGGCACGTTCGCGTCGTACCAGGCGGTCAGCTCGTCGAGGTAGCGCTCGTGGACGACCAGCAGCTCGTCGTCCGTGCGGTAGGTCTCCTTGGCGACGCGCGGGGTGTAGGGGGTCAGGCCGCGCCCGACGCGCAGGAAGCGGAAGCCGAGGCGCAAGCTGATGCCGAGGACGGGGAGCAGATCCCACGGGGTCTGCTTGCCGGGGCGCAACAAGTGGGCGCCGACCTCGCCTTTCCAGAGGCGGGCGAAGGAGAGGCCGATGCTGCCGTTGGCGGTCTCCATGCCGGCGAAGAGCGGCGCGACGCCGTGGAGGGAGCGCGTGCAGAGGGCCTGGCCGCGCAGGGAGTAGGCCCACGGGTTGTCGCGGATGAGGACGTATTGGCCGGCGAGCTTGGGGAGGTGCCAGGGCTCGAGGCGCTGGTGGGGGATGTCCGGGGCGCTGCGCCACACGCGGTCGGAGCCGGGCTTGTAGCCGAAGATCTCCTGGGTCATGGCGTCGCCCACGAAGGCGGCGATGACGGTCTCGCCGCGCATGAGCGCGATCATCGGCCCGAAGCCGGTGGACTGGCGACGGCGGAAGGCGCTGGTGCCGTCGAGGGGGTCGATGGCGAACCAGAGGTCGTCCGGGTGGGTGCCCATGCGGAAGAGGTTGTCCTCCTCGCCGATGAGGCCGAAGGTGGGGAAGTCCTCGGCGAGGACCTTGACCATCCGCATCTGCGCGTCGCGATCGGCGTTGGTGACGAAGTCCTCGGCGCCGGAGTCCTTGAAGCCCTTGGACTCGGACTCGAAGGCGAAGCGGGCGCGGCGGATGGCCTGGATGGCGCGCTGGACGGCCTCGACCATGCTGCGCTTGACGAGGCTCGGGTTGGCGGGGCCGAAGTCGGACATGGAGCCTCCGCAGGGCCCCTAACCGCCCGCGGCGCCCCTACCGAAGCGCCGGCCCTACCGCCGCCGCCGGGCCTCGGCGCGGTCGGTGATGACGCCGATGCGGACGAGGCGCGCGGCGATCCCGCTGGTGGAACGCGACATCTCGGCGGAGAGGGACTCGAGGGTCTCCCCCTCGGCCCAGGCCTGGGCGAGGCGGTCGTCGTCGTCGTCGGTCCACGGTTTGCCGGCCGCGACCGGGCGGTCTTCGGTGGTGGTGCGCGTGAGCGCCCGCGTCACCTCGCGCACGGAGGGGAGCGGCCTTGCGACGGCGGGGGCGGGCGCGCGCGGGCCGCCGTTGACCTCGGCGAGGAAGCGGCTCGGGGAGTCGGTGGGCGCGTGGAGGAGCACCTGGTCGATGGCGCGGGTGAGGCCGACGTAGAAGATGCGGCGTTCCTGCTCCATCCACGGGCTCTCGGCGACGCCGTCGGGCTCGTCGATCGTGCCGAGGGTCTGGCCGCGGCGCTCGGCGGGGCACGCGCCCTCGATGAGGCCGGGGAGCACGACGCAGCGCCACTCCAGGCCCTTCGCCTTGTGGATGGTGGAGGCCCAGACGCAGGCGTCGACGCGCTTTCCGAAGGTGGGGTCGAGCGTCTCGAGCGCGGTGGCGGCGTCCGCCGGGGGCACCTTGAGGCCGTGGAGGAGGGCGTGGACGGCGTGGAACGTGGCGATGGCCATGTCCTGGTCCTTCTCGGAGCGCAGGCGCGCGCGGAGCTGGGCCTCGACGTCGACCTCGGCGAGGAGGCGGTCGAGCGCCTTGCCGGCGGTGGCGGCGCGGCCCATCGAGTCGAGGGTGCGGAGGAGCTCGGTGAGCGAGTTCAGGGCACCGCGGCCCTGGCCGAGCGTCTGGGCGAGGATGCGGTCCCGCAGCACGGCGCGCAGGCCGTTGGCCCCGTGGCGCGCGACCTGCTTGCCGAACGCCTCCTTCTGGATGTAGCGGTCGGGCGCGAAGACGACGGGCCACACCTCGTCGAAGGTGACCGGCGCGTCGCTCGTGGCGTAGCGGAGGTAGGCGAGGGCGAGGTCCGGGCCGCGCCCGCGCGTGAGGAGCGCGATGTCGTCCGTGAGCAGCGGCACGCGCACCGCCGCGAGCGCCGCGAGGGCCGCCGCGCCCTGGGTGCGGCTCCGGTAGAGGACCGCGATGTCGCTGGCCTCCCACCCGTCCGCGAGGAGCCTGAGCACGGTGCCGCCGATGTCGTCGACCTCGCGGACCACGCCCGCGGTCTGGCCGCCGCCCACCACGACGGCCGGGGCGCGCTCGACGTTGTGGCGGATGACACGGTTGGCGGCGGTGGCGATGTTGGCGCCGAAGCGGAAGGAGCGCGTGAGCGGGTAGGTGCGCGTCGGGAGCGCCGAGAAGAGGTCGGCGAAGTTGCGGAAGAAGCGCGGGTGGGCGCCGCACCACTCGTTGACGCCCTGGTCTTCGTCGCCCACGGCCATCACGCTCGTGCCGGGGTGGGAGAGGCGCAGGAGGAGCTCGACGCGGCCGGGGTTCACGTCCTGGAACTCGTCGACGAGCATGTGGTCGATGACGCCGAGGAGGCGCGGGTGTTGGCCGAGCACGCCGACCGCGGTGCGGACCATGTCCTCGAAGCCGACGCGGATGCCCTCCCCGGTGCGCACCGCCTCGAAGTCGCGGTAGGCGGCCACGTAGGCGGGGTTGGACGGGAACGCGGCGCGCGCGGGCGAGACGAGGTGCGCCTTCCAGAAGCTCACCGCGTTGGCGACCTCCTCGGCGGTCTCGATGTGCTCGCGGTAGGCGGGCCACACGGCGCGGGCCCACTTGTTCGTGCCGTCGGCGTCGACCTCGTAGCGGCGGCCGAAACGTTGGGCGGCGCGGAGGACCTCGAGGCCGAGGGCGTCGAAGGTAGTGACCTTGACCCCGGAGACGCCGGCGGCCTCGAGCCGGGAGGTGAAGTGCTCCTGGATCGACTTGTTGAACATGACGACGCGGATGCGGGCGGGGGCGACGCCCTTGGCGACGAGCGCCTCGACGCGGCCGACGAGCGTGGTGGTCTTGCCCGCGCCGGGGACGGCCCTCACGACGGCGTGGGCGTCGAGCGGGTGCTCGATGACCGCGCGTTGTTCGGGGGTCCACTTCATGGCCGGCCGCGGTAACCGGTCGGGGATCGGGGCGGGAGGCTCGGGCGCCGCGGCGTGGTTAGGCACCGCCGCATGCCGTCCGACGCCCCCGCCTCCCCCTTCGCGACCCTCGCCGCCGTGCTCGCCGGGGTGACCCGCCCCGGCGACTTCTGCACCTCCGGGAGCGTCGTCACGCCCATCCCCCGCATCGACGTGGAGGGCGTCGGCACCGTCGCGTTCCCGCTCCCGCCGTCCCAGGCGCGGGAGCTCATCGCGGCGGCGGAGGCGGCGCCGTACGGCCGGGGCGCCGAGACCCTGGTGGACCGCGACGTGCGGCGCGCGTGGCAGCTCTCACCGGGGCGCGTGCGCCTCGACGATCCGCGCTGGGAGCGCACCGTGGAGGCGATCGTCGCGAAGGCCGCGGCGGGTCTGGGCGTGGAGGGGGCGGTGACTGCCGAGCTCTACAAGCTGCTCGTGTACGACGCCGGCGGCTTCTTCGTGCCCCACCGCGACACCGAGAAGGCGCCCACCATGTTCGGCACGCTCGTCGTCGTGTTGCCGTCCACCTTCGCGGGCGGGGAGCTGATCGTGCGGCACGCGGGGCGCGAGACCGTCCTGGAGCTGCCCGGCGAGGACGTGGCGTGCGTGGCGTATGGCGCTTTCTACTCGGACTGCGTGCACGAGCTGCGCCCGATCACCGAGGGCTATCGCGTGTGCCTCGTCTACAACCTCGTTCGGCGGGGCGGCGCGCGGCCGGTGGCGCCCGACAACTCGCGGGAGATCGAAGCGGTGGCCGGCTTCCTGGGCGCGTGGGCGCGGGGCGAGGAGGAGGACGAGGACGAGGCGCCATCCCTCCCCGACAAGCTCGTGCACGTCCTGGAGCACCACTACACGCCGGCGGAGCTGTCCTTCGCGGGGCTCAAGAACCGGGACGCGGCCGTCGCCTCGGTGGTGCGGGCGGCGGCGGCGCGGGCGGACGCGGTGGTGCACCTGGCGATGGTGTCGATCGTCGAGTCGGGGACGGCGGAGCCGCACTCCTACGGCGGGTACGACCGCTGGCGCGACTACAGCTACGACAAGGACGAGGACGAGGACGACGAGGACGACAGCTACGACGTCGCGGAGGTCATGTACCGCGTGGAGACCGTGGACGGCTGGGTCCGGACGGACGACATCCCCGCGGCGCTCGGGGCGCTCCCCATCCACGAAGACGAGCTCTACCCGCCGGGCGCGCTCCACGACGAGGACCCCGACGAGTCGCACCTGCACGAGGCGACCGGCAACGGCGGCGCCAGCTTCGACCGCACCTATCGCCGCGCCGCCCTCGTGGTGTGGCCCCGCGCCTGGGACCGCTCCATCCGCGCCCAGGCCCCGCTCGCTTCGCTCGTGAAACAGCTCGGGGCGCTGGTGGACGCGGGGGATCCGGGGGCGCGCGCCGACGCCCGCGCGCTCGCGACGCACGTCGTGGGCGCGCTGTCCCGCGACGGGGCCGCCCGCCTCGCGCTGTTGGGCACGCTGGTGCGCCTCGGCGACGCGGGGTTGTTCCTCCGCTTCGCGCAGGAGCGGCTGCCGGTGGGCTTCGCCGCGGCGGAGATCGCGCCCCTCCTCGCGGGGTACGCGCTGGTCGGCGGTGACGCGCTCGCGGCGGCGGTGACGTCGATCTGCGTCGTGAACGCCCCGGCACACGCCGGGGTCTGTCTCGCTCTCCTCGACGCGCTCGCCGCCCTCGACCCCGCTGCCGCACGCCGCGCCGCGCCGGCCCTCCTGGCCCGCCTCCCCCGAGACCCCGCCGCCGAGACCCACCTCCCCGCCTCCCATCAGCCCCTCCCCGACGCCGCGTGGCTGGGCGGCCTCCTCGGGCTCCTCCTCCGCCTCGGCGAGCCCGCGCTTCTGGACCGTGCCGTCGCCTACGCCGTCGCCCACCTTGCCCCCGATCACCTCGACACCGTCGTGCTCCCCGCGCTGCTCCGCGTGTGGACGCCGGGCGCGCCCGCCCTCGCGCCGCTGCACGCGGCGTGTGTTGCGCACATCCGCGGCCGCCTCGTCCCCCTCACGCCGCCGACCGACTGGCGCCGGGACGCTCCGGTGACATGCCGGTGCGTCGATTGCGCCACGCTCCGCAACTTCCTCGAGGCGCCGCACACGCCGCGGTGGGAGTTCAGGGCCGTGCAGGAGCGGCGCGCGCACGTCGAGCAGGCGCTATGGGGCCGCGACGTGGACACCCAGACCCTCCGCAAGGGCAGCCCGCACACGCTGGTGTGCGTGAAGAACCAGCGTTCCTATGAGCGACGGGTCGAGCAGCGGCGCGGGGACGAGGCGGCGTTGGCTCGGTTGGGGGGGTAGCGGAGCGGCGGAGCGGCGGAGCGGCGGAGCGGCGGA
>CAJBVW010000548.1 GCA_903959175.1 uncultured Pseudomonadota bacterium
CGCCGCGAGCCCGGAGGACACCCGCCCCGGCCGGTCCGCCGGCCGGGGGGCGCCCACATGGCGCGCTCGCTGCGCCGTGACTGCGGTCGCAAACGCTGCCGTCAGACCAGCCTATGGCCCTGTCGCCCGCGCCCCACCTCTCCGGTGACGTTGTGCGGCCCCCGCGGAGGGCCTCTGGCGCCGTACCCCCCCACGCTGGATGCGGGGGCCGATGACGCGGGCGGAGCTGAGGCGGGTGAGGGGAGGGTAGGGGAGGGCCGGCCGGAGAGCCTTCGTGATACCCTGCCCAAATGTCCGCGTTCCTCTTCATCATTGCTGCGGCGCTCGCGGGAACGACCTGTCCGTGGCAGGGGGAAGGCCGGGATCCCTTCACCGGGACCGACGCGCGCACCCTGTCCGCACAAATGGTCCTCGAACCTGGCGGGACCTCGCTCGTGGGGCTGGTGTTCCATGTACCGGTAGAGGGGGCCGTGCCGGTGGATGTCACCTTCGACGAAGCGGGGGCCACCGATCGCCGCGTCGCGGCCGAGCTGCTCTACCTGCTGGAGAACGGAGAGGTCGTGTCGGTACGTGTGGACGAAGCCGCGGCGCCCACAACCCACGTCGTGCCAGGAATCATCGGACCCGGCGTCTACACGTCCCACGTCGCCCGGGGCGCGATCCCGCTCGAAGACGTGCGCCGCCTGGCGAGCGCCGGCAGCATCACGCAGGTGCGCCACACGCTCCTCTCCGGCGGCTCGGTCACCCGCGGCCTGCGCGCGAGGCAGAGCCGGCAGGTCGTCCAGCTCTTTCAGTGCCTCGCCGACGCGGCGCCATAGGCTGAGAACGCCGGGATCAGGCTCGCCCGGGCGTCGCCACACGCCGGGCGCTCTTCGGTCGATGCCGCCCACCCAGCCCCCAACCCCACCCTCAGCCCTTCACCGCCTCCGCAATCAACGGGTTTCGCACGGCCGCCACCAGCTGAAGCGTGCTCAGCACCACGGCGCCCAGGGCGAGCAGCCAGAGCACGATGCCCACGGGGAAGCAGAAGGCGCCCATCACGAGGCACACCACGGCGCCGAGCCCGTTCACGAGGTGGCCTCCCCAGCTTGCCAGCTTGAAGGTCCTCGCGCAGCCGCGGCAGCGGTACTCGAAGGTGGTGCCCATCGGGATGCCGCTGGAGCGATGGCGGGTCACGGAGGTGCACGCGGCGACCCCACCACACGCCGCGCAGCGCCGGATCGGCTCGACCGTGAGGAAGCGGAGCTCCGGCGCGGGCGCCCCCGGCACCACCGGGTTCCGCAGGTACGGCCAGCCTTGGTAGGCCAGGACCGGGAGGGTGATCAGGGGGAAGATGCAGGTCCACGAGAGCAGGACGGTGACCGCCGCAGCCACGTAGATGCGCTTCATCGGGCTCAACGAGAAGCGCGCGCCGCAGGCCTGGCAGGCAAAGTCGCGCGTGCTCGTGCCCGAGGCGAGGCCCATGGTCGTGTGTTGCCACTCGCGATCACAGATGGCGGCGACGGCCCCGCAGCTTCCGCAACGACGTACTTCGAGAGGTGCCATGCGGCCGATTATTCCGCGCCGGTTCGGGCGGCATCCGGAGCGACGCTGGGCCTCGCGGTCCGCGCCCCCCTCCACGCTACGGCTCGGCGCACACGGCGAAGTAGACGACCCACCGCTCCGTCGAGAGGCTCTCCGGACCACACTCGTCAAGCGTGACGACGAGGTCGGCCGCGCCGTCTCCGTTCAGGTCGGTGGTGTCCCAGGCGTAGTCTCCGGAGCCGCCGGGTTCGCAGTCGCGGCGGGTGGTGTCCTGCACGGTGGGAAACGTGCGGGCGCTCGACGGGAGCTGCCAGAGGCGCGGTGGCTCGGAGAACCCGGCGTCCCCTTGTTCGTAGACCGCCCAGTGGTCCGAGCCGAGGGTGGCGTCGCACCCGTCGGAGGTGAGGACGAGGTCCGCCGTGCCGTCGTTCGTGAGGTCCCGGACGCTCCACCCGGACGTGCCGGTCGCGCCGCTGGCGCAGAGGTGCTCGGACGAGCCCTCGAGCGTCGGGAATGGGACCCCATCCTCCCACCCCGAGCCTTCAATCGTCGGCAGGTAGAAGTGTTCGGGGGTGGCGGCGTAGCCAGCCTCGCTGCCAGCGTGGACGGCCCACTGCGTCGCGCCGATGGTCGGGTCGCAGGCGTCGTAGGTGACGACGAGGTCGAGCCGCGCGTCGTCGACGAGGTCGGCGAGCGTCCACGTCAAGGCGGCGGACCGCGTGCCGTTGTCGCAGGTGCGGTACGTGGTGGAGCTCGTGTAGGGCCACGGCAGGTCGTCCCGCCACGCGGTGCCCTGCGCCGCGGGGAGGCCGAGGTACAGGGGCGAGGCGGAGAACCCCCCTGTCTCGCCGGGGTAGATCCGCCACTCCGTGGCGCCGATCGAGGCGTCACACGCGTCGTAGGGAACGACGAAGTCAGGGCGCCCGTCTCCGGTCAGGTCCAGGGTGTCCCAGTAGAAGGTCTCGTTGCGGCCAGAGGCGGCACACCTGTGGTTGCTCTCGCCGCCGGTGCCCCCTTGCCACATGTCCTCGTCGGCGGGCAGCCCGTAGGGGGTCGGCGCGGCCGCGAAGCCGGATTGTCCCCCCTCGTAGAGCGCCCAGGTCTCCGCCGCCAGCTCGTCGCAGCCGAGGTAGCTGAGGAAGAGGTCCAGCCGCCCATCGCCGGTCAGGTCCATCGTGTGCCACATGTACCAGGCGCGCTCGCCGTCATCGCAGTAGCGGGCGGCCGATCCCTCGAATGCGCCAAAGGCGGCGTTGTCGTCCCACCGCTCGCCTTCGATGGTCGGGAGCGCGTAGCCCAGGGCGGTGTCCGAAAAGCCGGTAGGGCCGCCCGGGTAGACCTCCCACCCGCTCGAGGTCGCCTCACTGTGGAACTGGGCGAAGGTCACCACCAGGTCGGCGTAGCCGTCCTGCGTCAGGTCGTAGAGGGCCCATCGCTCGTCGTTCCACGAATCGCCGTCGTCGCTTGTCCCCGGCCAGCTCCAGTAGACCCTCGCGGGGAGGTGGTAGTCGAACCCGCTTGGGTCGAAGCCCGTCGCCACACACGGCGCGGGCCCGGCGGCTGTGTCTGGGCGGGTGTCGCTGCCGCTGTCACCCTCCGCCTTCGGTGCACCCTCGTCCGGCGTCGGAGCGGCGCAGGCGCAGAGCGTGACCGTGAGGAAAAGGGAAGCCTTCATCCACCTATCCTCACACCGGACCGTCCTCTCCGTCAACTCGGTCGCCCCCGCCGCCCCACCCCTACTCCACCTCCAGCTCCACAAGAGAGAGGTACGCATAGGTCCCCTCCGCAATCGCCACATCGACGAACAGGTGGCCCGCGGCGTCGGGAGCGAGGCCGCGGAAGGTCAGCACGGTGTCATCGTTGGTGAGGACGCCGTCCGCGCCGGCACCCGCGCCCGAGGTCTGGAGGGTGTCCTCGGCGCGCGCGGCCCCGGTCACGACGTAGCGGGTGACACGGCGCTCGGTGTCCTCGCGCGCGGCGAAGAGGCGGAGCGTGTACCGGGCGGCGGGGTCGAGCCCGCGGAGGTAGAGCGCGCCGGGCATGTCGGGGCCGGTGACGTACAGGTAGTCGCCGGTGGCGCTGCCGACGGCGAGATCTCCCAGGCGGGCGGCGTCGGGCCAGAGGAGGCCACCGTTGCTCCGGCCGTTGACTTGGAAGCCGCCGGCGATCACGAGGTCTACCCCGGTCGCGGCCCCGGTGATGTCGACGAGATCGACGAGCTGCTCACCGGGGAGCACGTCGGCGTCGCCGTCGATGGGGTACCAATTGTTCCAGTGGTTGCCGAGGTAGTCGGGGGAGGGGGTCGACTCGCCGTCCTCGGCGTTGCTCGGGCCGAGATCGACGCGCAGGCGCGTGCCGGCGGCGAGGGGGAGGGGTGTAACCTCGGGCGCGGGGGCGGGCGCGCCGATGGCCTCGACGGCCGGGCGGAGGCCCGCGTTCCAGAGCGCGTAGCCGGCGTCGGAGAGGTGCAGGCCGTCCTCGACGAAGAGGGCGGCGTCGGGCGGGGAGCCGGTGGCGAGGAAGGGGGTGGCGAGGTCGACGTAGACGAGGCCGGCGTCTGCTTCGGCGAGCGTCGCGACCGCGGTGTTCACGGCGTCCGCCTCGGCCCACTGGGACCAGCGCGCGGGCGTCGGGAGGATGGAGACGAAGAGGACCGGGGTGTCCGCGCCGAGGCCGACGCCGACGCGCTGGCGGAGGCAGCGCAGGCGGTCGGTGACGACGGTGGCGGGCACGCCCGCGGCGATGTCGTTGCTCCCCGCGTACACCACGACGGCGCGGGGGCCGTGGCGCAGGATGAGCTCCTGTGCCGCCCGGGCGATCTCCCCGAGCTGGGCGCCCCCGAAGCCGCGCTGGAGCGGCGCGTAGTCGGTGTACGCGGCGGCGAGGCCCTCCCACCGACGCACGGTGGAGCTCCCCACGAAGACGACGGGCGCCGCGGGCCAGCCGCCGAGCGCGTCCTGCGCGCCCCACCGCGCGATCACGTCGGCGTAGACGGGCGTGAAGGCGTCGACCTCGGCGCAGAGGGTGGGGTCTGTGTCCGCCGACGTGTCGGTGTCGGTGGGCTCGACGGCGGGCGTGTCGGTGTCCCGCACGTCGAGCGCCGGCCCCGCGCACGCGGCGAGGAGCAGGGCGGCGATCGACGGCCGGAGCGGCACGCCGGTCAGTACGCGACGGACTTCAGTACGTTCGCCGGGGACGGATCGCGCTTCCAGGCGTCGAGCACGTCGAGCGCGGGGGAGCGGCCGGCCTCGACCTTCGCGCGGAGCGGGTCGAGCAGGGCCACGTCCTCGCCGATCTCCGCGAGGCCGGCGGCGGCGATGGTGACGAGCTCCTTGGCCCAGTCGGCGGCGGCGTGCGCGCCGTAGCGGGCGGCGAGCCCCCCGCGGGCGGCGGCGAGCTGGCGCTCCTCGTTCGTGCCGGGCGTGGCGGCGAAGCGCTGGGCGAGCTCCGTCGCGTCGCTGAGGGCGCGGGGGCCGTAGAGCAGGCCGGTCCAGAGCGCGATGAACGCGACGGAGAGGTTGATGTCCACCGCGTCCGCTCCGCGGATCTCGATGGTGCGCTTCACCCGCACCTCGGGGAACACGCTCGTCTGGTGCAGGGTCCAGTCGTCTTCGGTCGGGTACACGCCGTCGATGCCGTGGTCCATCCAGCGGCGGAAGGTCACGCCGTTCGCCGGCTTCCACTCGCCGGCGGGCTTGTAGAACATCATCGGCGTGTCGAGCAGGTAGTTCACCCACCCGGCGTGCGTGTACCCGGCGCGCACGGCGGCGGGGAAGCCGGTGCGGGCGGGGTCGGTCTTGGTCCAGACGTAGCCGCGGTAGGACGCGTAGCCGGAGTCCTTGCCCTCTACGAGCGGGGAGTTGGCGAAGATCGCGGTGTTCAGCGGTCCGAGCGCGAGCGAGACGTGGAACTTGGCCGCGCAGTCGGCCTCATCCGCGAAGTCGAAGTTCGCCTGCACGGAGCAGGTGCCCTTCATCATCCAGTGGGCGAGCTCGCCGTGCTGCGGCAGGTACTCGCGCATCACGGCGTAGCGGCCCTTGGGCACGAACTTGATGTCGCGGATGGGGGCGTAGGGGGTCAGGCCGCAGGAGATCCAGTGGAGGTCGTGGCCCTGTGCGAGGTCGTACAACATCGTGCGGTTCTTCCGCACCTCGGCGTCGAGGTCCGCCAGGCGACGGAACGGGGCGCCCGAGAGCTCAACCTGCCCGCCCGGCTCGAGGGTGATGCTCGCGCCGTCGCCCGCGCACTCGATCGGGTACTCGCCCTCGTACTTCTTCTTCCAGCCCGTGCGTTCGGAGAGCTGCTCGACGATCCACCGGATGCCGTCCGCGTCGTGATAGTCGACGGCGCGGCCGTCGCCACGCACGACGGCTCGCTCGTACTCTCCGCCCACGAGCCATCTCTCGCGCGGCGCCCCGTAGGAGTGGTAGGCGTTCAGCAGCGCGTCGAAGGAGAGGCGGTCGGACACTCGATGCTCGGGATGACCCGCCCCGTCACTCGGCTGCGGGCCCTCGTCAAGCTGGGTTATGGTAGCCCCTGAGGTCACGACGAATTGTTGCTCCTCCTCTCTGCCGTCGCGTGTGTTCCCGTGCTCACCAGCCCCCCCGGCTCCGTCGAGGAGGAGGGTGACTGGGTCGCGCCCGAGAATTCCTGGGGCATCTGCGAGGAGCCGCCGGCCTCGCTCGAAGGCGAGGGGCTCGCCGTCGGCGAGGTTGCGCCCGACTTCCGCATGATCGACCAGTACGGCGCCGAGGTGTCGCTCTGGCAGTTCCACGGCTGCACCGTCGTGCTGGACTTCTCGACGGGCTGGTGCGGCCCCTGCCAGCAGCTCGCGGAGGAGGCCCAGGCCATCGCCGACGAGTACCGGGACGACGGCGTGCGCTACCTCACCGTCATGCCGCAGGACGTCGAGGGGGACATCCCCGACCAGGACTTCCTGGCGGAGTGGGGCGAGTCCTTCGAGCTCGCCGAGCCCATCCTGCAGGACGCCGAGGGCTACACCTACCAGGTGGTCACGGGCGGCCGGGGCTTCCCCGCCGTGCTCGTGATCGACGCCGACAGCGTCGTCACCGAGGACATCCTCGAGGTCAGCGACGCCGGCATCCGCGCCGCGATCGAGACCGCGCTCTAAGCCGCCGGCGCGCGCCTACTCCGCGCGCTGGAGGATGTGGAAGCCCCGCGGGGACTCCACCACCGCGCTGGTCGCGCCGATGTCGAGGTCGAACGCCGCGGCGTCGAGCATCGGAGCGAGCTGGCCCGGCCCGAACCAGCCGAGGTCGCCGCCGTCCTCCTTGAGGGGCCCGTCCGAGTACTTGCGGACGACCTCCGCCCACGGCGTGCCCGCGGCCACCGCCGCCGCGGCCTCCTCGATCCGGGCCTTCGCTTCGGCCTTGCTGCGCGTGACGCCAGCGGGGGCGCGCTCGGCGTCCGTCCAGGTCACGAGGAGGTGCTTCGCGTGCACCTCGGTGAGGGCGTCGCGGCGGATGACGTGGAAGCCGAACGGGGTGTCGACGACCTCGGAGACGCCGCCCACGGGGAGCGCCTGCGTGGCCTTCTCGAAGGGCTCCACCATCGTGCCGGCCATGAAGCCGCCGAGCGAGCCGCCGCGCGGCCCGGTGGAGTCGTCCGAGTACTGCTTGGCCAGCCCGGCGAAGTCGCCGCCGGCGAGCACCTTGGCGCGGACCTCGTTCGCGCGCGCAATCGCCTCCTCGCGGGACCGCGTGACGTTCGGGAGCGCCTTGAGCGAGCCCGCGTACGCGACGAGGATGTGGCTCGCGGCCATGCGCGCGCTCGTAGCCGCCGGCACGCGGGGCCCGGCGACGGGGGCCGCGATCGCGCTCATCGGGGCCGCCGGCGTGGCGGGGGGCGGCTCGACCGGCGGGAGCGTGGGCGTCTCGTCCCCCGAGCAGGCGGCGAGCAGCACGACGACGGCGAAGGCTCGGGGGAAGCGGATCATTCGACGAGGTCCTCGGCGCCGCGGGGCGCCAGCTTGGAGTTGTCGAACCCGTAGCTGAGCACGCCGGTGACGGACGCCCACCCGGTGCCGAGCGCGGGCTGGTCGAGCGCTTCGTAGAAGAAGTCGTCCACGCGCAGGCAGTCGCCGACGACGAACTCGTCGAAGTCTTCGGGGTCGTCGGGGTTGATGTCGGTGACGGAGACGGCCTCGACGGTGACGAGCATGCTCTCGTAGGGCTCGGCGAGGGAGCCGCCGGTGCCGACGTCGCAGGGGTCGACCACGAGGGCGTCGGGGACGGCCGCCGCGCCGGTCACGGTCACCGTGGGGGAGGTGAGCTCGGTGAAGCCGTAGTACTCCGCGTAGGTGCCGGACACGCGCACCACGTCACCGACGGCGACGTCGTTGTCGCCCCGGTCGTACACATAGAGACCGCTGTACGCGCCGCCGGACTGCGACTGCACCGCGAAGCCGTGGCTCTCGCGCACGGCGGTGACCACGGCGTCGGTGATCGCGACGAGCGCGCCCTCCGCGGGGTGGTCGGGGTTGGAGGGGTCGCGGATGGCCTCGATGGTCGTCGTGCACGCGCCGTCGGGGCTCGCCTCCTCCGGGCAGGCGTCGCACACGTCGCCGAGGCCGTCGCTGTCGGCGTCCGCCTGGTCGGGGTTGCCCTCGCGCGGGCAGTTGTCGTCGCCGTCGAGGACGCCGTCGCCGTCGATGTCCCCGGCGGCGGACTCGCACTCGGTCTCGCTGGTGAGCGGGCAGTCGTCGCAGGAGTCGCCCTGGCCGTCGCCGTCCTCGTCCCACTGGTTCGGGTCGTACACGCCGGGGCAGAGGTCGGAGTCGTCGGAGACGCCGTCCCCGTCGGCGTCGCCGCTGGTCGGCTCGGAGAGGTTGCAGGTGGTGGCGGCCTCGCAGGCGTACAGCTCGTACAGCTCACCGGCGTACTCGTAGCCGGCGGGCATCGAGATCCCCGCGAGCGCGGCGGTCAACGTGGCCTCGACGTCGGCGAGGGTCGCGGCGTCGTCTCCGCTCGCGCCGTCCGCCACGCAGATAGAGCGGGACTCGCCGCACACGTCGAGGGGCTCGCACCAGTCGGGGGTGTCGGAGAGCGCGGTGACGTACTCGGTGAGGCCGTACTTCGCCTGGCCGCCGACGACGACGAGGCGCACGTCCGCGGCCTCGGCGGTGATGATGCCGCGGTAGGGCGTGCGGCTCCAGGTGAAGACGGCGATGTCGGCCTGCATCCCGGCGGCGAGCTGCCCGAGGACGCCGTCCGCCCCGACGGCGCGCGCGGCGTCGGTCGTGGACTTCTCCCAGAGGGTCACGTCCGAGATGGGGCTGCCCTTGGAGGCGAGCCAGTCGGCCGCGCAGGCGAGCTCGCCGATGGGGGCCATGGAGCCCGAGGGCGTCCAGTCCGTGCCGATCGCCCAGGCGACGCCGAGCTTGTCGGCGATCTCGACCGGGGTGGTCGTGCCGTAGAGCGCGAGGTTGGAGCGGGGCGACCAGATGAGGCCGGTGCCCTCGGACGCCATCTGCGCGAGCTGGCTGGTCGTCGCATCCGAGCTGTGCACGTAGTACTGCCCGGGGCCGACCATGCCGATGTCGAACATGTAGTCGATCTCGTCGCGCACCGAGCCGTCCTTGCCCTCGGCCACGTGGTAGAGCGCGGCGTCGAGCGAGCCGGAGGCCAGGGCCGACGTGGTGGAGCTGCCGTCGCTCTCGCTCAGGTTGTCGGTCACGTTGCTGGCGCTGTAGTCGATGTCGTAGCTGGAGAGGCCGCTGGCCTGGCTGCCCTCGTCGAGGTTGCGCACGAGCGCGTCGATGCAGGCGTCGTCCCCGCTGGAGCCGACCGCCGCCGTGGTGCCGTGGATCAGCTCACGGGCCTCGGCCCACTTCATGATCTCGCACTTGTAGTCGTCCTTGATCTCGTTGAAGCCCGCCTTGAAGTCGTCGTAGCGGTCGTCGCCCTGCCAGTCGTAGCGGTCCTCGAACTCGGGGCCGACCTGCCAGGGCGGGAGCGAGTTGTACTGGAGGTGGTTGTGGGCGTCGATGAGGCCGGGGGAGAGCACGCCCTCGGTGCACACCACCTCGGCGCCGCCGGTGTCGCAGTCCGCGCCGACGCATGAGATGGTGCCCGTGCCGCGCCCGTAGACGACGTAGCCGGCGACCGGTCCGTCGGGCGTGAGGACCACGCCGGAGAGGGCCACGGAGTCGCCGCTGCCGGCCGCGGGGGTGCAGGCGGGGAGGTCGGGGCCCTCGACGTCACCCTCGACGGGGAGGTCGGTGTCCTCGGTGATGTCGGTGTCGTCGGTGTCCGCGCCCGAATCGTCGGCGGCGGAGCCGTCCTTGTCGTTGGTGACGCCGGTGCAGGAAGCGAGGGCCAGCCAGAGGAACATGGGGACTCCGAGGGGGCGCCCGTTAACCTGGGGGAATGCTGGACGTGTGGCTCGATTCGGTGGTGCTGCTGCAGACGGGCCCGTCCCTGTGCGCGGGCGTGGTCCTCGACGCCGCCGATCTCGTCGACGCCGGCGCGATCGTAGAGGCGCCACCCGCACGGCGCATCGTGGCCACGGCGTATCATTGCGTCGCGACGGGGCTGCGGCCGATGGTGAAGTACCGCGGCGGCGAGCAGGTGTCGGGCCGGGTGATCGCGCGGGACCCCTCGCACGACCTCGCGCTCGTCGCGGTGGAGGGCGGGCCGGAGGTCGTCGGGTTGCCCCTCCGCACGGACGACGTCGCCGTCGGGGACACGGTGTACGCCCTCGGGCACCCCTTCGGGCAGGCGACCGGCGGCAAGCTCGCGAACCTCCTCGTGTGGAGCGCCTCGCGCGGGATGGTCGGCGGCGTGGGCCCCTGGCTCATCCAGACGGACGCCGCGCTCAACCCGGGGAATTCCGGGGGCCCGCTCGTGGATGAGGAGGGCCGCGTGGTCGGCATCGTCTCCCGCAAGATCAAGTCGGAGGGCATCGGCTTCGCCGCCAAGGCCGACCGCCTCGCGGAGCTGCGCGAGGACCCCGACATGGGGCCCTTCCTCGGAGGAACGTGGGGCCTCGGAGCCGGCTTCTTCCAGGGAGAGCGCGCGGAGGTGGGCGGAAACCTGACCTTCGTGTTCCGGGAGCGCCTCGTGACGCGCGCCTGGCTCGGCGTCGGCCTCGGGGACGCCGCCGGCTTCGGCCTCGTCACCGTCGCGGGGCGGCAGCGGTTCGGGCGCGGCGCCCTCTCGACCACGCTGGATCTCGGGGGAGGGGGCCGGTACTTCGAGAAGGAGGTCACCCCGTTCCTCCTCGGGCGGGTCTCCGTCGCGTCGATCGGCGTCGGCGCCCAGCTCGTGCCGGGCACCTGGGAGTGGACCCTCACGCTCGACATCGAGTGGCCAGGGAACCTCGGCGTCTTCTGATCCCGAGCGCCACGGCGACACCCGTCGGCGCTCGCGCCATGCTACCGGGTTCCGGCCGTGCTGCTGCTCCTCCTGTCCCTCCTCCCGCTCGCCGCCGCGCAGGACGCGCCGTCGGCCGCGCCGCCCGCCGCCCCCGCCGAGGGCGAGCTCCCGCCGCTCCTGAAGGACCCGGCGCTCCTCGACTTCGTGCAGGCGCCGTACCCGCCCGCCGCCGAGGCCGCGGGCGTCGAGGCGAGCGTCCGCCTCCTCCTCGAGATCGACGCCACCGGCCTCGTCACCGCGGTCGAGGTCGTCACCCCCGCCGGGCAGGGCTTCGACGAGGCCGCCGTCGAGGCCGCGCGGCAGTTCCGCTTCTCCCCCGCGGAGGACGCCACCGGCCCCGTGCCCGTCGCCGTCGAGTTCGACTACGGTTTCAAGCTCGCCGTTCAGCCGCCGCCCGCCGAAGAGGCCGCGCCCGCCCTCGCGATCGAGGGCACCCTCCGCGAGATGGCGACGCGCGCGCCCATCCCCGGCGCCGCCGTGCAGGTGCGCCGCGGCGAGGTCACGATCGCGACCACCACGACCGACGCCGAGGGCAGGTTCGCCCTCTCCGGCATCGACCCCGGCGCGGTCACCCTCGTCGCCTTCACGCCCGAGCACCAACGCGACGAGCTCGACGTCACCGTCGTCGCCGGCGAGGTCACCGAACTCGGCCTGTGGCTCCGGCGCCTGAGCTACCGCGGCGCCGGCGTCGTCGGCATCTACGAGAAGGAGCGCCCCCCCGAGGTCACGCGGCGCACGCTCACGATGGCCGAGGTGCGGCGGGTGCCCGGGACCTTCGGCGACCCCGTGCGCGTCATCCAGAGCCTCCCCGGCGCGGCGCGCGCACCCTTCGGGACCGGCCTGCTCGTCCTCCGCGGCGCCAACCCGGAGGACAGCAACGTCTACGTCGACGGGGTGGAGGTGCCGCTGGTGTACCACCTCGGCGGCTTCCGCTCGATCCTCAACCCCGACCTCATCTCCGCCGTCGACTACCTGCCGGGCACCTACAGCGCCCGCTACGGGCGTTCGACCGGCGGCGTCATCGACGTGAGCACCACGTCCACCTACCCGGACCAGACCAAGCTGGTGTGGCGGACGGACGTGCTCGACACCGGCGTGTTCGCCACCGGCAAGGTCGGGAAGAAGGGGAAGGACAAGGTTGGTTTCTCGGTTGGAGCCCGGCGCTCCTACATCGACGCCATCCTCGGCGCCGCGCTCGCCAACGCCGAGTTCTACGCCGCGCCCCGCTGGCTCGACTACCAACTCAAGATCGAGGCCCTCGACGCCGGCGACAACGAGCTCTCCGCGCTCCTCTTCGGCTTCCAGGACGACCTCATCGTCCGCACCGACGCCGGCGAGGCCGACCAGATCGGCGTCCACTACTCCACTCACCGCCTCGTGCTCCGCTGGGCCCGCCCGCTCTCGGACACCCTGAAGTTCCAGCTCCAACCCGCCTTCGGCATCGACGGCACGCGCGTCGGCTTCGGCAGCGACATCGGCATCGAGCTGGACGCCGTACGGGTCGACCTCCGCGGCGAGCTCCGCTGGACCCCCTCCGAGGCCCTCTCCGTGGCCGCCGGCCTCGACAGCGAGGCCGCCCGGTACGACCTCTCCGTCTACGTCGCCGGCGTGCCGGTGGACGGCGAGGATCCGCTCTCCGAGGAGGAGCCCCTCACCATCGACGGCGGCCGGTGGAACGCCTACCCGGACTCCTTCCTCGAGGCGCAGATCCGCCCCTTCGCCGACCGCGATCGCCTGCTCGTGGTCGCCGGCCTGCGCCTCGACGGCATCGTGCGCGACGACGAGCCCGTGCAGGTCGCGCCCGACCCGCGCTTCGCCGTGCGCTTCGAGCCCTTCGAGGGCGCCACGATCAAGGCGGGCACGGGGCTCTACCACCAGCCACCGCAGAACGCGCAGCTCATCGGGGAGGCCTTCTTCGAGCGCGCCTGGGGCAACGAGCTCGGCTGGGAGCAGAAGTTCAGCCCCGCCATCAGCGCCGACGCGACGGGCTTCTACCGGTGGATGGACCCCCTCGCGCTCGGCTTCGGCGGGGAAGGGGACACCGGCGTCGGCCGCGCCTACGGCCTCGAGGTGATGGTCCGGCACGCCCGGATCGACCGCTTCTTCGGGTGGATCTCGTACACGCTCTCCAAGTCCGAGCGCAACGACACCCCCGACGATCCCGAGGCCTGGTACCCCTTCGACTTCGACCAGACCCACATCCTCACCGGCGTCGCGGGCTACCGGCTCCCGCTCGACTTCGAGGTCTCCGCGCGCGTCCAGTACGTCACGGGCAACCCCTACACCCCCTACGACGGGCAGGGGCTCTACCTCATGGACGAGGGGCGCTACCTCGGCTTTCCGAGCGCGGACACCAACAGCGAGCGCCTCTCCGCGTACTACGCGGCCGACATCCGCGTCTCGCGGCTCTTCACCTTCAAACACTGGCAGCTCGAGGTCTTCGGGGACGTCCTCAACGTCATCCACGGCGACAACCCCGAGTTCCAGCTCTACAACTACGACTACACCGAGAGCGCCACGATCAACGGGCTGCCGCTGGTCCCCTCGCTCGGCTTCCAGGTGGAGGTGAACCTGTGATCCTCCTCACGCTGCTCGGCTGCCAGTCCATCGACCTCGCCGACGAGTGGGACCTCGACCGCCTCCGCCTCCTCGCCGTCCGCGCCGAGCCGGCCGAGCCGCGCCCGGGGGACGCCGTCACCTTCACCTCGCTCGCCTACGTGCCGGGCGGCGCCCCATGGTCCGCCATCTGGTTCGCGTGCGTCGCGGGCAGCGAGCTCGGCTGCTCCTTCGACCCGTCGGTCCTCGAGGGCCTGGACGACATGGGCTCGCTGACCCCCGAGGAACAAGCGGAGCTCTTCGCCACCCTCGCCGCCGCCGGGCTCATCGGCGTCGAGCCCGGCCTCCCGCCGAGCTGGGTCGTGCCGGCGGACGCCCTCGCGGGCCTCACCGAGGCCGAGGCCCTCGAAGGCACGAGCGCCACCGTGCAGGTCACGCTCACGACGGCCACCCCCGAGGACGAAGGCGACACCGAGCTCGTCCTGCGCCGGGTGCCGATCAGCCTCGCGCCGACGCCCAACCAGAACCCCGACGTCGAGGTCTTCGAGGTCGAGGGCAACGCGCTCGCCGCCGGGGAGGCCCTCCGCGTCGACGCCGGGCGCAGCTACGACCTGAAGGCGACCCTCGCCGGCGCGCTCGAGGAGTACGCCTACGTCACCACCGAGGGCGTCGAGGAGACCCGCACGGAGGAGCTCGAGTGGCGCTGGTACACCGATGTCGGCACGCTCGGCGGCGGCATCCCGTCCTTCGAGGAGGACGAGCCCGAGAGCGGCACCGTGACCTGGAACACCCCGAACGACGCCGGCGCGGGCGTCCTCCACGCGGTCGTGCTCGACGGTCGCGGCGGCATGGGCTGGTGGTCGGTCGCGGTCACCGTCGAGTAGGCACCTCGCTCACGGGAGCGCGCACACGCTCGGGTGGGATTCGGCGCACGCGGCGGTCCCGGCGGCGAAGGCCGACTCGTCCCAGGTGGTGCACCGGGTGGTCCCCGTGGCGGTCCACCACGCCTCGCGCACGGGCCAGGTGTAGAAGAAGTAGGCGTAGTATTCGCCGGTCGTCTGCGGGCCGGTGAGGGTGCCCCCGCGGGTCTGGCAGTTGGCCTCGGCGTCCGCGTTGGTGCGCGGCCACCGGCAGAACGCGAAGTGGCGGTCGTCCAGGTCGTGGCGGACGCAGTCGTCGCAGGCGCTCTGCCCGTCGACGGAGAGGTCGTCGATCCAGCCGTCGGCGTCGTCGTCTACGCCGTTGCAGGCCTCGGTGGCGCCGGGGTGTACGGCGGCGTCGTTGTCGTCGGGGTCGTTACACACGGGCGCGCCGTCGCCGTCGGCGTCGTCGGTGCCGCCGCGTTGGCACGCGACCCAGCTCGCGAGGAACGCGTGCCGGGCCCGCACCCAGAGCCGCATGCGCTCGGTGGCCGCGACGTGCTCCTCCCAGCCGATGCTCCGGTTGGGGTCGGCCTCGAGCGCGTCGCGGATCTGGGCGTCCCAGGAGTCGATCTCGGCGATGGTGAGGTCCGGGTCGAGCGCGTCGTTCATCGCTTCGATGGCGTCCACGTAGCGAGGGCCCCACACCGGATCGGCCACCACCGCCCGGAAGTGCGGCTGGGCGAAGAGGCCCATGGCCTCGCCGGCGGCGTAGCCGGTGACCGGATCGGCGTCGTAGGCCATCACATCGAAGGTGTCGTCGAGGTCCCACGGCAGGAAGAGGATGCCGCGCGAGGGGTGCTCGTACAGGTAGTAGTTGTGGTTGCAACACCAGTACCCGTCGTCTGAGCCGAGCACGGCCTCGGCCGCCCAGGCGCGGAGCCACTCGTCGAGGTCGCCGAGGGCGGCGAGTCCCTCCACGTCCGTCGTGTCGTTCATCCGCGCGATCGCGGCCCCGGTGGAGGCCTCCTCGTTGGCGACCGGGTCCGTCCCGTACTTCCAGAGGGTGCCGGTGGGGTCGTCGTAGCTGCGCTCAAGCCACTCGTGGTCGAGGAACTCGATGTTGGCGTAGAGGCCGTAGTAGGCGCCGTTGATCGTGAGCGTGGCGCTGTTGGCGCAGGCGAACGGAAGGCTTCCTTCCCGGCGGATCACCTGCCACGCGACGCGGTCGCGGAGCAGCGTCGGCTCGTACCAGGTCGCGTCGAGCGAGAGCTTGCGCAGGCCGTGGAAGCGCCCGGCCGGGTCGGTCTCGTTGAAGGCGATCACGAATTGCATCTTCTCGATGTACCAGGAGAACCCTGGGTTCCCCTTGAGGCGGATCTGGGCGTCCTCCACCACCTCGTCCCCGTAGCGGAACACGATCGGGTGGTAGTCCTTCTCGCCGCGCGCGTAGTCGTTCTCGAGCTCCGCCCACTCCTCGTCGCTGATCTCGACCTCGAAGGCCTGCAGGACGTCGGGATTGTAGAGGGCCTTGCAGCCGTCGGCGTCCTCGGTGTCGGGGTCCTCCGCGGTGTCGCCGCCGGGCGCGGGGTCGAGCACCTCGACGGTCTGCTCCTCGACGGTCTGCTCCTCGACCACGGGGGGCGACACGGGCGCGTCGGGGGTCGGCTGGGGGCCCGTGCAGGCGAGGAGCGCGGCGAGGAGCGACATCCGGGCAGTGTACCGGCATCGGGGGTGGCGCCGCGCCCCGTCGGCGAGGTATCGGCGCCGGATGCGTCTCCTGCTGCTCGCCTTCGTCTCCGCCGCGCTCGCCCGCCCCTGGGGCCCGCCGCCCAACCGCGTCTTCATCGCCACCCTCCAGACCTCGCTGGGCGACATTCGCTGCATCCTCCGGCACGAGCAGGCGCCCGAGACGGTGCGCAACTTCGTCGAGCTCGCGCAGGGCAAGCGCGCCTGGATCGACCCGACGACCGGCAAGCCGACGAAGCGGCCGCTGTACACCAACACGATCTTCCACCGCGTGATCCCGGACTTCATGATCCAGGCCGGCGATCCGCTCGGGGACGGCTCTGGCGGCCCCGGCTACACCTTCGCGGACGAGGGCGGCGCCGCCAACAAGTTCGAGCGCAGCGGCCTGCTCGCGATGGCGAACCGCGGGCCGGACACGAACGGCTCGCAGTTCTTCGTCACCGTCGCGTCCACGCCGCACCTCAACGGCCTGCACACCGTCTTCGGGGACTGCGGGAACCCCGAGGTCGTCGAGGCCATCGCGGCCACGCCGCGCGACGAGCAGGACCGCCCGGCCACCCCGGTGGTGCTCGAGCGGGTCGTCATCTCCGTCCAGTGACGGGTCAGTGCAGCATGCGCGAGCGTAGCCAGATGCTCGCCGTGCGGTTGGCCATCATCCCAACGGGGCACCGGTCGCCGCGCCCCCATCCGGATAGGTCCCCGCCCGCATGCCGCCCGTCGTCGTGATCCCCACCTACAACGAGGCCGAGAACATCGAGCCGCTCGTGTTCGCGATCCGCGTCGCGTTGCCGGGCGCCGTCGTGCTCGTCGTGGATGACGCCTCCCCCGACGGCACCGCCGATCGCGCCGCGGCTGCGGGCGCGATCGTGGTGCGGCGAACCGGCCTCCGCGGCCTCGGCCCCGCCTACCGCGACGGCTTCGCGCGCGCCCTCGCCGGCGGCTTCGACCCCATCGTCCAGATGGACGCCGACCACTCCCACGACCCCGCCGACCTCCCCCGGCTCCTCGCCGCGCTCGGGGGCGCGGATCTGGTCCTCGGCTCGCGCTGGGTGGCCGGCGGCGGCACCGTCGCGTGGGGCGCGGGGCGGCGCGCGCTCTCCCGCTTCGGCAGCGCCTACGCCCGCGCGTGCCTCGGCCTACCCCAGCGGGACCTCACCGGTGGCTTCAAGGCATGGCGCGCGGAGACCCTCGCCGCCATCGAGCCCGCCCACCTCCGCGCGGACGGCTACGCCTTCCAGGTCGAGGCCACATGGCGCGCGCACGCCGTCGGCGCGCGGATCGTAGAGGTGCCCATCACCTTCACGGAGCGGCGCGCGGGGGCCTCCAAGATGAGCGGCCGCATCGCGCTCGAGGCCGCGTGGCGCGTGCCGGAGCTGCGGTGGTGACCCCCCACGAGGGCACGCGCCGCGCCGCCGGCCCGCTCCTCCTCCTGCTCGCGGTGCTCGTCGCCCGCCTCGCCGTGGCCGCCACCACCGGGATCGTTGAGGACGAAGCCTACTATTGGACGTGGTCCCAGCGCCTCGCCGCCGGCTACTACGACCACCCGCCGGGCATCGCCTGGCTCATCGCCCCCTTCTCCCACCTCTTCGGCGCCACCTCCCTCGGCGTCCGCGCCGGCCCCGTCCTCGCGGGCACCGCCGCCGTCGCGCTCCTGCTGCCCGCCGTGCGCGATCGGTGGCTCCTCGTCACGATCCTGGCGAGCCTGCCGCTCTACACCCTCGGCGGCGTCCTCGCGACGCCCGACGCCCCCATGCTCGCGGGCTGGGCCCTCGCGTTGGCCGGTGCCTACCGGGGCAATTGGTTGGTCGCCGGCCTCGGCGCCGGCCTCGCCGGGCTCTCCAAGTACACCGGCTGGGGCATCTGGCCGCTCCTGTTCCTCGGGGCCCCGCGGCAGTGGCGCGCCATGCTCCCCGGCGTGGCCCTCACCCTCGCCCTCCTCGCGCCCAACCTCCTCTGGAACGCCGACCACGACTGGGTCTCCGTGCGCTTCCAGCTCAACCACGGCCTCGGGGAGGGGGTCACCGGCAGCGCCGGCGCCACCAGCGCCCCCGCCCCCGGGCCCCTCGGCGCCCTCGCGTTCCTGGGCGCGCAGGTCGGCCTCGTCAGCCCCGTCCTCTTCGGCGCCGCCGTCGCCTTCTGGGCCACCGGGTGGCGCGGCGACACGACGGATCGCCTCTCCTGGTGGGTCAGCTTCCCCGTCCTCGCGTTCTTCACCCTCGCCGCCACCCTCGCGCAGGGCGAGCCGAACTGGGCCGCGCCCGCCTGGCTCGGCGCCGCCGTCGGCCTCGCGAATTCCTCTGGCCGGGTCCGCCGCGCCGCGTGGACCGGCGCCGGCTTCGGGGCCGCGCTCTCGCTGCTCGTCGTCGTCCACCTCTACCGGCCGATCCTCGATTTTCCGAAGGACCCCACCGCGCGCCTCGGCGTCGGGCGGGTCCTCGCGGAGAGCGTCCAGGCCTGGGGGGTCGAGCCGATCTACACCGAGCGCTACCAGGAAGCCGCGTTGATCCAGTATTACGAGGGTCTCGAGGCCTACGCGCTCCCCGGCGTGGCGCGGGCGGATCAGTACGACCTCTGGCCCACACGATGGGCGGACAACGCCCTCTTCGTGCGGCGCGCGCGCAGCGGCCCCGGCCTCCCGACCGACCGCTTCTGCCTCGACCGCGGCTCGCCCAACGTCATCAGCGAACGCGACGCCACCGGCGCCCCCATCGAGCGGTGGCAGGTGGTCGAGGTCGGCGGGTGCGCGGCCACACTCCCGGAAGCGCCTCCCGAAGTCGAGCCCGAACCCTCCGAAGCGGCCGCCCCGTGATCGCCCCCCGCTCCCACACCCGGCGCCTCGTCGCCCTCTTCGCGCCCTTCCGCGCGAAGCTGGCGTTGTCCCTCGTCCTCGTGCTGGTCGCCTCCGCGCTCCCCGGCGTCCTCGTCTTCCTGATTCAGCGCGTCCTCGACGATGTCCTGGTGAGGAAGGACGCCGGGATGTTGGCCCTCCTCGCGCCGGGCGTCGTCGCGCTCTACGCCCTCAACGGCCTCGTGAACGTGTCCCGCGGCATGCTGACGCGGTCGATCTCCTGGCGCATCGTGACCGATCTGCGTCAGGCGGCCTTCGATAAATTGCTGGAGATGGACGTGGGCTGGCACCAGCGCACCCCCTCCGGCGAGCGCACGACGCGCCTGCTCGCCGACATCAACAACCTCCAGTACGCCATGAGCGGCGTCGTGACCGCGGTGCAGAAGCCGCTCACGTTGATCGGCCTCGTCGCCAGCGCGTTCTGGATGAACCCGCGGCTCGCCGCGGTCGCGGTGGTGCTCCTCCCGCTCGTGGCCCTCCCCATCGACCGCTTCGGCAAGTGGGTCCGGCGCGCCTCCCGCGACACGCTCGACGGCGGCGCAGCGCTCGCCGGCACCGCCCAGGAGACCCTCGCCGGGATCCGCGTCGTGCAGGTCTTCGGCGGGGAAGGGGAGCGCAGCGCCCGATTCGCCACGATCAACGAGGCGCATCACGACGCCCAGCTCCGCGCCGTCACCGCCCAGCTCCTCCCCGGGCCGGTCGTGGAGTTCATCGCGTCCCTCGGCGTCGGCGCGGTGATCTGGGTGGGCGGAGGCCAGGTCTTCCGCGGGGAGCTCGCCCCCGGCCAGCTCGTCGCCTTCCTCGTCGCGCTCGGCCTGATGAACGAGCCGCTCAAGGGGCTCACCCTCATCCAGTCGCTCCTCCAGCGCGCGCTCGCCTCCGCAGAGAGCGTGTTCGGCCTCCTCGACGCGCCGCCCGCCATCGCCGACACCGGCACCATCGTCGCGACCGCCCCGCGCACGATCACCCTCGACGACGTCGGCTTCGACTACGGCGACGGCAGCGTCATCACCGGGCTCGATCTCACCGTCGAGGCCGGCCAGCGCGTCGCCATCGTGGGTGCGAGCGGCAGCGGCAAGACGACGCTCCTCTCCCTCCTCCCGCGCCTCCGGGACCCCTCCGTCGGCGCCCTCCGCTGGGACGGCGTGGACGTGCGGACGCTCACCCTCGCCTCCGTCCGCCGCCAGATCGCCGTCGTGACGCAGGAGCCGTTCCTCTTCGACGACACGGTCGCCGCCAACATCCGCTTCGGTCGTCCGCACGCGACGGACGCCGAGGTCTTCGCAGCCGCCGAGGCCGCGAACGCCGATGCCTTCATCCGCGCGCTCCCGAGGGGCTACGGCACCCGCATCGACGAGCTCGGCATGCGATTGTCGGGCGGCCAACGCCAACGCATCTGCATCGCCCGCGCGCTCCTCCGCGGCGCCCCGGTGCTGCTCCTCGACGAGGCCACATCCAACCTCGACGCCGAGAGCGAGGCCCTCGTCCAGGAGGCCCTGGAGCGCCTCATGAAGGGCCGCACCACCTTCGTCGTCGCGCACCGCCTCTCCACCATCCGCGACGCCGACGTCATCGTGGTCCTCGCGGGTGGGCGCGTCGTCGAACGCGGCACACACGCCAGCCTCCTCGCGTCCGGAGGCGAGTACGCACGGCTCGTGATGCGCCAGGCGGGGTAGGGGAGGATCGTCTCCGGGCGACCCCCGACGCCGGCGGTGCCCCGGGTCCGGCCCGCCTCGCGGCGCCCGGCCCCGCCCACCGGCGATGCGCCCCCGGGCCGGTAGGCGCATCCCCGTCGCGTTAGATCGCCCCGATGCCGTACACCGCGTGGGCCCGGCGCGTCCTCACGGGGACCACCCTCGCCGACAAGCTCGCGCCGCCCGTCGCCGCGCGCGAGGGGGACGCGCGCGCCCCCTCCGACGCGCTCCCCGACGTGCCCGGCCGCCCCGCCGGCCTCGCGCTCCCGCCGCGCGGCGCCACCGTCCGGTCGGCCTTCCCCGCCGAGGCCACCCTCCACCAGCCCGAGTCCCGCGGCCGCGCCCTCCACTTCTTCGCCAACCACGAGCTCCTCGCGCTCGAGCTGATCGCGCTCGCGCTCGTGCGCTTCCCCGAGGCGCCCGCGGCCTTCCGTCGCGGCCTCGTGAACATCGCCGCCGACGAGCAGCGCCACCTCGCGAGCTACCTCGCGCGCATGGAGGCCGTGGGCGTCCGCTTCGGAGACCTCCCGGTCAACCGCTACTTCTGGGACGCCCTCGCCGGGGCCGATCCGCTGCCGCTCGTGGCCGGGCTTTCGCTCACGTTCGAGCAGGCCAACCTGGACTATGCCGCGTACTACGCCGCGGCTTTCCGCCGCGTGGGGGACGACGACACCGCCGCCGTCCTCGACGAGGTCCTCGCGGACGAGATCCGCCACGTCAAGCACGGCCTCGCGTGGTTCGACACCTGGCGCGACCCCACCGTGTCCCGCTGGGACGCGTGGGTCGCCGCGCTCCCGCCCCCGCTCACCCCTGCGCGCGCCAAGGGCATCCGCTTCTTCCGGGAGCCGCGCGTCGCCGCCGGCTTCGACGCGGACACGATCACCCGCCTGGAGGGCCACGGCGCGTCCAAGGGGCGGGCGCCGCGCGTGTTCAGCTTCCACCCTGAGGTGGAGGGGGAGGTCGCCGGGCTCCCCGCCACCCCAACGGGCGCCCGGATCGCTCGTGATCTCGCGTCGTTGATGGTCTTCCTCTCGGGAAAGGATGATGTGGTGCTCGTGCCCCGCGCGCCCACCCCGCCCTTCCTCGCGGAGCTCGCGCGGGCCGGGTTCCCGCCGCCCGAGGTCGTCGAGGGCGGGCCCGCGGCGCTCCGAGGGCGCCCGATCGCGGAGCTCAAGCCCTGGGGGTGGAGCCCGGCCGTGGCCGAGGCGCTGGCGCCGCTCGCGGAGGGCGGCGCGCGCTGGGACCCCCGCTGGCGGGCGCTCTACGAGAAGGGCTGGTCCGCCGCCCGCCTCGCCGAGCGCCCCGATCTGTGTGATCCCGCCGTGGTCGGCGTGGTGTGCCGCTCCCGCGCCGATGTGGACCGCGTCACGACGGGCGCGAGCGTCTACAAGGCCCCCCTCGGCACGGCCGGCCGTGGCATGCGGCGCGCGTCGGACCCCGGCGCGGCGGCGTGGGCGGAGGCCGTGATCGCGGCGCAGGGCTCCGTCGTCGTGGAGCCGTGGCTCGACCGCGTGATCGATCTCTCCTTGCAGTTCGACGTGGGCGCGGACGGGCGCGTCACGACGGACGGCTGGGGCCGCTTCCTCACCGACGCGCGCGGGCGCTACCGCGGCGCCGTGCTCGGCGACGTGTTGCGGGACCAACCGGGAGATGTCAAGCGCCTCCTCGCGGAGCAGGGGGATCGTCTCGGTTTGGCGGCGAAGCATCTCGGCGCGGCGATGGCGGCGGCGGGCTTCGCGGGCCCCGCGGGGCTCGACGCGCTCGTCTACCGGGCGCCCGGAGGCGCGCTCGCGCTAAAGCCCATCGTGGAGCTCAACCCCCGCGTCACGATGGGCCGCGTCGCCCGCGCCATCGGGCGCCGCGTGCGGCGGGACCGCGTCGGGCTCTGGACCCAGGTCTCCCGCGACGAGGTGCGCGCCGCCGGCTTCGGGGGCCTCGCCGCGTGGGCGGAGAGCGTGGGTGCGCGGGCCCCGCTCCGCGTCGAGGGCGAGCCCGCGCTCCTCGGCGGCGGCGCGCTCTTCACGACGGACCCCGCGCGCGCCGAGCGCATCGTCACCGTGCTCGTGGTGGGGGATTCCCTCGCCGCGTGTCGCGAACGCCTCGGCCTCGACCCTTACGAAGCGTCGGCTTAGGCCGATGGAGATGCGCTTTCGTGAACGGGTGATGGCCGTGGTGGAGCAGGTGCCCGCGGGGCGGGTCATGGGGTACGGCCACGTCGGCGCCGCCCTCGGCTCGCCGCGCCTCGCCCGCCAGGTCGGCTGGGCGCTCGCGTCGCTCCCCGCGGGCACCACCGTCCCGTGGCACCGGATTATCCGCTCCTCCGGCCACGTCGCGCTCCAGGGAGATCCCGCCCGCGGCACGCTCCAGCGCGCGCTCCTTGAGCAGGAGGGCGTCGTCTTCGAGGGAGACCGCGTGCCGATGCCCGCCTACGGGTGGTCCCCCGCGTGATCGTCCTCTACGGCCTCCTCACCACGCTCCTCGCGCCGCTGATCGCGCTCGCCGTGCTCGTGCACCCGCGGCTGCGCGGCCACGCCCGCGAGCGCCTCGGCTGGCCCTCGCTCGAGATCGAGCCCGGCGCGGTCTGGATCCACGCGGCCTCCCTCGGCGAGGGGCGCGCGGCCGCGGCCCTCGTCGCCGCGCTGCGCCCGCACGCCGGCGGCGCGCCGATCCTGCGCACCTGCACCAGCGACCACGCCCGCGACCAGCGCGTCGGCGCCGATCAGACCTGCTTCCTCCCGGTGGACGTGCCCCTCGTCGTCGGGGCGTGGCTCGATCGGGTACGCCCCCGCTGCCTCCTCCTCATCGAGGCCGAGCTCTGGCCCGCGCTCCTCGCCGGCTGCCGTCGCCGCGGCATCCCGGTCGTGGTGGTTGGCGCCCGCGTGGGCCCCGGAATGCGACGCCTCCAGGCCATCCCGGGCCTCTTCGGCGCGCTCACCCGCGGCGTGACGTGGCTCCCGGCCGACGCCGCCGCCGCCGCGCTCCTCGGCGGCACGCCCCTCGGCGAGCTCAAGCGCGAAGCGCCCGCGCCCGCCCCGGTCCTCACCTGGACCCGGCCGACGATCGTGGCGGGATGTACCTGGGAAGGCGAGGAGCTCGCGCTGCTCGACGCGATGCTCGCGCTCGAGCCCCAGCCGCTCCTGGTGCTCGCCCCGCGCGATCCCCAGCGCTTCCCGGCCGTCGCCGCCCTGCTGGACGCGCGCAGCGAGCGCTGGGCACGGCGCTCGGCCCTCGGCGGCGCCGTGCCCCCGGACATCGACGTCGTGCTGCTCGACACCCTCGGCGAGCTCCCGGGGCTCTACGCCGGCGCCACCGCCGCGTTCGTGGGCGGCACCTACGAGGCGCGCACGGGCGGTCACAGCCCCGCCGAGGCGCAGGCCGCCGGGTGCCCCATCGTGCACGGCCCCTTCACGGAGGGCCACGCCGCCGCCTGGGCGGACGTGGAGAGCTTCCCCGCGCTCTCCCCGGACGACCTCCCGATGGCCTTCGTGGACGCCTTCGCCGCCCGCCCGAACGTGACACCGCTACCGACGCGCGGGGTGGCGGAACGCGCCGTCGCCGTGCTCGCGCCGCTGCTCGCGGGGCCCATCCCGCCCGAGCGCCCCCTGCGCCCGTGGCTCTACCCGCTCGTGCCCGTCTGGATGCTCGGCGTGGCGCTCCGCCCCGGCGGCGCGCGCAAGGCCCCGGTCCCCGTCGTCTCCGTCGGCGCGCTCACCGCCGGCGGCACGGGCAAGACCCCCGTCGCGCGCTGGCTCGCCCAGCACCTCGCTGACCTCGATCCCGTCGTCGTCTCCCGCGGGTACGGCCGTCGTAAGGGAGACGACGTGCGGCTGCACGGCGAGGCCGTCGACCTCGGGGACGAGCTCGTGATGCTCGCCCGCGGCGGCCTCCGCGTCGCCTCCGCCCCGGACCGCCTCGCCGGGGTGCGCGCGGCGGTGGAGCACGGCGCGCGGCTCGCCATCCTCGACGATGCCCTTCAGTACCGCGCCATCGCGCGGGACCTCGAGGTCGTCGTCGTCGACGCGCGGTGGCCCCACGGCGGCGGCCCGATCCCCGTCGGGACGGCGCGGGTGCCGCGCTCCTGGCTCGCGAAGGCCGACGTCGTCTGGGTCAACCACGGGCCGTTGCCGCCGCCGCTCGCCCGCCACGTCCGCCCCGGCGCCGTCGTCGTCCAGGCGCGCTACCGCCCAGTCGGCTGGCTCCACCTCGGCAAGCGCGTCCCGCTCGACGCGCTCCCGCACCTCCCGGCCGCGGCCTTCGCGGGCGTCGCGCGCCCCGAGGGCTTCTTCCAGGCCGTGCGCGGCCTCGGCGTCGCGCTCGACCGGACGTGGAGCTTCCCGGACCACCACCCCTACGCCTGGGCGGACCTCCAGAACATCGAGGCGTGGATGGACGACCACGTCGTCCTCACGACCGAGAAGGACGCCGCGCGCCTGCCGCCGACCTCCGGGGTCTACGCCCTGCTCGTGGACGTCGAGATCGTGGAGGGGCGGGACGCCCTGGTGGCCCGCCTCGCCCAGCTCGCGGAGCGGGTGCGCCCCGCGGCGCCCGCGAGCGCCTGATGGACCCCCGCGATGCGCTCGTCGCCGTGCTCGCCCGTCTGCCGCTGCGCCTCGCCGACGTCCTCGCCTGGGGCCTCGCGTGGCTCTGGTGGTGGGTCCTCCCCATCCGTCGCCGCGAGGCCGTGGACGCCGTGCGCGCCGCGCTCCCCGACGCGCGCCCCCGCGCCGTGCTCGTCCGCATGCTGCACGACCTCGCCCTCGGCTACGTCGAGCTCCTCCAGTTCGACCGCCTCGTCGTCACCGTCGAGGGCGCCGACGCCGTGCCCCCCGGCTCGCTCGTCCTCGCCGGCCACGGCGGGAGCTGGGACGTCGCGCTGCTCGCCTGGGCGGACGCCTTCCCGCTCGCCATCTTCCTCCGCACGCCGACCAACGCGTGGGCCCGCCGCTTCCTCGACGCGCACCGGCGCCGCCACGACCTCGTCGCGCTCGAGACCGGCGCCACGATGGACGACGCCTACGCCGCGCTCGACGCCGGCCGCTCCGTGCTCTTCATCCAGGATCAACGCCACGCGAAGGGCATCGCGAGCCCGTTCTTCGGGCGCTCGGCGCGCACCTCCGCCGGCATCGCGGCCGCGCACCTCAAGACGGGGCGGCCGATCTACGCCGCGTGGCAGCGCCGCGTGGGCGTTGGCCGGCATCACCTCTCCATCGCGCCCCTGCCGCTCCCGCCCCTCACCGGCGACCACACGGCCGACATCCAGGCCCTCACCGACGCGACGAACGCCTGGTACGAGGGCCAGATCCGTGCCTACCCCCAGGGCTGGCTCTGGCTTCATCGCCGCTGGCGGTAGCGCCCGGGCGCGGGACCGGTGTCCATCCCCGCGGAGACTCGAACCATGCTCCTCCTCCTCGCCTCGCTCACCGTCCTCCCGGCGCACGCCGACAGCATCACGCTCGACACGGGCGCCACGATCGAGGGCGACCTCGCCCGGTACGAGCTCGGCGGCGACTGCCAGCTCTCGGTGACGGAGGGCGAGCTCTCGGGGGTGATCCTCATCGTGCCGTGCCACCGCGTGCAGAGCTTCATGCGGACGGCCGTGCGCACGCCCGTGCCGATCGGCCTCGAGGAGGAGGCGCTCCAGGTCTCGTCGGCCGGGAGCGACGCGGCCCCGGCCGTGGTCGACGTGCTGGCCGTGGTCGACGCCCCCGCCGCGTCCGAGCCCGTCGGCGCCGCCGTCGCGGCCGAGGCCTCCCCGAGCGAGGACGACCTCTTCTACGACGATGCTCCCACCGCGAGCGCCCCACCCAGCCGCTCCGCTCCCGCGATGGCGCCGACGGCCCCCAACGCCCCCACCGGCCCGCGCATGGCGCCGCGCATGGACGAGCCCGCCTCGTCCACCGAGCGCCGCTCCGTCAGCTTCTGACCACGAGCTGTCGTCGTTGCGGAGGGGGTGGCGCGGCGCCGACGGGTCCGCGCTACGCTCGATCGTGATGTTCGCGCTCCTCGTCTCCGCCGCCCTCGCCGCGCCGATCGTCCACGGCGAGCGGCTGGAGTGGGCCGTCTCCTGGATGGGGATCGACGCCGGGAGCGCGTGGTCGACCACCTCCGAGTCCGGCCCCGCCTGGATCTTCGAGGCGGGCGCCCGCAGCGCGGGGTGGCTCGTCTCGCTCTACCCGATCGACGACCTCCTCCGCTCCGAGTGGACCGCCGGCCTCGGGTCCGCCCGCTACTTCACGCGGTTCCGCGAGGGCCGCTTCCAGCAGGACCAGGACAACCGCTTCGGCGCGGACGCCGTCGTCGTGTCGCGCACCCAGCTCCGGGACGAGGTCTGGCAGCCCTCGGAGAGCCGCTACGCCGCCGCCCCCGGCGTGGAGGACCCCGTCTCCGCGTTCTACCGGATCCGCGAGGAGGCCGGCCCCGTCGGCGAGCGCACCCGGTGGACCGTCTGGACCGGCAAGAACGCCATCCCGATGATCGTCCACACCGCCGCCGCCGAGGCCTACGCCGGCCAGGCCGCCCTCCGCGTCGAGGTGCTCGCCGACCACGACACCGACGACGTCGAGCCGAAGCTGACCGTCTGGCTCACGGACGACGCCGCGCGCGTGCCCCTCGCGGCCGTGCTCCACACGCGGGCCGGCGCGGTGAAGGCGACGCTCGTGGAGCGGACGGTGGGCGGGTAGTGCGCGTCCTCCACGTGGACACCGCCACCGAGCTCCGGGGCGGCCAGCGTCAGCTCGCGTACCTGTTGGCCGATCGCCCGGACGACGGCTGGGCCGGTGTTCCCGACGCGCCGCTCGCCGCGCTCGTGGGCCCGCCCGCCGTGGCGCTCCGCCCCGGGCCCGACCTCCGGAACCTCCTCCCGTTGCGCGCCGGCGCCCGCGCCTACGACCTGGTCGCCGCGCACACCCCGCACGCCCACGGCCTCGCGCTCGCCGCCGGCCGCCCGCTCGTCGTGCACCGCCGCGTCGACTTCCCGCCGCGCCACCCTTGGAAGTACCGCTCGGCCGCCGCCGTGGTGGCCGTGAGTGAGGCGGTCGCCCGCGTGCTCCGCGCGGCCGGCGTGGATCGTGTCGAGGTCGTCCACGACGGCGTCGCCGTGCCGATCCTGGAGGCGCCGCTCCCGGGCGCGCTGGACCTGCCCCGCCCGCTCTGGGGGGCCGCCGGGGCGCTCGTGGCCCACACGGGCCACGCCCACCTCGTCGACGCGATGGCGCAGGCGCCCGGCACGCTGCTGATCGCGGGGGACGGCCCCCTCCGCGCGGCGTTGGAAGCGCGGGCCGCGGCGCTCGGCGCACGCGTCGTCTTCCTCGGCGCGCTCCCGGCCCTCGGCGGCTTCTTCGCCACGATCGACGCCTTCGTGCACCCGTCCGTCGAGGAGGGCCTCGGTCAGGTCGTCCTCGAGGCGATGGGCGCCGGGTGCCGCGTCGTCGCGACAACGGCCGGCGGGCTGCCGGAGATCGTTGGCAGCGCGGGACTGCTCGTACCGCCGGGAGACGCGCGCGCGCTCGCGACGGCCATGGGCGCGGTCCTGGCCCGGCCGAGGGGGGAGGGGATCGCGGTCGCGGCGCGCTTCTCGGTGGCGCGCATGGTGGCGGAGACGGGGGCGATCTACGGGATGGTCGGGGCGCGCTGACCTACGGCACCCGCTCGATCTCGATCCGCTCGATCGTGTCCCCTACCTGGATCGCCGAGGCGCTGCGCATCCCGTAGGTGACGTGTCCGAAGGCGGTGTAGGTGCCGTCGAGGTGCGGCTGGGGCGAGAGCGTGATGAACCACTGGCTGCCGCCCGTGTCGGGGCCCGAGAGCGCCATGCCCATCACGCCCGTCGTGTACGGCAGGGTGTTGATCTCGTCGGGGATCTCGTAGCCGGGCCCGCCCCAGCCGTCCCCGCGGGGGTCGCCGGTCTGGATGACGAAGTCGGCCACGACGCGGTGGAAGCGCAGGCCGTCGTAGTACCCGTCCTCCGCGAGGCGCGCGAAGTTCCACACGGTGTAGGGCGCGGCCTCCGGCGAGAGCGCGACGCGGATCTCGCCTTCGCTCGTGAAGATCCGCGCGGAGCGGATGCGGCGGGCGTCTTCGAGCAGCGGGAGGCGGCGCGCGGGGTGGCGGTCGCGGGGCGGGGCCACCTGGAGGAGCGCGGCGAGTCGGTCGGCGTCGGCGGCGATGGCGGGGTCCCGCAGCCAGGGCCGGATCGCGGCGGCGGCGGCGGGGCCCGGCCGGGGGAGGCGGCCGGTGTTGTAGACGGCTACGAGCGCCTTGACGCCCGCGATGGCCTGCTCCGCGGAGAGGCCGTTGCGCCGGAGGTACGCCAGGAGCGGCGCCTCGGAGGCGGGGTCGGGGTTCTCGCCGAGGGCCTGCGCGGCGGCCTGCGCGATCACGGCGTCCCCGCCCTGGAGGAGCTCGATCAGCTCGGCCGGGCGCGGCTTCCCGTCGAGGAGCACCCCGGCCGCGGCGCTCCGGAGCGCGGGTTCGGTGGCCTTGAGCGCGAAGAAGAGGAGGCGGTTCCTATCCTTGAGCGACTCGACCGCGGCGATGCGCACGATCATCGGCTCGCTCGGGTCGGTCCACTTCGCGGCGGCCTCGGGCAGCGCGTCCTTCGCGGCGAGGGCGCGGAGTGCGGCGGCGCGCTCCTCGGCGACGGGCGAGGCGAAGCCGCGCGCGAGGAGGCTCTTCGCGTCCACGCCAGGGGCGGCGCCGACGGCGGTGATGGCCTCGATGCGGACGGAGAGATCGGGGTCCTCGAGGAGCCGCGCGAGCACGGGAGTGAGGCCCGGCGCGGCGTGTTTGGCGGCGCCGCGGGCCGCGGCGATGCGCACGGCGTTGTCGGGGTCGCGGGCGCCGAGGGTGATGCCGTCCAGCCGCGCCGCCTCGGTCGCGACGCCGAGCCACGCGCGGAGCGCCCAGGCGCGCACGAGGTGGTCGCCGTCCTCGAGCGCCAACGTGCGCATGCGCATCGCGTTGTCCGCGGAGGCGGCGGTGAGGCCCATGCGCGCGAGGGCCCAGGCGGCACGGCGGCGCGTGTCCCCGACGGGGAAGGGGGTCGCGTCGAGCAGCGCGGCGACGACGCGATCGGAGGTGGCGCCGGCCACCTTGCGCATCGCGAGGCGGCCGAGGCCGTCCGCGGCGTCCACCGCGACGGGCCCCGTGAGCGCCGGGAGCAGCATCTCGACGGCCTCCGGGCCGCCCTGCTTGCCGATGCCGACGGCGATGCGGGCCTGCACGCGCGGATCCGTCTCGACGCTCCAGCGCCGCCCGAGCGGGACGTTCCCGCCGGGGGTCTGGCCGAGGGCGAAGGCGGCGTTCTCGCGCACGCCCCGCGCCGGATCGTCGAGCAACGTGGCGAGGGGGATGAGCGCGTCGGGGTCGCGCAGGCGGCCGAGTGCGTCAGCTACGTGGGCGCGCACGTTCGGGTCGATGTGGGCCACCCACAAGGAGAACGTGCTCGGCGGGAGGCGCAGGAGCTCCATCTGCCACATGGCTTGCGCCACGTCCGCCGGGATGCCGTCGATGCGCGCGGCGGGCCCCGCCGTCGCGTCGAGGGTGCCGCTCACCGGCCCCGGGGGCGCCGCCGCCGCGGCCGGCACGAACGCGAGATCGGCCAGGGCCAAGGCGATGAGGAAGGCGGACATCCCGCAGCGTCACCCGGCGAGGCCTTCGTCCGCAAGGGCGGATGTACGAACGCTCACCGACCGCGGGCCGCGACGCACGGCGTTCACCGGCCTGGGAATACCCGATCCTCGCGGGGTGCTCCTTCCGCTCGATGCCCGCCCACGAACTCGTGGTTTGACGTCGGGTGGATTCAACGCGCGCTACCGGGTAGGTAAGCGCAGTCTGAAGAGGCGGGGGCTCGTAAGCGAATGCGCACGCGGCAGATTTGGATGGTGGTGTTCTTCTTCGTCGTGGTTCTGGCGGGCGTGGGCCTGTCCGCGAAGAAGAGTCAGGTCCCGGAACAGCAGATCGCCTTCTCAGAGCTCGTCCAGAGCGTCGAGAAGGGCGACGTCGCCAAGCTCTCGGTCAAGGGATCGCGGGTCGAGGGGACGCTCGCCGACGGCACGCACTTCTCCACGACCGGGCCGGCCAACAGCGACTACTACCTCGAGAAGTTCTCGGAGAAGGGCGTCGTGCCCGACTTCGAGGAGGTCGGGGACAGCGTGTGGGTCAGCGTCCTGATGAACGGCCTGATGGTGGTCGTCCTCATCGGACTGTTCATGGTCTTCATGCGGCAGCTGCAGATGGGCAGCGGCAAGGCCATGAGCTTCGGGAAGTCCCGCGCCAAGCTCCTGTCCGAGTCCGGTAAGCGGATCACCTTCACCGACGTCGCCGGCTGCGACGAGGCGAAGGAAGAGCTGGACGAGATCATCCAGTTCCTCAAGGATCCCCGCAAGTTCCAGCGCCTCGGCGGCCGCATCCCCAAGGGCGTGCTCCTCATGGGCTCCCCGGGCACCGGCAAGACCCTCCTCGCGCGCGCCGTCGCCGGCGAGGCCGGGGTGCCCTTCTTCAGCATCTCCGGCTCCGAGTTCGTCGAGATGTTCGTGGGCGTCGGCGCCAGCCGCGTCCGTGACCTCTTCGAGCAGGCGAAGAAGCAGGCCCCCTGCATCATCTTCATCGACGAGATCGACGCCGTCGGCCGCCACCGCGGCACCGGCATGGGCGGCGGTCACGACGAGCGCGAGCAGACCCTCAACCAGCTCCTCGTCGAGATGGACGGCTTCGACAGCGCCGAGGGCGTCATCCTCGTCGCCGCCACCAACCGCCCCGACGTGCTCGATCCCGCGCTCCTCCGCCCGGGCCGCTTCGACCGTCGCGTCGTGGTGCCCGCGCCGGACGTGCGCGGCCGACTCGGCATCCTCCAGGTTCATGCGCGCCGCACCCCCCTCGACGAGACGGTCGACCTCGAGCGCATCGCCAAGGGCACCTCCGGGTTCTCCGGCGCCGAGCTCGAGAGCCTCATCAACGAGGCCGCCCTCCTCGCCGCCCGCCTCAACAAGCGGAAGATCGAGCAGGTAGACCTCGAGATGGCGAAGGACAAGGTCGCGATGGGCAACGAGCGCCGCTCGCTCGTGCTGTCCGACGCGCAGAAGAAGCGCACGGCCTACCACGAGGCCGGCCACGCCGTCGTCGCGCGCCTCATGCCCGAGGCCGACCCGGTCAACAAGATCACGATCGTGCCCCGCGGGATGGCGCTGGGCCTCACCCAGTACGTCCCGACCGAGGACCGCTACGGCTACTCGCGCACCCAGCTCACCTCGATGCTGGCCTACGCGATGGGCGGCCGCGCCGCGGAGGAGGTCATCTTCAACGAGCTCTCCACCGGCGCGTCGAACGACATCAAGCAGGCCACCCGCGTCGCGCACAGCATCATCTGCGAGTACGGCATGAGCGACGCGCTGGGCCCCGTGGCCTGGGGTTCGCGTACCGAAGCGCCGTTCCTCGGTCGCGACTTCGCGAGCCGCGAGAAGGACTACTCCGAGGACACCGCCCAGCGCATCGACGAGGAGGTCCAGCGCCTCGTCGTGAGCTCCTACGACAGCGCCCGCACGATTCTCGTCCAGAACCTGCACATCCTCCACAAGGTCGCGCAGGCCCTCCTCGAAAAGGAGACGCTGGACGGCATCGAGTTCGAGCGCATCGTCTCCCAGATGAACCCGGTGTACCCGGCGCCCACGTCCAACGTGGCGTAGCTGGGACGGTGTCCCCGCGGTCCGCCGCGGGGGCCGGCTCGCCCATGAGGTCTCCGAGATGAAGATCATGGGCATCCTCAACGTGACGCCCGACTCGTTCTCCGACGGCGGCCGTCACGACGACGTGGCCGCCGCCGTCGCGTTCGGCCGCGCCCTGTTCGCCGAGGGCGCCCACCTCGTCGACGTGGGCGGCGAGTCGACCCGCCCCGGCGCCGCCGCCGTGAGCGTGGACGAGGAGTGCGCCCGGGTCGTCCCCGTCGTGCGCGCCCTCGCGCCCCACGGCCCGGTCAGCGTCGACACCCGACGCGCCGCAGTCGCGCGGGCGGCGTTGGACGCAGGCGCCACGCTGATCAACGACGTGAGCGGCGGCGCCGATCCCGACATGCTCCCGCTCGTCGCGCGGGCCGGATGTGCGATCGTCCTCATGCACATGCGCGGAGAGCCCGACACCATGCAGCGCCTCGCCGTCTACGACGACGTGTGTGCCGAGGTCTGGGCCGCCCTGGACGAGCGCGCCGTCGCCGCCCGCGCCGCCGGCATCCCGGAGGGCAACATCATCCTCGACCCCGGCATCGGCTTCGCCAAGACCGCCGCGCACAACCTCGCGCTCCTCCGCGACCTCCCGCGGCGCACCAGCCGCAGCGTCCTCGTCGGCGCCTCCCGCAAGGCCTTCATCGGCGCCCTCACCGGGCAGGCCCGCGCCGCCGAGCGCCTCGAGGGCTCGCTCGCCGTCGCCCTCCACGCCCAGGACGCCGGCGCTGCCTACGTCCGCGTCCACGACGTCGCCGCGACCGTCCGCGCGCTCGCCGTGTGGACCGCCATCCGGCCGGCGCCATGAGCCTCTTCGCCACCTACTTCACGAACATCCGCTGGACCGACGTCGTCGACATCGGCCTGCTGTGGTTCGTGGTCTACCGCGCGCTCATGCTCATGCGCGGCACCCGCGCCTTCCAGAGCCTCCTCGGCCTCCTGCTCGCGGGCGTGCTCTTCGCCCTCTCCGGCAAGTTCGAGCTCTACGCCCTGCACTGGATGCTCGAGAACTTCTTCGTCTACATCGTCCTCGCCGTCATCATCCTGTTCCAGGCCGACATCAAGCGCGGGCTCGCCGGGGCCGGCGGCCGCCTTTTCCCGAGCTTCTCCTCCCAGCCCGCCCAGGGCGCGATGGAGGAGATCGTGCGGGCCAGCTTCATCATGGCGTCGCGACGCATCGGCGCGCTCCTCGCGCTGGAGCGGGAGGCTTCCCTCGAGGACTACGCGGAGAGCGGCAACCGGCTCGACGCGCGCGCGTCCTCCGAGCTTTTCCTCGCCATCTTCCACCCCACCAGCCCCCTCCATGACGGCGCGGCCGTGATCCGGAAGGACAAGGTGCTGGCCGCCAAGGTCTTCCTCCCGTTGTCCCTCTCGAAGGACGTGAGCCGCTTCTACGGTACGCGGCACCGCGCCGCGATCGGCCTCACCGAGGAGACCGACGCCGTCATCGTCATCGTCTCCGAGGAGCGCGGCACCGTCAGCCTCGTCATCGCCGGCGAGGTGCAGCCGGTGGCCGACCAGAACGAGATGCGCGAGCGCCTGCTCGAGTGCTTCCAGCCCACGGCGCGCCCGCGCCCGGCGAGGGCCTCGTGAGCCGCCTGCGCGAGGCCGTGGTGGAGATCCGTGACTTCTTCGCGGGGAACCTGGCGTACAAGGGGTTGGCCCTCGCGTTCGCCGTGATGATGTGGGTGTGGGTGCAGTCCGAGCAGGTCGTGGAGGAGCGCGCCCGCGTGCGCCTCGACTGGAAGCTGCCGGACGGCCTGATGCTGGTCGAGCCGCCGCTCGAGACCGCGACCGTCACCGTGGAGGGCGTGCAGGCCTTCGTCCGTACGGTGCGGCAGAAGGACCTCTCGATCCTCCTCGATCTCTCGCGTGCGCGGGAGGGAGAGGTCTCGCTCGATCTCTCCGAGCGCCCGGTCGCCGGCATGGCGAGCCAGGTGCGCGTCGTCTCGGTGTCGCCGAGCACGCTCAAGGTGCAGCTCGATCGCGTGCTCGAACGCCGCGTGAACGTGGTCGCCGTCATCCAAGGCGAGCCCGCGGACGGCTTCCGAGTCGGCAAGGTCGTCGTCAAGCCGGAGCGCGTCGCGCTCTCGGGCCCGTCCTCCGTGCTTCGCGGCCTCTCCGAGATCGCGGCGGACGCCGTGGACATCAGCGGCCTCAAGGAGGACGCCGTCTTCCAGGTCGGCCTCGCCACCCAAGCCGGCCAGCTCGTCCCAACGCTGCCGGCGCGCTTCTCGGTCGAGGTCAAGATCGAGCCCATCGTCAAGGAGCGGGCGTTCGAGGGCGTACCCGTGCTCCTCCGTGACGGCGAGAGCTTCGTCACGGGCGCCCAGAGCGTCAAGGTCACGCTCGCCGGCCCGGTCGACCGCCTCAACGCCATCGACCCGGAGGAGGTCAGCGTGCTCGTGCACGTGCCCGACGGGTGGAACGGCAACGCGGGCGAGGCGCGGCGTGGCCGCGGCGAGGGCTTGAGATACGAGGTGGTGCAGCCCGCGGGGGAGGTCGTGTCCGTCGTCGGCGTGACCCCGGAGCGGATCCCGGTGGAGAGGCGATGAGGAGCTTCGGGACGGACGGCCTGCGCGGCCGCGCCAACGTGGACATCACGCCGGAGCTGGCGATGGCCCTGGGGAACGCGCTGGTCGGCGTGCTCGGCCCGACGATCGCCGTCGCGCGCGACACCCGCCCGAGCGGCCCCATGCTCGCCGCCGCGACCGTCGCGGGGATCACCGCCGCCGGGGGCGAGGCCGTCGACCTCGGCGTGCTCCCCACGGGCGGGCTCTCCGCGCTCGTCCCGCGCCTCGGCCTCTCGGGCGGCGTCATGGTCACCGCGTCCCACAACCCCGCGGCCGACAACGGTCTCAAAGCGGTGGACAAGACCGGCGCGAAGCTCGACGGCGCGCCGCTCGCCGCGGTGGAGGCCCTCCTCGGCACGCCGCTCGTGCACGCCGACGCGCCCGGGGGCGTCCGCACCCTCGGGGACGCCGGCGAGCGCTACGTCGCCGCGGTCCTCGACGTCGTCCCGCGCGGGCGTTGGCTCGCGGGCCACACGATCGTCGTGGACACCGCGAACGGCGCCGCCATCGGCCTCGCCGGGCGCGTGCTCGGGGCCCTCGGGGCGCGCGTCGTCGCGCTCGGGGACGGCAACGGCGAGCGCATCAACGCCGGCTGCGGCGCCATGCACCCCGCCGCCCTCGTCGCGGCCGTCGCGGCCCACGGCGCGAGCGCGGGCATCGCCCTCGACGGAGACGGTGACCGCGGCGTCCTCGTCACCGCGGACGGCCAAGTGCTCGACGGCGACGATCTGCTCTGGCTCTGCGCCCGTGGCGAGGTCGTCGTCGGCACCATCATGAGCAACGGCGGCCTCGAAGCCGGGCTCGCCGGGCGCGGGATCCGCCTCGTGCGCACCCCGGTAGGGGACGTCCACGTCGCGAGCGCGATGCGCACGGAGGGCGCGTACGTCGGCGGCGAGCCCTCCGGCCACGTCCTCTTCGCGGACGCGCTCCCCACGGCGGACGGCCTCGTCGCGACCCTCCGTGCCTTGGCCCCCGATCCCGCTGCCCTCGCGGCGCGCGTGGCGACGCTCCCGAGGTTCGAGCAGGTCAACCTCGCGGTCAAGGTCGGCGCCGCGCGGGTCCCGCACACCGACCCCGTCGCGACGGAGCTGCGCGCCGTCGGCGCCCGCGTCGTGGTTCGCCCCAGCGGCACCGAGCCGGTCGTGCGCCTGATGGTCGAGCACGCCGACGCCACCGTCGCCCGCGACGGCCTCGAGCGCCTCCGCGTCGCGTTGATCGGGCCCGCGTAGAGCCTCCCGGGGCCGCGACGCCCTCAGCGTTCGCTCGCGATCCCGGGGCCGTCCGGATAGAGGCGGGGTCCTTCGGAGCCCCCATGAGCCGCCTCGGTGTGAACATCGACCACGTCGCCACGCTCCGGCAGGCGCGCCGCGCGAAGTACCCGGACCCCCTCGCCGCCGCGCTCATCGCGGAGCGCGCCGGTGCCGACCAGATCACCGTCCACCTGCGCGGCGACCGCCGGCACATCCAGGACCACGACCTCTTCCGGCTCCAGGCCTCGGTCCAGACCTTCCTGAACGTCGAGGCCGCCTGCACGGACGACATGTTCGCCGTGCTCGACCAGGTCCGTCCCCACCGCGTCACCCTCGTCGAGGAGCGCCCCGGCGAGGTCACGACCGAGGGTGGGCTCGACGTCGTTCGGCACCGCGACGAGGTCGCGGCGTTCTGCGCGCGCCTCCAGGCCATCGGCATCCGCATCGCCCTCTTCGTCGACCCGGACGACGAGCAGATCGCCCAGTCCTGCCTCCTGCCGGGCGTGGACACCGTCGAGCTGAACACCGCCGCCTACGCCGAGACCGGCGCCGCGGACGAGCTCGCGCGCCTCGCGAAGGCGTGCCTGCGCGCCCGCGAGATGGACCTGATGGTCGCGGCTGGCCACGGGTTGACCCTCCACAACCTCGGGGCGCTCGTGCGCGCCGCGCCGGGCATCGAGGAGTACAACATCGGCCACGCCCTCATCGGGGACGCCGTGTTCCTCGGCCTCGACGAGTCCGTGCGCCGCTACAAGGCCGCCTGCCGCGGAGCGTGACCCGGGGCCGTCGCCGTCGCCGCGTTAGCCTCGGGGGGTGACCCTCCGCACCCGCCCGATCTCCCGCGCGTCCGTGATCCGGGCGCTCGATCGCCGCTTGATCGACGGCGTCGGCATCCCGAGCCCCGTCCTCATGGAGCACGCGGCGCACCTCGTGGCGGACGTGGTGCGCGCGCGCTTCCCGCTCGCCCGCCGCGTCGTCGTGTTGTGCGGGCCCGGCAACAACGGCGGAGACGGCTACGCGGTGGCGCGGCACCTCGCCATCGCCGGCGTGGACGCGCGGGCCGTGGCGGTGCTCCCGCCCGCCTCGGTGGACTGCCGCCTGCACGCCGGCATCGCGGCGCGGCTGGGGCTCGTCGCCGAGGGCGTGCCCGCGGCCGACCTCTACGTGGACGCCATCTTCGGCACCGGACAGCGTGCGCCGGTGGTGCTCCCCGCGCTCGCGCTGGAGTCCGGCGTGCCGATGGTCGCGCTCGACGTGCCGACCGGCATCGACGCCGACACCGGTGCACGCGTCGGGGACTTCCCGCGCGCGGACCACGTCGTCACGATCGGGCGGTTGAAGCCGTTCTTGTTCACCGAGCCCGTCGCTTGGGACCTCGTGGACATCGGGCAGGAGCGCGTGGCGGGCGGGCCCTCCGGGGAGGGGGAGCCCGACGGCCTCGCGGTCCCCGAGGCGGTGCTGGTGGAAGGGCTGGTCTCCACGCCGTTTTCGCGCGGGGAGACGAAGTGGTCGCGCGGGCACGTCGGCGTGTACGCGGGCTCGCTCGAGCTGGCGGGCGCCGGGGCGCTCGCCGCGCGCGGGGCGCTGCGGGCCGGGGCCGGGCTCGTGACGTTGCTCGTGCCGAAGGAGGCGTGGGGCCGGCTCGGGAACCTCCCGCCGGAGATCATGGTGCGCGAGCGCACGGACCTCGAGCGGTACGACGCGCTCGTGGTGGGGCCGGGGCTCGGGCGCGCCGCGGACGCCGAGGTGCGTCGCATCTGGGCCACGCTCGCCGCGCCCTGCGTGTTCGACGCCGACGGCCTCACCGCGCTGGACGGCACCCCGTCGTCGCACCTGCGCCTGATCACCCCCCACGCGGGCGAGGCCGCGCGCCTCCTCGGCGTACCCTGGCGGGAATTGGAGGCCGATCGCCTCGCGACAGCGCGTCGCCTGCGCGCGATCGCGCCGGCGATCTACAAGGGGGCGTCGCCCATCGTGACCGGCGCTCCGCTGCGGATCGTCGAGGGCGGTCAACCGCAGGTGGCGACAGGCGGCAGCGGCGACGTGCTGGCGGGCATCTGCGGGGCGCTCCTCGCGCGGCTTCGGCCCCAGGACCGCGACGGCGTCGAGCAGATCGCGCTCCAAGCGGCGTGGCTGCACCAGCGCGCCGGGGCCCTCGCGGGGCCGGTCGGCATCGGCGCGGCCGACATCGCGGACGCCGTGCCGCGCGCCGCCGCGGAGCAGGGGTAGGGCCGTGCTGCCTCCGGGCTTCGCCTACGTCGCGGACGCCGTCGCCGACGCGGACGCGCACCTCGCCGGGCTCGTCGCGGAGGTGCCGTGGGAGGACCACGTCTTCCGCATCTTCGGGCGGACGACGCCGATGCCGCGGCGCATCGCCTGGTACGGCGAGGTGCCGTACGGGTACTCGGGGGTCAAGCACCCGGCGCGGCCGTTTTCCGCGCGGATCGCCGCGATCGCGGCGGCCGTCGAGGCGCGCACCGGCGTCGCCTTCAACACCGTGCTGGTGAACCTCTACCGCGGCGGCGCGGACAGCATGGGGTGGCACGCGGACGACGACTACCCGCCGGGCGCCACCGCGGCGATCGCGTCCGTGTCGCTCGGCGCGGCGCGGCGCTTCGACCTTCGGGAGCGCGGGGGAGCCGGGCGCGCGTCGGTGATCCTCGGCCACGGAAGCCTGCTCTGGATGGGGGAGGGGACCCAACCCGCGTGGCAGCACCAGCTCCCGAAGGTGCGCGGCGACGTGGGCGTGCGGGTGAACCTGACGTTCCGGAGCCTCGCGGCGCGGTAGGCGTCGGCGTGGGAGCGGTGGGGATCGGGCCCGGTCTCGCGCGCGAAGGTGACCGTAGGGCCTTGACGCACGGCGTTCCCATGCGCATCTCAAGCGGCCATGCGGCGCGTCGTCTCTCCCGGACCTGAAGCCACCCTCGCGTTCGGCGCGGCGCTCGCGCCGCTGTTGTTCGAAGGCGCGGTCGTGCTCCTCTCCGGAGACCTCGGCGCCGGCAAGACCTGCTTCGCCCAGGGTGTCGCCCGGGGCCTCGGGGTCGAGGGGCCGGTGCAGAGCCCGACCTTCGTGCTCGTGATGGAGTACCCGGAGGCGCGGGTGCCGCTCCGCCACGCCGACCTCTACCGGCTGGACCGCTACGAGGAGGCCGCGGGCCTCGGCCTCGAGGAGCGCGTCGGGTACGACGGCGCCTGGCTGATCGAGTGGTCCGAGCGCTTCCCGGACCTCTGGCCGGACGACCGGCTGGAGCTCCTGTTCCGTCACACGCCGGACGGCGGCCGGACCATCGAGGCCGTCGCCACCGGATCGCGCCACACCCCCCTCCTCGCGGCGTTCGGCGCCGAGCCGAGCGGAGCGTGAGCGCGGCCCGCGTCGTCGCGATCTCGGCGCGCGCGCCCGAGCCCCTCCGCGCGGTGGCGACCGGGCCGCGGCCCGACCGCGCCGTGCGGGCCTCGGCGTTCGTGGGGCTCCTCTTCGTCGCCGCGACGCTCCTCGTGCGGCCGGCGCCGGTCGCCGACCGCGTGGTCCAGCTCGTCGGCGTGCCCGC
>CAJBVW010000549.1 GCA_903959175.1 uncultured Pseudomonadota bacterium
CGCGCCGAGCACATCGCCGCCGAAGCCGCCCGCGCCGCCGAGCACATCGCCGCCGAAGCCGCCCGCGCCGCCGAGCACATCGCCCCCGTCGCCGCCCCCTCCGAACCATCCACCGCCCCCCGCTGGGCCGCCGCCGCCCCCGTCACCGGAGACCACACCCGCGGCGACGAGGTCGGCCCCGGCAAGTGGACCGAGACCGGGCGCGCCACGGCGGACCTCCTCGCGGACCTCCCCCCGCGCGAGGTCTCCGTCGAGGACGCCGACGAGCACTACCGCCCCCCCGCCGCGCCCCGCTGGACCGGCGCCGTCGGCATCACGAACAGCTCCGCGCGCGAGGGCGAGAAGGGCCCCGGGAAGTGGACCGCCTCGGGCCGCGGCGTCGAAGAGCTGATGTCGGGGCTCCCCGTCGGCCCGAGCCGCCCCCTCGACCTCGACGCCGACGCCCCGCGGCGCTCCCCGTGGCTCGTCGTCGTCGGGTTCGTCGCCCTCGCCGCCGCCGCCGCCGCGCTCCTCGCCACGCGCTGACCTCGCCGCCGCCCCGTGCCCCCCGCGCCCCTCCGTGCAACAGTGCCGGATGCTCTTCGCCCTCCTGGCCGCCCTCGCCGCCGCCGAGCCCTCCCCCGCGCTCCCCGCCCCGGCCCCGCCGCGCGTCGAGGGCCCCCTCGTCTTCGACGGGGTCCCCACCGTCCCCGACGCCATCGCCGAGCGCGCCCGCCCGTACAACAACCTCCGGAGCGCCAGCTTCGGCGGCTGGGCGCCCGACGGCGACGGCCTCCTCGTCGACACCCGCTTCGGCGAGACCAGCCAGACCCACTTCGTCGCCGGCCCCGGCGCGGCCCGCCGCCAGCTCACCTTCTTCACCGAGCCGGTGCGCGGCGCCTCCTTCGACCCCGCCGGTGACGGTCGGAGCCTCGTCCTCGCCAAGGACGTCGGCGGCGCGGAGAATTGGCAGCTCTACCGTACCGATCTCGCCACCGGGCGCACCACCCTCCTCTCCGACGGCGCCTCCCGCAACGAGACCGGCCCCTGGGCCACGGCCGGCGGCCGCTTCGCCTTCTCCTCCACGCGTCGCAACCGCGAAGACTTCGACCTCTACGTCATGGACCCCGCGGATCCCGCCTCCGCGCGGCTCGTCCTCCAGGTAGAAGGCCAGTGGAACGCCACGGACTGGTCCCCCGACGACACGCGCCTCCTCGTCCACCATAGCGTCTCGGTCACCGCGTCGAGCCTCCATGTCCTCGACCTCGCCACCGGCGCCCTCCGCGAGCTGAACCCCACCGCCACGCCCGTGGCCTACGGCGCCGACGCGACCTTCACCGAGGACGGCCGCGGCGTCCTCTACATCTCCGACCAGGACTCCGAGTACCACCGCCTCGTACGCCAGGATCTGGCTACCGGTGAGAAGACCGTCCTCACGCCCGACCTCCCCTGGGACGTCGAGGCCCTTGCCCTCTCCCGTGACGGCGCGCGCCTCGCCTTCTCCGTCAACGAGGGCGGCCGCTCCGCGCTCTACCTTGCGCCCCTCGCGAACCCGACCCGCCGCGTGCGGGTAGCCCTCCCGCCGGGCGTCGTGAGTGGCTTCGCGTTCGACCCCGCCGGCGAGCGCGTCGCGGTCACGCTCTCCACGGCGAACAGCCCCGCCGACGTCTACGTCGTGGACGTGCGCCGCGCCCCCCGCCCGGACGGCGCCGTGCGGTGGACGGAGTCCGAGGTTGGCGGGCTCGACCCGACCACCTTCGTCACGCCCGACCTCGTTGAGGTCACCAGCTTCGACGGGCTGAAGATCCCCGCGTTCGTCTATCGGCCGCGCACCGCCGGGCCCGTCCCCGTGGTGATCTCCATCCACGGCGGCCCCGAGGGCCAGACGCGCGACAGCTTCAACGCGACCGCCCAGTACTTCGTCAACGAGCTGGGCCTCGCGGTGGTGGCGCCGAACGTGCGCGGCTCGACCGGCTACGGCAAGACCTACGTCGCGCTCGACAACGGGATGAAGCGGGAAGATTCGGTCCAGGACATCGGCGCCGTGCTCGACTGGATCGCGACGCAGCCCGGGCTCGACGCTTCCCGCGTCGCCGTCATGGGCGGCTCCTACGGCGGCTACATGGTGCTCGCCTCGCTCATCGCCCACGGCGACCGCCTCCGCTGCGGCGTCGACTCCGTCGGCATCTCCAACTTCGTGACGTTCCTGGAGCACACCGAGGCGTACCGGCGAGACCTGCGTCGCGTCGAGTACGGCGACGAGCGGGATCCCGAGATGCGGGCCTTCCTCCAGAGTATCTCCCCGACCACCAACGCCGCGCGCATCCGGGACCCGCTCTTCGTGGTCCAGGGCCGGAACGACCCCCGCGTGCCCGTCGCCGAGGCGGAGCAGATCGTCGCGACCGTACGCGCGCAGGGCGGGCTCGCCTGGTACCTCCTCGCGAACGACGAGGGCCACGGTTTCCGCCGCAAGTCCAACCGCGACGCGCTCAACAACGCGATCACGCTGTTCTTCCAGACGTACCTAGTGCCGTAGGGAGGCGGTCTCGAGAGCGCGTGGGCGGAGGTGCCGGTCGCCCCGAGCGGCGCCCACCACCGCCCGTTCGATCAGCCCGACTCCGCCGTGCTCCCGTCGAGCGCGAACAACTGTACGTTCGCGACGGCCACCCGCTCCCCGGGCTCGGAAGCCGCGACGATCGCGCGCAGGGCGTGGAAGTAGGAGAGGTGGAGCTCGCGGATCTTCTCGAAGTCGGCCTCGGACACCGTGAACACGTTGTAGGAGAACTGGCCGGGGGCCTCGGCCTCGACGCGGTCGGCCGCCACGCGCGTCCAGTGCGCCTTGAGCCGCCGGCCGATGTCGGGGTGGCGGCGGGTGTCGACCGCGAGGGCCTCGACCTGGAAGTGGGTGCCCGCGCGGGTGACCTGCCCGGTGTCGCAGAGGAATTCGATACAGCGGTCCTCCTCTTCCCGGGGCATGCCCAGCCGGGCCGCGATCCAGCCCGGGGCGTGCTCGGGGAGCGCGCGGTAGGCGTCGAGCTCGAGCGCGCGGACGACGGCTTGGGTCCACGGGAACTCGGCGGCGCCCTTGCGTCGGGCCTCGAGCCGCACCCAGAACTCCGCCACGGAGGGCAAGGTGGCGGGGTCGACGAGGGTGGCCAACAGATCGACCATCCGGACGCTCGCGGCCTCGACGAGCTGGAGGAACTCGGGGAGCCGCGGCTGGGTCTGCCCGGCGAGCCAGCGCGAGAGGGAGTAGCGAGAGAGCCCGCTGCGGCGGGAGAGGTCGGTGATCGAGGTGCTCCCGCGCAGATCCTCGAGGAGGCGCGCGACGGCCTCGGGGCTCGCGGGGTCGAGCGTGTCGAGCCACCCGGGCGGCCGGCCGTAGAAGCGCGTCAGTGCCTCGGCGAGGTCCACCCCGGAGCGCCGCGCGGCGCGGAAGGTCTCCGCGGCGGTGGGGCTCCGGCTGCCGCTCTCCCACGCGTACGCGACGTTGCTGCGGTACCCGAGGCGGCGCGACCACGCGACCTGCGAGCGGCGCCCGCGGAGCGCGACGAGGAGGTCACGGGCGATCCGATCGAAGTCCATGTCCCCCTTCATAGCATTTCTGCACACGGCTGCCCGAAGCTGCGGGAGCCTATGTGCGGAACCGCGCTTGCGGATCGGGCGCATTGCGGGCACCCTGACGGCGGGCCCCGCCCTGGAGGATTCGTGCGCATCGTCGGCTTCCCGCTCCCGTTCCTGCCGCTCGCGCTCCTCCTCGACGGCTGCGTCGGGGCCCTCAACCCCATCGGAGGCCAGGAGGGCGAGGACTACACCGACACCGGGAGCGACGGGGACACGGACTCCGACACGGACTCCGACACCGACACCGACAGCGACACCGACGGCGACACCGACACCGACACCGACACCGACAGCGACACCGACACCGACAGCGACAGCGACACCGCCGGAGATGGCCCCCTCGTCGGGCCCATCGTGATCGACGCGGTCGACGGCGCCGGCGCCACCGACCGCTGTACCGGCACCGTGACCGCGCTCGTCGAGGGGGACGGCACCTCCGGCGCCGGCGCCTGCACCTTCGCGGGCCCGCTCGCCGCGACCTTCCCGGACGGACTCGCCGTCACCCTGCTCGGCGCGGTCGACGCGGAGGGCGGCGCCGCCGGCACGCTCACGTTCACCCTCGGCGTCGAAGGCGAGCTCCCGTGGACCGGCACCTACGGCACCGTGCTGGCCGGCACCTTCGCCGGGGCCCTCGCCGACGCGGAGACGCCCCTGACCGTGACCGGCTCCTTCGAGGCCTCCCCGGAGTGAACTAGTGCGGTTCTGCACACGCGCCGCCCAGGATGCGCGATGGTATGTGCAGCTTCGCCCTTCCGCCCGCGGACGAGCCGGAGCATGATCGGGGCACCTTCGGAGTCCCCATGGTCCGCCTCACCCTCCTCGTCCTCGCCGCGTGTTCGTCCGCCCCCCTCGCCCCGGGCGGGAGCTCCTTCGAGGCGTCGGACACCGGCTACGGCGACTGGGACTCGGACGCCGACACGGACGCCGACACGGACGCCGACACGGACGTCGACACCGACACCGACACCGACCCCGACACCGACACCGACACCGACACGGGCGACGCCGAGACCGACACCGCCGACACCGACACCGCCGACACCGACACCGACACCGAGGCGTGCGACGACACCTCCCCCGTCACGCTCTACCTCTCCCCGGACGACTCCAACTCGATGTCGTCCCCCGTCCAGGTGCGCGACGCCGTGCTCGGCGGGCGCGACTCCCTCCGCAACGTGCCGATCCGGACCTGGGAGTTCCTGAACTACTACGGCTTCGACTACGTCGCGCCGGAGACCGGCCTCTCCGTCACCCCGCTGCTCGTCCCCGGTGAGGCCGCGGGCACGTTCGTCCTCCAGATCGGGGTCGCCAGCCCCACCGTCACCCTCGCGGACCGCGAGCCGCTCAACGTGGTGTTCGTCCTCGACACCTCGGGCTCCATGGGCGGCACCTCGATGGACCTCCTCAAGGCGTCCACCCGCGCGATGGTCTCCAACCTCCGCGAGGGCGACATCGTCTCGATGGTCGAATGGTCCACCACCAACGCCGTACACCTCGAAGAGTACCGCGTGCGCGAGCAGGACGACCCCATCATCCTCGACGAGATCGACGCGCTCGAGGCCGGCGGCGGCACCGACCTGAACGCAGGCCTCGAGGCCGGCTACGACATCGCCGCGCGCACCTTCGACCCCACGCGCATCAACCGCGTCGTGCTCGTCAGCGACGGCGGCGCGAACGCGGGCGTCACCAGCGAGACGCTCATCGCGCGGCACGCCGGCACCGGCGACGACGCCGGCATCTACCTCGTGGGGGTGGGCGTCGGCAGCGCGAGCACGTACGACGACACCCTCATGGACACCGTCACCGACGTGGGCCGCGGCGCCTCCGTCTTCATCGGCACCGAGGCCGAGGCCCTCCACCAGTTCGGCCCCGCGGGCTTCCTCCAGGTGATGGACGTGGCCTACCGCGACGTCGGCGTGCGGCTCGAGCTGCCCCCCGGCTTCGAGATCACCCGCTTCTCCGGCGAGGAGTACTCGACCGACCCGCGCGAGATCGAGCCCCAGCACATCGCCCCGAACGACGCGATGGTCTTCTACCAGACGCTCGAGACGTGCGCGCCCGAGCTCGCGACGGACGACGCCGAGCTCACCGTCTCCGTGCGCTACACGGACCCCCTCACGCTCGAGGAGCTCACCACCTCCGTCACCGCCCGCTTCGGGGACCTCTACGCCGAGGACACGCGCCTGCTCGACAAGGGCGCCGCCGTCTACGCGTACGCCGAGGCCCTGCGCGCCTGCCAGGAAGGGGCCGAGTCCGCGTGGCCCACGCTCCTCGCGCCCGCCCTCGCGCGCCTGGAGCAGGCGGAGCGCACCAACCCCGGCGACACGGACCTCGCGGAGCTCCGCCGGGTCATGGAAGCCCTCGGCGGCTGAGCGGCCCCTCGGGGAAGCGGCGACAAAAAGTGGCCGATCGCCCAGCTGGATCCCAGGTTCAACCGTGCCCCGCGATGGGGCCCGCCCCCGGAGGTCCACCGTGCGTTCGCTGCTGCTTCCCCTCTTCCTGCTCGTCGCCTGCAATTCCGACAAGGACACGTCGGACGACACCGCCGCCGACACCGACACCGACACCGACACCGACACCGACACGTCGGACACCGACACCGACACCGACACCGACACCGACACGTCGGACACCGACACCGACACCGACACCGACACCGACACCGACACCGCCCCTCCCCCGCCCGACGGCGCCGCGCTCTACACCGCCACCTGCGCCACCTGCCACGGCGCGGACGGCAAGGGCACCGGCGAGAACCCGGACATCACCGGGCAGCTCGGAAAGCCCGACGACGAGCTGATCGGCATCATCCGCAACGGCAAGGGCGACATGCCGGCCCAGACGCTCGACGACGCCGAGGCGCTCGCCGTCATCGAGTGGATGCGGGCCAACTTCTGAGCGCGCGGTCGGGCTCCGAGCGACCGCCGGGGCCCGATCCCTCTTCGCCGAAGCCTAGGCCACTTTCCGTAGGCAGATCGCGCACTTGGAGCGGTCCCCGCGGTGCACCGCCACCTTGGCCTTGTAGCAGCCCTGGTGGAAGTACTGGCCGCACGCGTACTGGCATTCGACGCGGACCTTCGGATCGACGCCCAGGCCGCACACGCCGCACGGGACGGTCGCCACCACCTGCTGCGCCTGCTCCACCTGCTGCTGCTGCTTGGCCGGGAGGGGCTCGACCGCACCCCACCACGCCAGCCAGCCGATGAACACGCCGAGGAGCCCGAGGATCAGCCCCGGGACGCTCTCGCTGTAGACCTCGACCACGCCCGCGCCCACGAGGAGCACCGGGGCGAGGAACGCGATGACCGTGATCATCAGCTGCAGGAAGAGGCCGGTGGCCACGATGCGCAGCTGGTTGCCGGCGCCGCCCCACGCGTGCCGCGCGAACGAGGTGCAGAACAACCCCATCGCCAGGCCGGGCAGCGACACGACCATCAGCGAGCGCTCCTGGGAGAGCGCGAGGCCCCAGCCCACGGCCCAGAGCAGCACGAGCGAGAGCGACCCCAACAGCGAGAGCACGCCGGCGCCGGCGTAGTCGTGGGTCTGCGGGTAGTCAGGGGGCTGCTCGAGCACGCCGCTGCCCGCCGGGGGCTCGGGGAGCAGGTAGACGAGCTCGTTGTTCACGACCCCGAGGTCGGAGAGCTTCTCGTCGTCGCCCATGAGGCGGCCGCGGCACCGCAGCCAGTAGAGGCGCCGGCGGCCGTCGTCCCAGTGGGAGTCCAGGCCGGCGTCGCGGGCGACCCGCTGGGTGAGGTCGCGGGCGGGCAGGTACGTCGGCACCTGCAGATCCAGCGTGAACGACTTCATGTCGATCACCTGGACCCGCACCTGGACGACGTTCTGCTCGTCGCTCACGCGGCCACCCGCGTCACTGGGCTTCGACCGTGCGCTCCAGCTCTTCGACGATCTTGCCGAGGGGCTGGAGGAGGCGCTCGAACTTGTCGAACCAGCGGAGCCAGATCTCGTCGCCCTGGTCCGGCCCCGGGACTTCGGCGTTCACGCGGCGGACGAACTCCTTGAACTTGTCGATGCGGTCGATCGAGCGCGGGAGCTGGTTGTAGAAGTCGTGGGCGTAGTTGATCAACGAACCGGCGGTGCGGTAGAGCACGCGGTCGGAGGTGCCCTCCTCGATGAGGAGGAACTCCGAGCTCACGAGCGCCGAGTAGAAGCCCAACATCCCGAGCTCGAGCTCCTGGAGTTGGGCCGTGCGGCGCAGGTTCGTGATGATGTTCTTGTTGACCCGGATGAACTCGACGACGCGCGGCTTGAGGTAGGACTCGGCGGCGCGGGCCTGCCGGCCGGCGCGGGGCACCGGGAGCAGCACCTGCACCATGCGCCCGAGGCGCACGTTGATGCGGGTGAGCGCGATGGCGTCCGCGCAGTCCTCCTCGATCGAGTGGAGGCGGGGCGCGGAGAACTCCCGCATCCGCGCTTCCTTCTTCTCGTTCGTGTCGAAGAGCGGGCGCATCGTCCCGTCGTCCGGCGTCTCCACGTGGAAGAGCCAGAGCATGTACTCGCCGTCCTGGCGGGGCACCTCGAGGGGCACCGCGACCGCCTCGGGGAGGAGCACGCCCTGGCCGAGGCGGGTCACGCCGTAGCCGGCCTGGATGACGGCAACGTACTTGTCCTTGCGCTGCTCGATCTCGACCTGGAGCCCCTGCACGATGCCGTGCCCGTGCATGTAGAGCACGTGCCGCTGCAGGTTGCGCCGGTGGTAGGACTGCTCGTCCGCGAGGTCTTTCGCGGTGAGGCAGAGCCCCTCGAAGGGGCGGAGCCGGGAGAGCTGGAAGAAGTTCTTGTGATCCACGGGCTATCCGCCGCGCGGGGGTTGGTCCCCGTCGCGCGAGAAGAGGATGGTGAACGTGATGTGGGACGGCTTCTCGTTGGTGACGATCTGCGCGATGCGGCGGAGTACGCCGGGCGCGCGCTCGCCGAAGTCCTGACGGAACTGCTCGACCGGCTGCAACGTGAGGGCGAAGAACGTGGTGGCGGCGCGGCCCTCGTTCAGGAGGAAGCTGCCGGCGGGCTCGCTCCGGACGAAGCGCTCCTCCACCGAGGCGCCCCCGGCGAGCGTCGAGCGCCCGAGCACGAAGGCGTTGGGCTTCTTGAGCTCCTCCACCCGCACCGGCGCGTTCGTGAGGACCTGGATCATCTCCTCCACGCCCGCGAGCGTGCCGCGCGTGCGGAGGAGGCGGATGGCGCGCCGGGTGAGGTCCCGCTGCTTGTGGATGGGCAGCGAACTATCCAGCTCGAAGCTGACCCAGCTCGCGATCCAGGGCAGGAAGCGCGGGTCGGTCGTCATCGGGTCGATGAGGGACGGGATCGTGTCGATCTTGTCCGTCACCGTCGTCATCAGGTGCTGGAAGATGAACAGGAACCTGCGGAGGCCGTCGGCGTTGAAGCTCTGGACCTCGGCGCTGTGGGGACTGTCGGTGTTGCCCCAGCGGCGCGCGCTGACCTCGTCGGCGCGGACCACGTCACGGCGCGAGGCGGGCACGGCGCCCTGGAACAAGCCGGGGAGGTAGCGGAGATAGCCGCGCACCGGGATGTGGAGCACGATCTTGTCGCGCGACTGCAGCGAGACCGCGGGCCGGCCGTCCGGGGTGACCACCTCGGTGAGGACGGAGACGAGGTCGTCCGGGGTGAAGTAGGACGCGGGGGTCCCGTCCGGGAGGACGCGGATCGAACGGACGTACGTGGGCTCTCCGCCCACCGCGGGCTGGATCTCTGCCGAGCGCACGCACCCTGGGCGCTCGCCACGCAGCGCCTCGACGAGGCGATACCCGACGGGGTTCCCGAGGTGGCGGTTCAGGTACGTGATCGCGTCCCGCACCGGGTAGCCGATGCGAACCGTGTCCTCGAGGTAGCGGTAGTCGCCCCCCGTCGCGGTCGTGACCGAGCCGCGGCGGTGCAGCGCGAGCTCGGTGCTCACTCGAACGCCTCCTCGGTGCGGACGCGCACGCGGCGAACCGTGAACAGGTCATGTTCGACCAGGAAGAGCTCCTTGACGCCCTCGCCCTCTTCCCAGCCCGGCACGCCCCGGCGACGCTTCTCGCCGCCCATGTCGTAGAGGGCCACGTCGATGACGTGCCGCACCTCGGGGATGCCCGACACCATGCGCGCGAAGTCCTGCGCGTAGAGCGTGCCGCTGAAGGGCCAGCCCTGGTTGTCCAGGCCGCCGACGTACGGGTCGAGGAACTTCTCGATCCACTTCTGGGCGGACTCGCGCACGGCCAACAGGTTCGCGTTCGGACGCAAGCGCAGCGTGACGCTCACGTCGATCGGGAGGAACTGCGCGAGCCGCACGACCGGGAGCACGTTGATCAGGCAGCGGCGCTTGAGGTAGCGCTGGACGTGGTCCCGCAGGCCGGTGGAGAGGAACGGGTCGGGGAACAGCTCCCCTTCGCGCCGCCGCGGCAGGATGATGACCTCGACCGTGCCGTCGTCGCCGATGCGCCCGTCACAGGCCGCGCGGGCGACCTCTCCCGACGCTTCCGTCGCGATGACGGCGAAGTCGGTGCGGGTCACCGCGCGATCCCGCGAGGTGAGCAGGCTCGGCGCGCGCCGGATGATCTCCTCGATCGTCTCCGCGTCGTGCCCGCCGCTCGCCGGGAGCAGGTTCTCGGCCTTCACCACGTCGGCGTAGCCCTCGACCACGTTGATCTCGCCGGCGGCCACGTTGCCCTTGCCGCCGGGGACGAAGCGGTAGGTGTCGACCGTGATGTTCGCCGAGCCGACCGGCAGCATCTTGCCGCGAATGCCGTTGCCGAAGGTGAGCGTCCCCTCGACCGGATCGACGACGAAGATGCGGGCGTCCTTCTTGGCAGTGAGGAGCGCCTGCTCGTCTACGCGCTCCCAGGGCTCGACCGCGCCGCCGTCGTTCTCGACCCACACGCGCAGGTCGGGGAAGACCTTGGGATCCTTGAAGATCCCCCGCTCGCCCTTGATGTTGTGGAGGAACACCGGCGCCTTGCGGAGCTGGATGACCTGCCCGGGCACGCCGAGGCCCGAGTACTTCTCGGTGCGCACGGTGACGAGGTTCACCACGTCGACCGTGTTGAGCAGCATGTGCGTGATCGGCGGCAGCATCGGCAGGCGATCGACGGTCATGTCGCCGGGGAGGGCGAAGCGGGCGCGCAACCAGAAGCCGTCCGACACGAGGGCGGGGGTCTCGGGGAGCGGGAAGTCGAGGGTGCCGGGCCCGCTCAACTGGTAAGGTGCTTCCTCCCCTTCTCCCGGAGCGTGGAGACGGCGCCAGCCCCAGCGACCGTGGTCGCGGGACTCGAGCATCTCCCACTCCACGCGGACGCCCTCAGGCAGGTAGGTCTCGCCGCGGGTGCGGAACGAGATCACATGACGGCGGCCGGCGGGGATGGGCTTGTCGAACTGGAGGTAGAGCGCCTGGTTCTCCTCCTTGATCTCGACGAAGGGGAAGAACGGGAAGAACTCGCCGAGCCGGCCGACGGCGCGGGTGAGGATGCGCGTGAGGCGGCGGTTGTGCTCGCGGAAGTCGAGCTGCGCCATCTTCGGGCCGGGGAGGGGCTGGTCGTAGCTCTTGGCCCCGACCGCGTTCTCCACGCCGAGCCGCACCGCGTGGATGCGCGGCACGATGGGGTGCTGGACCTTCTTCTCGTCCTGGCCCGTGAGGCTCGCCTTGGCGAGCTCGAAGCGGATCCAGGTGGTCTCGCGCCCGCCGACCTCCGCCCGGGCGAGGCCGCGGAGCTGCTTCTCCGGGTCGAGCACGATGCGGATGGTGCGGACGCCCGCCACCTTCGCGCCGGCGGGATCGCCAGCCATCGAAGACAGCTGCGCAAAGGTGAAGCCGGAGAAGATCTTGTCTTCCGACCACACGACGCGCCAGTTGTCGTCGGCACGGTAGGTGAGCTGGAGCTGGTAGAGCTCGACGGGCTCGGGGATGGGCGCGCCGTTCATCTCGAAGGCGACGTCGACCTCGACCACGACGGGCGCGCGGCGGCGGTTCTCGAAGAGATCCGATCCGATGTACCATTTCCGCCCGAGCGTGGGCGGCAGCACGGACGCGAGCTGGAAGGGGGACCACGGCCCCTCGGCCGTCAACATGGCCTCAAGGCGGCGGGGGTCGTCCCCGGCGAACATGTCGACCTCGATGGGGCGGACCCACATCAGATCGAGCTCGAGCTCCGGCACGAAGCCCTGGAGGAAGACGGTCTCGATGCGCTCGGCGCGCAGGTTGTAGCCGTCCGTCGCCATGTCGGTGAGCGGGCCGGTGACGAGCACCACGGGGCCCTCGATGCGCACGCGCTCGCGGGGGATCTCTTCCCAGCCCTCGCCGCGCCGGTAGTACCAGCGGTACCGCGGGAGGTAGCTGTTCCGCCCGGCGGGGAGGCCGCGATCCACCAGGGCGAACCGGAGGGTCCAGCCGCCGCGAATGGGGGGAACGTCCTGGAGAAAATATTCGAGCGTGCGACCGGTGGCGCGCACGTCCCAGTTGTTGATCGGGCGCTCTTCCCCGCCGCGGTCGTCGCGCCAGGTGATCTCGAGGTCGTCCCGCATCCGCTCGGCGATCCAGCGCTCGTAGTCGAGGCGCCCGCGGATCCACCAGCGCTCCTTGGCGACGGGTTCGGGGAACGCGAGGTCGCGCTCTTCGAGGTCGAAGCCCTCGATCGGGCGCACGCCGGGCAGCGAGGTGACGAGGGAGACCTCGGGCATCCCCATCGACTCCTGCGCCTCCTGGTCCGACTGGATGGGCATCCAGCCGTCGTCCGTGGGGTACTCCCAGGAGAAGAATGAGGCGATCGAGAGGGTGTCGCCGTCGTGACCGGCGCGGCGCACGAGCAGGCGACCGAGGGGGCGCTCCTCCTCGGGGGACACGTCCATCAACCGGATGTCCTCGTGGGACACGTAGAAGTACTGGTTCGGCGTGTAGGCGTCGGGGCCGAACTCGGTGGGGTCGAGGTCGAACACGTCGACGCCGCGGCCGCCCGCGAAGACGAGCGCCGAGCGGTTGTCATGGAGGTTGCTGTAGGGGACCTCGCGCACGGCCGGGCGGGTGCCGCCCCGGACGGCCATCACGCGCGTGATCGTCGAGCCGTGCACGGTCAGGCCGTCCACCGTGACGAAGTCAGCAGCCGTGGAGTCCTCCCGCTGGCGGGTCGCGCAGCGGGTGAACGGCGGGATCTCGGCGGGGCGCTCGCCCTTGAGCGTGAACGTGACCGGCGCGACCGCCGGGCGAGCGGGCTTGCGCTCCTCGCCGATGAAGTTGAGGAAGTGGATGTACGTCTTGTCCGGCACCTGATTGAGCCGGAAGATGATCATCTCCGTCATCCAGGCGAAGAGCTGGACGAGCGTCATGCCCGGATCGGCGTCGGAGAGGTTGGTCCACTCAGGCGAGTACTGCGGGATGAGCGCGCGTGCCTCGCGGAGGATCTCCTCGTACCGGCGATCGTCGAGGTTCGGGGGACGGATCGGCATGACTACCTGTTGGAGATGGTGTAGTTCAGGCTCTGGACGTGGTTCGTGGCCAGGACGCGGTATTCAACCACGACCTTGACCGACCCGTCGTGTCCGGGCTCCGAATTCACCTTCACCACCTCGATCCGCCCCTCCCAGCGCCGCAAAGCTTCCGTGACGTGGTGGGCCACCATGGCGCTCGTGGCGCGCGTGTTCGGCGCGAACAACAGCTCGTGGATGCGGCACCCGAACGACGGCAACATCTGACGCTCCCCGGGCTTCGTTCCGAGGATGATCGTGATGTTCTGCCGGATGTTCTCTTCGTACTCGGAGAGGCCCACGGTCCCCTTAGCGGAGTCGAACTGAAAAGGAAACGACCAGCCGCGCCCGAGGATTTCTCGAGGGTTTGCCATGGTGTGCATCCGGAGCTTTGCGTGCGGGGGAGAAGCGGGCCGGGGCAGCCGAACGCCGCTTCTAGGTCCCCATGGTGTTGCTGCAGAAGGTGAGCTCGGTCAGGTAGCCCGTCGTCAGGCTGATGATGTGGCGCGTCGAGATGATGTAGAACTTTCCGTTGTGGTTGGTGTTCAACCCGGCGAATTCCACCACCTGACCCGCGCGGAGAGCGTCGTTGCCGTCCACCGTGCAGGTGCCCTTGGCGAACTGGCGGGCCAGCCGGTTCAGCTCGGCCTTCGCCACCGCGTTCGCCTGCGCCTGCGAGCCGACCGGCACGTCCGTGATGTAGGCCGTGCTCTCGCCGAACTTGGAGGTCGAGGTCGAGGCGCCGGTCGCGCCGCCGCCGATCGTCTCGATGTCCCCGCTCGACGCGGTCCCGACGATCTCCTTCTTCTCGCGAATGTCCCAGCCGCGGACGACCACCTTGTCCACCTGCTCCATGCTGTTGAAGCCCATGCGGAGCGAGCGGAGGCTCTTGCCCATCTCGATCTTCGTGGGCGCGCCGGAGAACGCCGCCTTCTTGAAGATGAGCTTGTTCTCGTCGACCGTGACCTGGAAGTTGTTCCGAGCGGCGAGGCGCTTGAGGAACGCGAGGTTCGACTCGTTGCGCTGGAGGATGTAGGGATGCACCTCCTCGGTCGGATCGGTCTCGACGGCGAGGCCGGACTCGGCGCCCACGGTGCTGGCGACGTCGCTGTCCTTCTTGTTCTCGAAGAAGCGGGTCTTGCGGCCGCGCGCGAGCCGGTGGGCCTTGTCGAGGCAGCGCACCGTCATCGACATCAGGCCGTCCAGCGCCCACGACGGCTCGAGCGCGATGACCTCCCCGGCGAAGATGATCACGTCACCCGCGCCGATCTTGGCCTCGACGGCGTCGCCGATGTTGATCTCCCACTTCGGCTGCCCCTCGATGCCCGACAGGCGAAGCGACATGTGCTCGACCATGTCGACGTGATCCTCAATCACGATCTGTTCGAGTCCGTCGGAATCCGCCTGACCGAAGGTCCGACTGCCGATGGTCACCTGGTAGCTCGTGGCGCTGCGCGCCCCCGCTGTCGCTTCGGCCATGGTGTGCTCCCGCTAAACCTTGAGCTCGCGACCGGTCAGGTCCGCGAGCGGGTCGGTGATGCCGTTGGCGGCCGCGACCGACCGCATGTCGCTCCCGGAGGACTGCGCGATCTGCGACAACGACTGGCCGCTGCCGACGAGCACGATCGAGCCGGTGCCCCAGGACTTTCCGCCCGTGCTCGCCCCGAACTTCGAGCGGTTCTCGACCTTGTCTTTCCCGAGGATGGGCGTCCACTCCTTCAGCTTGACCGAGCAGCGTGCTCGCAGGGCCTCGCCGGAGCTCGCGAACATCAGGTAGGTGACGTTGATCGACTCGACCACGCACTTCATCGTGAAGGAGCCCCACGTGAAGATCAGCGCGTGCGGGCGCTTCTTCTGGAGCTCGGATTCTTCGCCGTCTCCGGGGGTGGCGGTGGCGTTCGTCAGCGAGAGCAGGCCGGAGACCCACGCGTCCTGCACGTTCACGGGAGAGCTCTCGCCGGTGGTGTCGAACAACAGGTCGAAGCTCGCCGTCATCGGCGCGCCCTTCTGGAAGGAGATCGGGTTGACCGCCAGCCCCTGGGTCTTCGCCTCCTCCCAGGTCATCGCCTTGTTGACCTGGAATTCCTTGGGATTGTACTGAACCGTGAACTTCATTCGGGCCTCGTCGAGGCTCTGGAAGAAGGCCTTGTCACCACCAGTTGGATTCATCATGGTCCTCCGTCCGCCGCGATCGACGGAATTCGAGCTCTCGTGTCACGACCTCGAGCACCTCGCGCCCAAGGGCGTCGATGTCCTGCTTCTGACTCTTCTCCGGGCCTTCCTTGCTCGAGCCGACCGGGCCCTGGCCCTCGGCCTTCGCGCTCGCGGAGTCCTCCGCCATCCGGACCTGGGACCGCGCGTCGGCCAGGCGGCCCTCGGCTTCCGCGAGGTGGATGAGGCCCTGGAGCTTCTTGACGAGCTTGGTCACGCGGTCGTCGCCGCCGCCGGCGGACACCGCCCGGGCCGTGGCGCCGACGCCCCGCACCCCGCCGCGGTTCACGCGGGTGGTGCTCTGGACCGGCTGGACGTAGTTGCCGCGGATGGTGGTCGTCTGGGGGGCGTTCACGCGCGTGGCGCGGGTGACGCTCTCGGTCGCGGCCTGCTCCCGCCGGACTTCCTGGCGCACTTCCTGGCGGATCTGCTCGATCACCTGGACGACCGGCGCTTCCCGGGCGAGCGGGGTCTCGCGGACGCCCTCGGAGCGGGCGTAGATGACGCGGACGATCTCCTCCGCGGAGGTGGCGCGGGCGAGGGCCTCGAACAGGCCGCCGGGGGAGCGGACGCGGGGGGCGCCGTCCGAGCGGGCGGCCCACGCGGGCGCGGTGGCGACGGGCGCGCCCATCGCGACGCCGTGGAGGCGCTCTTCGAAGGGCTGACGGCCGGCCGGGGCGGACGCGCGTGCGGCCCACGGAGCGGCGGCGGCCTGCGCGTTGGCCGGGGTCGCGCCGCTCGGGACCGTGCCCGGGGCGGCGGCCGAGGACGCGAGCGACATCTCGCCGGCCACCGCGGACACGCGGCGCGGACGGTCGCGACGCGCGGGCGTGCGGCTCTCGCGGGTGTCCCGCGCGCCGGTGGCGCCGACGAAGGCGCTGTCCGGCGCGGAGAAGGAGGAGGCGCTGGCCGCGGCCGGCTCGGCGGCGCGGTAGGCGCCGCGGTAGGCGGTGGCGTCCACCACGCGGGTGCGCTCGGAGGCCCACTCGGCCGCGCGGCGCCGGGCGGCGGGCGCGGGCGCGACG
>CAJBVW010000550.1 GCA_903959175.1 uncultured Pseudomonadota bacterium
CAAGATCGCGAGTATGCTGGCCTTGTAGAGGCACTATTCCGCGATGCGGATCGCGTGGTCATCCGCGCTGTGCGGTCAGTTACGCACCGTCGGGGGCCACCATGTTCCTTCTGCTCATGCTGACCGGCTGTCTCGTCAACACGGACCTCTATGAACGACGGAAGGAAGCCCTCACCGATCACGACGGAGACGGCTTCGTGCAGGAAGACGACTGCGACGACACCGACGCGGACGTGTTCCCGGGCGCGCCCGAGCTGTGCGACGGGGTGCTCCAGGACTGCGACGGTGCCGTGGACGTGGGTGCGGGCGATGCGCCCGCCTGGTACCCCGACCTGGACGCGGACAGCTTCGGCGACGCCGAGGCCGCGGAGGTCCGTGCCTGCGACGCTCCCGACGGGCACGTCGCCAACGCCCTGGACTGCGACGACGGCGCCACCCGCGTGAACCCCGGTGCCGAGGAGGTCCCGTACGACGGGGTCGACGACGACTGCAGCGGCGCCGACCTCGAGGACGTCGACGCCGACGGCTACGTCTCGGACCGCGTGGGCGGTACCGACTGCGACGACGGCGACCCCGAGATCAGCCCCGGCGCCCTCGACACCCCCTACGACGGCGTAGACCAGGACTGCCGGGACGGCGACGCCGACGACCTCGACGGAGACGGCCAGGCCGCGGTCGAGGCGGGAGGCGGGGACTGCGACGACACCGCGTCCGCGGTGCGCGTCGGCGCCGAGGAGACCTGGGCGGACGGCTTCACCGACAACGACTGCGACGGCGCCCACGAGCCCGCCACGCTGACCTACGGCGACGGCGCCTGGACCGGCCCCCGGCCGAACGGCCGGTTGGGCGGCAAGCTCGCCGCGCTCGGCGACGTGACCGCGGACGCGCGCGCGGACTACCTCGCCGCGGCCTTCTACGACGACGGCGCCTACAGCTCCGGCGGTGCGGTGTACCTCGTGAGCGGCACGACCGGCGGCCCCCTCGTGGGCGTACCGCAGCTGGCGGCCGGCGGCCCTGCCTGGTTCCTCGGCGCCGCGCTCGACGGCGGGCCCGACGTGGACGGCGACAGCGTGCCGGACCTCCTGGTGAGCGCCACCGGCTATGCGTCGGGCAGCGGTGCCACCTGGCTCGTGAGCGGTGCCACCTTCGCGGCCACCGCATCCCCCCTCTCCCCCGAGGACGTGTCGCTCGCCTCGATCGTTGGGGACGACCCGAGCATCTACTCGGGCTCGAGCGTGCGATTCCTGGACGACCTGATGGGGGACGGCGCGCCCTGGTTCGGCGTCTCGGCCCCCCTGACGGACGCGCGCGGCTTCGCCCGCTCCGGTAGCGTGGCGATCTTCGACGGGGCCCTCCGGGGCGATGCCAGCTTCGGCGACGGCGACGTCAGGGTGGACGGCTACTTCGACGAGGCCAACCTCGGCGGCAACCTCACCTCGGCAGGCGACGTCGACGGCGACGGGCTCGACGACTTCATGGTGACCTTCGCCTCGGGGGACATCGCCGTGATCGTCCCGGGCGGCATGGCTTCTCCCTCGCTCCCCGGAGACGCACTCTTCCGCCTCACCGGGACCGGGGCGGGGGAGACAGCGGGCAGCGTGATGTTGGGCGACGTGGACGGCGACGGCGTGCGTGACCTCGGCTGCGTGGAGGGCGCATCCACGCTGCGTGTCTTCACGCTGCTAGGCGCCGCGCCCCTCCGAACCTTCGACGAGGCGTCCGCGACCGTCTCCTTCGGAGACGGCGCGTTCGGCGGCGCGCTGCTCGACCTCGGCGACCTCGACGGCGACGGCCGCGACGAGA
>CAJBVW010000551.1 GCA_903959175.1 uncultured Pseudomonadota bacterium
CCTGACCGATCTCGGCCGCACGTTCGGCGAGGACGCCCCCCGCATCGCCGACCTCCCGAAGGACCTTCGGGACCTGCCGGCGCCCGAGGCCGCCCCGGAACCCGCGGGAGCCCCGGCCGCCCCGTGATGGCGCCCCTCCTGCTCGCCTGCTCCGCGGACGGCCAGGAGCCGGGCCGGTCGTCGACCGCTTCGCCGCCGCCGGCGGGGGGCAACCCCGCTCGCGCCGGCGCGGGCTACCTTGCCCACATGCCTCGCGTCCTCGCGCTCGTCGTCCTCGCCTCGATCCTCGCCTGCTCCGGCGGCCCGCCCGCCTCCGACGTGGCGACGCCGCCACCCGCGCCCGTCGAGCCCGCGCCGACGCCCGCCGTCGAGGAGCCCCTCGGCGACGAACAGGCCCCGGTCGGCGGGTGGATCCAGGACGAGGTCCTCTACGACGCCGACGGCAACGTGTACGGCTGCGTGGGCGGCGGGAACTGGTGCGCCAGCGCGCCGCCCCTCGACCCGAAGACGCGGAAGCCCCGGCCGCGCTGAGGGCCCCCGCTTGACCGGCCGGTCCCCTGGACACGCGTTGCCGACGCGATAGCCGCGCGGCCATGCCCCTGCCTCCCGACTTCGCCGCCGAGTGCCTGTACACCCCCGACCAGTGGTACGTGACCGACCTGCTGGAGCTCGATCCCGAGGGCGGCCGCGTGCTCGGCCGCGTCGACACCACGCGCATCGGCGCCCTCGTCGACGCCCAGGTCGAGCGCCCCGGCCACCCCCGCCATGTGCCCGGCGCTGTGATGGTCCAGATCACCGGCACCCTCGGGAACCTGCACGCCGTCTACATCCTCGGCTTGCGCCCGAGCCAGGGCTGGGCCGGCTTCGGCACCCACATCCGCACGGCGAAGTTCCCGAGCATGGGCGTCATCGGCCCCCCGGTGGATGTCGAGCTGCGCGCCTCCCGGGTACGGCGCGTGCGCGGCCGCCACTTCGTCGAGTACGCCTTCCGCTACGAGCAGGAGGGGCGCGAGATCTACGTCGCGGAGCACGCCGCGATCTGGTTCGACGGATCGGTGTCTCCCACCGGCTGAGGCCCGCTCACCCCGGCCAGTACGTCCCCATCGGGCCCGGCGCCGCCGCGCTGGTGGGCCCCTTCGCCGTGCCCCAGTCCCAACCGACCGCGACCCACACCGACCCGCGCCCGACGCCGGCCTGCCGGGCGATCCCCGGCGCGTAGCCGCCCGTCACGTCGGCGAAGAGCCGGCCGCGCCACGCCCGCATCCCGACGCCGAGGCCGAGCGCGTGCCCCTGGTCGCCCGTGCCGCCGCCGAACGCCGCGAGGTCCACGAAGGGGGAGACGCGCACGCCGAGCGAGCGGGCGCCGGGATCGCCGACGCCTACGGTCGGACCCGCGCGGACGGCGGCGTAGTCCTCGGCCCACCACTCCGCCCAGGCGGCGCCGGCCAAGGGCACCACCCACGGGTTGACCCCACCGATGCGCGCGTGGAGGAGGTCGTCCTGGTTGCCGGCGAGCCCGGCCCAGGCCTCGACGCGCGGGGCGAGGGCCAGGGAGCCGACGTGGAGGTCGGGGGTCCAGTGGAGCTCCCCGGCGAGGTGCGGTGCGCGCCGGCCGCCGCCGGCGCCGTCGTCCGTGAAGTCGACGCCCGCGCGCATCCAGGCGGAGAGGCCGGGGCGCCAGAGGCCGACCAGCGCGTCGAGGGTGGCGACCGCGCGCGGGGAGGGGACGTCGAACGCCGTCTCCGGCATCGCGCCGAAGAACACGCCGTCGAGCGAGGCCCGCCCGCCCGCGTAGAGCCCGCCGGGGCCGTAGCCGACCCAGCCGGCCTCGCCGCCCACGGAGGAGGCGCGGAGCGCGCGGTCGGGGTCGGGGGCGCCGCCCGCCCACGGCGAGATGTACATGGCCGCGGCGAAGGCGTGGCCCCGCACGGTGACCCAGGCGCGGCCGCGCTCGCCGCTGGGGGCCCAGGTGAGCTCGGGGGCGTCGGTGCGGAGCTGGAGCGTCCACGCGCCACGGCGCACGCCGAGGTTCACGTCTCCGTGGGAGTCGGCGTCGATCTGACCGCCCGCGACCGCGAGCCACTCCACCGGCGCGCCGCGGGGGGGCGCGGGGGCGGCGGCGGTCTCGGCTGCTTCGGCCGTTTCGGCTGGAGGCGCGGCCATCAGGGGGCTCCGTGCGCCGATGAGGACGCGCCGGTCGGATAACCGGAGAGCCGGCCGCCGGGGGTAATCTTCGGTCGACACAAGCGACGATCTCACGCTGGCCGGATGCCTCGGTGCCCCGACTGGTGTAGATGCGCCGCAATGTCCTTCGCCACCGCTCATCCCACCCTGGCCGCAGCTCTCACCGAGCGCGGCTACGCCGAAGCCACCCCTGTCCAGGCGTCCGTGCTCGCCCCCGAGGTGGCCGGTCGCGACCTGCTCGTCTCCGCCCGCACGGGCTCGGGAAAGACCGTCGCCTTCGGCATGTGCCTCGCGGAGACCCTCCTCGGAGGATCCGCCGCCTTCGGCCGCCCCACCACCCCGCTCGCCCTCGTCGTCGCGCCCACGCGTGAGCTCGCGCTCCAGGTCCGCCAGGAGCTCGCGTGGCTCTTCGCCGGCACCGCCGCCCGCGTCGTGTCCTGCGTCGGCGGCATGGACGTCCGTCGGGAAGCGTACCAGCTCGGTGACGGCGCCCACATCGTCGTCGGCACCCCCGGCCGCCTCTGCGATCACCTCCACCGCGGCAACCTCAAGCTCGAGGGCTGCAAGGCCGTCGTGCTGGACGAGGCCGACGAGATGCTCGACCTCGGCTTCCGTGAAGAGCTCGAGACCCTGCTCGACGCCACGCCGGACACGCGCCGCACGCTCATGTTCTCGGCGACCCTCCCGCGCGAGATCCTCGGCCTCGCGACCCGCTACCAGAAGGACGCGCTTCGCGTCGCCGCGACGGACGCGAACGAGCAGCACGTCGACATCGAGCACCGCGCCGTCGTCGTGTCGCCGCGCGAGCGCGAGCACGTCGTCGTCAACCTGATCCGCTTCATGAACCCGCCCACGGCGCTGGTTTCTGCGCCACGCGCGACGGCGTCGGCCACCTCCACGCCAGCCTCGTCGAGCGCGGCTTCACCGCGGTCGCGCTGTCCGGCGAGCTCTCCCAGAACGAGCGCGCGCGCGCCCTGCAGTCCCTCCGCGACGGCCGCGCCCGCGTCCTCGTCGCCACGGACGTCGCCGCCCGCGGCCTCGATCTCCCGCAGCTCAACCTCGTCATCCACGCCGACCTCCCGCACGACGGGCAGGTGCTCCTCCACCGCAGCGGCCGCACCGGGCGCGCGGGCAAGAAGGGCACCAGCGTGCTCATCGTGCCGTTCACGCGCGTGCGCATGGCCGAGCGCCTCCTCCGCGAGGCGCACCTCACCCCGCGCTGGTCCGATCCCCCGATGGCCGACGCTGTGCGCGCGAAGGACCAGGAGCGCATCGCCGCCGAGCTGGTGAACGTCATCGCCGAGCCGCTGGAGGAGGAGATCGCCGCCGCCAAGGCCCTCGTCGAGGCCCACTCGCCCGAGGCGATCGCCGCCGCGCTGCTCCGCATGGCGAAGCAGAACTGGCCCGAGCCGGAGGAGCTCCCCGAGACGGACGCGATCCAGCGCCGCATGGCGGGGGACTTCCGCCCGACGCAGCGCCCCCCCGAGGACGACCGCTACAACCGCGGCCCCGGCCCCGGCGCCCCCGGCCCCGGCTTCCAGCGGCCGATGCGCAACGATCGCCCCTCCGGTCCGCCGATGCGTGACCGCCGGGACGCCCGCCGCGACGACGATCGCGAGCCCGACCCCGAGAGCTCCGGCTCCGACGCCGGCTGGGGATCCGTGGTGTCCCGCGCCGCCGCGCGCCTCGGCGTCGCCAAGCCCGACGCGCCGCCCCGCGTCTACGCGCCGGCAAAGCCGGCCGACGCCGTGGCTGACCCGGAAGCCGCCGCCAAGGCCGCCGC
>CAJBVW010000552.1 GCA_903959175.1 uncultured Pseudomonadota bacterium
CTCCGGAGGCGTCGCCCGGCTGTGCCGCGCCGGGGACCCCCCCCTCGCCGCTCCCGGGCGCTTCGACCGCCCCCGCGCGCGCAGGCGCGCTCCGGGCCGCGGCCGCGTCGGCCTCGGCTTTCTCCAGGATCGGATCCCGCCCGCACGCGGCGAGCCCGCAAACGGTGACGATGACTACTACCCAGACGCGCATCGTTGGGTAGTATAGCCGTCCATGGCATCCGTGCTCTCGCCCCTCGTTCGCTCCGTCCGCGTGGCCCTGACGCCGCAGATCCTGCTCATGGTCAGCAAGGTCTACATTCCGGTGCTCTTCCCGGTCACGTTCCTCATCGCGCTCATGTCGCTCACGCTCGACCGGGCGCTCGGATTCGCGAACGGGTTCCTGCCCGCCCCGGTGAACCTCTACGTCGCCGCCGCGTCGCTCGTCGCCGGCCTGCTCGTGGTCGGCATCACCTACGCCGAGCTCGTCTTCCGCGGCGAGGGCAGCCCGTCGCCCACCGCCGGCCGCACGATGAAGCTGGTGCGCAGCGGCATCTACGCCTACTGCCGCAACCCCTCGGTCATCGGCAAGCTGCTCGGCGTGCTCTCGGTCGGATTCGCGCTCAACTCGTTCGCGTTCTGCTTCGTACTGGTCCCCACGCTCCTCGTCCTCTCGCTGATCGAGAAGGTGGTGCGCCAGGAACCGCAGCTCGTCGAGATCTTCGGCGAGGAGTACGTGCGCTACCAGAAGGAGGTTCCGTTGTTCATTCCCTGGAAACTGTTCCTCTTCTGGCGTAAGGTCTAAGCTCCGCCCCCCGGCGTCATTCAGGAGGCCCTCGTGGACATCACTCTCGTCAACCCCCCCGAGCAGTTGCGCGTGTGGGCGGGCATCCCGAAGGCCATGGCCTACGGCGTGTACTGTTTCCCCCCGCTCGGCCTCATGTACATCCAGGCCGCGATCGAGAAGCGCTCCGGTTACAAGGCCGAGATCTTCGACCCCGTCGTCGACGATCTCGACTACCCCGAGTTCGAGAACCAGCTCAAGCGCTACCCGCTCGACCTCGTCGGCATCAGCACCTACACCCACTCGCTGCCCGACGTGCAGATGACGGTCAACCTGGTGCGCAAGCTCAACCCGAACGCGAAGATCGTGCTCGGCGGGCCCCACTGCTCGATGTTCCCCGACTACGCCGCGCAGCTCCCCAACGTGGACGCGATCATCACCGGCGACGGCGAGGACTCCTTCCTCGAGATGGCGACCCGCTACGACAAGGGCCAGTCGTGGGAGGGCATCGACGGCATCTGGTTCAAGGAAGGCGGGGAGACCGTCAAGAACAAGGACCGCAAGTCCACCAAGTCGCTCGACGCCTACCCCTGGCCCGACCGCTCCCGCACCCGGTACCAGGACTACTACCTGCCCGGCTGCAAGCAGCCCCTGAACACCACCGCGATCACGTCGCGCGGCTGCCCGCACTCCTGCCCGTTCTGCCTCACCTACAAGAAGCAGTACCGGATGCGGGACATCGACAACATCCTCGACGAGATGGAGCACTGCGTCTCCCTCGGCATCACCGAGACCCACTTCATCGACGACCTGTTCACCCCGAACAGCCAGTGGGTCCTCAAGTTCTGTGACGGCATCGAGCGTCGCGGCCTCAAGTTCAACTGGGGCTACAAGACGACCATCGCCGGCACCACCCGCGAGCAGATCCGCCGCTGCGCCGAGACCGGCTGCACGAAGATCCACTTCGGCGTCGAGTCCGCGAACAACGAGGGCCTCGACAAGTGGGGCAAGCACTGCGACACGGACGACGTGCACCGCGTCTTCAAGTGGTGCCGTGAAGAGGGCGTGCGCTCCGTCGCGTACATCATGCTCGCGGGCCCCCACGAGCGCACGATGGACGAGGCCGTCAAGAACATCGACGAGATGATCAAGCTCGACGCCGACTACGCCGTGTTCGCCGTCTTCTCGCCGTACCCCGGCACCGAGTCCTTCGAGGAGGGCGCGAAGCTCGGCCTCTTCCCGGCCGACTGCTGGGACCGCATGATGAAGGACCCGCTCTGCGGCGTCGAGGTGCCCGCCTCCTGGGAGGAGCACCTCACCAAGGCGCAGATCCTCGACCTCCTCAAGATCGCCCACCGCAAGTTCTACCTGCGGCCCAAGTTCGTCGCGCGCGCGGCCAGCCAGCTCGCCTCCACGGCCGAGCTCAAGCGCCTCGCGAACGGCGCGCTCTCGATCTTCAAGCTCGAGCTCCTCAACGCCACGAGCCGCACCGCCCCGGTGTAGTCGTCCGTTGACCGCGTGAAGGCCCTCCGGTTCGCCGGGGGGCCTTCCTGCTTTTGGGGAGGGGGGGACAGAAGGCGGGGGCGCATGGACCGAGCGCGGACGCCCGGCCAGCGCGGGATCAGGTGGGCGGGGCGGGGAGGGGAACCCGCGCCGCGACTGCGCTACGTGGCCCGCATGCTCCTCCTCCTCGCGCTCCCCGCTCTCGCCGCCACGGCCCACTTCGACTGGAAGGGCGGCACCGGCGCCGTCGTCGTCGTCGCGCCTGGCGAGCATGTCTCCCTCCAGGCGCCCGCCACCGTCACCGTCGGGGACGTGCGCGTCGAGCTGCGCGGCGACCCCGCGGCGCTGCGGATCCCGGTCGCGCCGGGGCCCCTGCGCGTCGAGGTCGAGCTCGCGCTCTGCACCGACGGCAGCTCCGCGTGCCGCTCCGTGCGCTTCGCGGGAGAGGGCGAGGTGCGCGGGAAGCGCGGCAGCGTCGCGCTCGTAGAGGGGGCTACCTTGGCGACGGTGACGACGTCCGCCGTCGCGGTGCCGCCCCGGGCTACGCCGCCGCCCGGCGAGGAGAGCGGGTGGCGCCCGGTGAAGGTGCTCGACTTCGGCGCGGTGTGGTGCCCGCCGTGCAACCTGATGGAGGCCGAGGTCCTCCACGACCCGACCGCGACCGGGGGCGTGCCCGTCGAGAAAGTGGACGTGGATCGCGCCGAGTCCTGGGCGCTCAAGGACGAATACAAGGTCGGCGGCTACCCGACGCTCGTGGCGGTGAACGCGGCGGGCGTCGAGATCGACCGCCTCGTGGGCTACCCGGGCGCGGCGGAGACGCGCGCGTGGTTCGCCGGGCTTGGCGGCGCGGTGCCGCTCGGGCTCCTCGACGAGGGGATGGCGTCCGGCGCGGGGCCCTACGCGGCGCTCTCGGGGGACGCCGCCGCCACCGCCGCGCGCCGCCTCGCCGAGGGCGGCCGGCTCGACCGCGCGCGCCTCCTCTACGGGCGCGCCTCCGACACCGTCGATCTCCACGTCGCGCGCCTCCTCACCGACCCCTCCGAGGCCGACGCCCGCTGGCTCTTCGCGCATCGGGCGCCGGTCGGAGACTGGGTGTTCGCCGCGGTAGAGGCGGGGCCGGCGCTCTGGCCCGAGGCGGTGGCGCTCGCGCCGACCGTCGGCCCCGTCCGCGGCGCGGACCTCCTCTACGTCGCCGCGGAGCACGCCCCGGACGAGACCGCCCGCGCCCTGAAGCTCTCCGCGCTCGCGCTCCTCCGCGCCGCCCTCACCGGCGACCTCGCGCGCGACCGCGGCCACGCCACCTTCCTCGCCACGATGATGGCCGAGACCGGAGACATCGACGGCGCCGTCGCCCTCCTCGACGCCCACACCGCGCGGTGGCCGGACGAGTTCACCTTCACCTTCGCGGCCGCGCGCCAGCTCTTCGACGCGAAGCGCCTCCCCGAAGCCGAAGTGCGCGCCCGCAAGGCTCTCGGCGTGTCGTGGGGGGACCAGCGCCTCCGCGCGTCGGCCCTCCTCGCGAAGATCCTCGTCGCGCGCGGCCAGAAGCCCGAGGCCGCGCTCGTGATCGAGGCGGCGCTCCGGGACGTGCCCGCGCCCGCCGCGGATGTGGACGTGCGCACCCACCGCTACCGCAAGGACCTCGAGGCGCTCCGGGCGGAGATCCGCGCGAAGTAGGCCGCACGATTTTTTCTTCCCCCGGGTGAACCCTCGGTCGGCCCGCCCGGCTCTCTCTCCACGAAGGCGCACGAACCCGCGCCCGCACCGGAGAACGCCGTGCTCGCCGAGCTCCTCCAAGCCAACGAAAGCGCCCTCGACCGCGTCGTCCGCGACGCCGTGGGCATCGGCCTGCTCGCCCTCGTGTTCGTCGGCCCGAAGTCCCTCCTCGGCCTGGTCGGCATCGTGCCGCTCACGACGGTCCTGCTCGGGAGCTGCCCGCTCTACACGCTCTTCGGCATCTCCTCATGCCCGGTGAAGAAGGCCTGAGCGGCCCGGGTTAGAGCGCCCCATGGACGACCGCGGGCTCCTGCAGGCGTGCGCCGACGGCGGCCGGGAGGTGCTCGTCACCGAGATCGCCGCGCGCCTCCGCCGCTCCCTCCTTGACGCGCCCGTCCCGGACGTCGTGCTCGCGCGCGTCCGCGCCCGGCTCGGTCGCGCCTGATGGACATCCGCTCCACCGTGCGGCGGGGCGTCGACACCCCCGCCGACATCGACGGCGTCTACGCCCTCCTCGCCGACGTGCCGCGTTCGATCGCCCACTTCCCGGACGTGGAGTCCGTCGTCCCCACCGGCGAGCTCTGGGAGTGGCGCCTCCGCCGGATGGGCGCGGGCCCGATCCAGTTCCAGGTCCACTACGCCTCCCGCTACCGCGTCGACGCCGCCGCGCGCGCCGTCGCGTGGGACGCCGTGCCGGGCGTCGGCAACACCCAGGTCGAGGGGGCGTGGAGCATCCGCGCGCGCCCCGGCGGCGCCCGCTTCACGATGGAGGCCGCCTTCACCGTGGTCACGCCCTTCCCCCGCCCGCTCCGGCCCGCGGTGGAGGCCGTCGTGGCGCGCGAGATCGACCGTCTCGTGGCGGGCTACCTCGCGAACCTCGCGACGAGCCTCGCGGGCGGCGACGGGCGGTGGCTGCGGTAGGCCCGCGTGTGATTGTGCGGAATCGGCGAACGAAGCCGTCCTGAAATGACCGATACCCCGCACATTCGGGCGGTGTGGGTTGGTGCAGGAGGTCGCGATGGACGCACGCGAATGGTCAACGAGCACCTCTCCGCGCAGGTGTGGGCGTCGCTCGTCCCCGGCGGGCCCCTCGGAGAGGTGCTCGCCGTCATCCTCGGCCGGCGCGCCGAGCTCGCCGAGGCCGGCGTCGACACCGCCGCCTCGGGTGACACCGCGGTGGCCTCCACCGGCGCGCCCGACTGCTCGGGCCTCGACGGGTCGACCGGCTGCATCCCCTGGGGCCCGCCCGTCCCGCCGCGCTTCCGCGGCGCGTCGGTAGTGGCGTAGCGCTCGCCTACCCGCCCGTGTCGATGACTTCCTGATCTTCCATGCGGATCCGGAGGCTCACCGCGAGGGTGTCGGGGTGGGGCACCAGGCCGCTGAGGCCGCCCCACGGGAGCGAGGCCGAGACCTCGAGGAAGCGGTCCCCGGCGGTGCCCGACTGGGTCGCGGTGGTGGTCAGCGTCGCCACGTCGAAGCCCTCGGCGGTCACGCGGGGGCCGAGCGCGGCGACGAAGGCGGCCTCGGCGTCGTCCGTGGCCGCGGTGGCGGAGGCGGTGCGGACCGCGAGGTGGACGGCGTTGCGGAAGGTGGAGTCCCGCATGAAATAGAAGGCGAAGTCCGTCGTGCCCGCGATCAGCGCGAGCATCAGCGGCAGCACCAGGGCGAACTCGATGGCCTGCGTGCCCCGGCGGTCGCGACGTACGAGGCTCATTGTTGGTCCTCCATCCGCATGGTCACCGACGCCCGCATCGCGCTCATGGTGGGGACGAGCCCGATGAGCGGCGCGAGCGGCTGGGAGACGGTGCAGGTGATGCGCTCGCCGGGCGTGCTGCCTGAGCGGGTCGCGACGACGGTGCCGAGCGTCGGGTCCCGGCCGGCCTCGGTGAGGGAGGCCTGCCCGGCGGTCTGCGCGGCGCCGACGGGGTTGTCGTCGCGGTCCGTGCTCGCCCCGGTGCGGGCGCACACCTTGGCGGCGGCCTGCACCTCGTACTCGCGCGCGAAGTACCAGCCCCAGTCCGTCATCCCTGCCGCGAACGCCACGAGCACGGGGAGGACGAGCGCAAACTCGACGGCGTACGCGCCGCGTCGTCCGCGTCGTCCGCGCCGGAGCATCAGCGCACGACCATCGGCGCGGGCTGGTAGATGACCCCGGCGTCGACCTCGCCGCCGGCCATGGTGCCGAAGTCCTTCGTGACGGTGTTGTTGATGCGCACCTTCACGTCCTTCGGGCTGCCGGAGGCCTTCACGTCGTACACGACGCCCCAGGCGAAGCCGACCAGGGGGTAGCTCTGGGTGTAGTTGACGGAGCTGCAGTCCTGCGCGCCCTGGTCGAACACGAGGATGGGCCCCTCGAGCGTCCGGCCGTACTTCGAGGCGCTCACCGCGCTCCCGGTCATCCGCTTGGGCTGCGGGCCGAGCTTCGAGGTGTCCCACTCGGTGGTGGAGGCCTCGATCTGGCGCCCCACCTCCTGGAGCCCGCTCGCGACCACGCCGTTGTTGACGTACACGGTGTCACCCACCACGGCCTGGCCCTGGGCCTCGCAGCTGCCGAGGTAGGTCACGATGTCCGACGCGGAGGGGTGGTCGACGAGGCTGCCCCACGCGGCGTTGTCTGTGCCGCCGGTGCTGAACTGGAAGTCGATGCTCGCGAGGGTGCCCGTGGGGTACTTCTCGAGGGCGCAGATCGGCAGGGTGATGGGGAGGAAACACTCGGCGCCGCCCGGCGGGGCGGGGGGCGGGCGCACCGCGACGGCGGCGGAGCGCACGCTCAGCGAGTCGACGTCGAAGGCGATGCTACCGAAGAAGGTGTCGAGCGAGGGGACGCGGGCCGTCACCTGGACGGCGTTCACCGCGGCGGGCGTGTTGCTGGCGGTGAAGGTGCCGTTGCTCCACACGCCGGTGACGATGTCGGTCGAGGCGAGGACGACGGGCGCTCCGTTCGCCCGGTTGGCAGCGCCGATCGTGGTGGCGCTCGCACGGGCGCTCGTGAGGCCGGCGCTCGTACCGTCGAGGTAGGGCACGGCGGCGTGCGCGGCGGCGTCCGCGGCGGCCTCGAGCTGGTAGCGCACGGTGCGGCCGTAGCCGACGTCCACCACGAGGGCGGTGAACCCGACGAGCGTGAGGAGGAGGAGCGCGGAGACGATCACGTTACCGTCGCGATTTCGCCTGCTCATGGTCGTCTCCCTTCCGCGATGTACCGCGCCCGCCCCCGGGCAACGCCTCGACGGTCACCGAATGTAAGGCGCGATTAATGATCGCGCGCCTGGATGTCACCGCTGCATGGCCAGGGTGACGGCCTCCGGGCCCGACGCGACGCGGAGCGCCACCTGCCCATCGGCGGCGCCGGCCCGCACCAGGGCGGCGAGCAGGAGGGCGCCCCGGACCTCCGCCTCGCCGAGGTCCGGGGCGCTCACCTCGATCGTCACCCTCGCCTCGGGGAAGCTCGCGAGGACGTCCGCGAGGCGCTCGACGGCGTCCCCGGGGAGGCGCGGCTCGCCGCGCGCGTCGAAGTGGACCGGCAGCGCGCCGAGGAGGCGCGCCAGGACCGGCGGCAGCGCGTCGGGCAGGCCGTCTCCGTCGAGCCAGCCGTTCCACGTCTCGGGGGCGAGGGGGTCGCCGTCCCAGCGGTCCGCCACGCCGTCGCCGTCGTTGTCGGGCTCCGGGCACCCGTCGTCGTCCTCGTAGCCGTCGAGGTCCTCCTTCACGTCGCCGCAGAGGTCGTACTCGTCGCGCACGAGGTCGCCGTCGTCGTCGGGGTCGGGGCAGCCGTCGGCGTCGTCGTGCCCGTCGAGGTCCTCGACGAGGTCGCGACAGCGGTCGAGCGCGTCGAACACGCCGTCCTCGTCGTCGTCGGGGTCGGGGCAGCCGTCCTTGTCGTGGTGGCCGTCGGGGTCCTCGGGGACGTCCGCGCAGGTGTCCTGGAGGTCGGGCACGCCATCGGCGTCGTTGTCGGGGTCGGGGCAGCCGTCGACGTCGTCGTGACCGTCGCGATCCTCGGGCTGCCGGGGGCACGCGTCCGCGCGGTCGGGGACCCCGTCGGAGTCGGCGTCGTAGCGGCGTCGGGTGTGCACCACGGGCGCCACGCCGAACAGGAGGCTGGCGCCGCCGTCGGTCGCGATCTCGAGGCGACACGAGGCGCGCAGGTCGAGCCAGGAGGTGAGCACCACGTCGAGCCCCCCGCCGACCGCGAGCAGCCCGGCGCGGTCGGCGCGGAGGCCGACGCCCAGCGCGGCGTGGCCGACGAGGTCGGCGCTGGGGTCCCCGAGGAAGCGCACGACCGAGATCGTGCCCGCCGGGCCCCGCGGGAACGCGCCGACGAGCGCCTCGGCGCCCCACGCCTCCGTCCACCGCACCCGCGCGAGCCCGCCCCCGGCGAGGCCGGTGTCGCTTCTGGCCTCCCCCTGGGGCGCGTGCTCCCCGAGCCACGGCCCGATCGCGAGCTCGACGGGCCCCTGACCGGGGTGGCGCGCGGCGGGAGCGGGCTCTGCGGCGAGCGCGGGGGCGAGGAGGACGAGCAGCACGGAGCCCGTCTATCGCGGGGCGGTCAGCCGACCGGCGGGGAGCCCGGCTCCGGACGGTACGCCGCGGGGAGGGCGGCGGCGATACGGGCGTGGACCTCGGTCAGCGCCCCGAGCTTTCCGGGGTGGGCCTCGCCGGCGAAGGGCTCGCCGAAGGCCATGCGGACGTGCCCCGGGTACATCCGCGGGTCGTCGATGGGGAAGATGTGCTCGGAGCCGGTCTGCGCCATCGGCATCACCGAGAGGCCGGGGATCTGGAGGTAGCGGCCGGCGGCGCGCAGGAAGGGCTGGAAGTGCCCGGTGCGGGAGCGCGTGCCCTCGGGGTAGAGCAGGACGATGTAGCCCTCGTCCATCAGCCGCTCGCAGTCCCGGAGCGTCTCGATCGCGACGACGGCGAGCTCGCGCGGGGAGAGCGCGTCCTGCTCGGTCGCGACCATGCTGGACTGGACGGTCTTGCGGGTGTTGAGTGAGATCGCGGCGAGGCGGCGCCAGGCCTCGGTGTAGACCTTGGGGCCGGCGATCGCGACCAGCCGATCAGCGAAGGCGGCGCGGCCCTCCACCGCGAGCAGCGAGTCGGTCAACTGGGTGTCCGTGTAGGACAGGTGGTTGCAGACGAGCATGCGGCGCGCGGGCCCGGAGGTGAGCCACGCGTCGAGGCGATCGAGCCCCTCCGCGCTCCAGGTGGGGGTCAACTTCGCCATGTACGCGCGCGTCAGGCGGCGGGCGCAGGGGTCGGCCAGGAAGTGGCGGTAGCCGTCTCCCGCGGTGGCGAAGGTGGCGAGCAGCGTGGCGAGCCCCTCGTCGCTCGTCGCGTCGACCTCGGCCTGCAACCCGGCCTGCAGCGCGGCGAGGCGCTCGGGATCGGCCGCGACGTGGGAGGCGACCCACGGGACGAGCCCCTGACGGAGGAGCGGCACCGGGAGGGAGGCGATCTGCTCGATCGTGAGGCTCATGGCGGGCCGGGCTTAGCCCGGTGCTACCGTACCCGCATGTCCGAGCCGCTCCCCCCCGAGGTCGTGCACGCCGACGCCCGCCTGCACGCGATCCACGCGGCCATCCGCTTCTCGGCCCACCTCAACCCGCAGAACATCGCCGAGGCGCGGGCGGCGTTCCTGGCGGGAGCGGAGGCTCCCCCCTTCGTCTACGCCCCCGCCGCCTTCGCCGCCGAGGCCCGCGCCGAGCTCGACGCCCTCGTGCTCCCCCGCCTCCACCCCCTCGGCCAGGAGGTCGCCGCCGCCGTCGCGGAGACGCGCGCCCTCGTCGAGGCCCTCGACCGCCGGGACGCGGGCTCCTTCGAGCGCCTCGCCGTGCTCTGCGACTGGCTCCCCGAGGCCGACGACGCCGACGACGTGCCGCTCACGCCCCCGACCGGCCCCGTGGTGGGCGAGATCGCGGCCGACCGCATGCTCGTCACGCTCCGAGACGCCCTCCGCGCCCGCGACCTCCGCGACTGGGAGGTGGGCTTCGACCCCGTGCTCGCCTCGCGCGTCCTGGTCGACTCCGCCAAGCGCGCCGTCCGCGTGAACCCCGCCGCGCGGTTCCGCGACACCGACCGCGCCGGCCTCGTCGCCCACGAGATCGACGTCCACGCCACCCGCGGCCACAACGGCGAGTCCCAGCCCCTCCACATCTTCGCCACCGGCCTCGCCCGAAGCCTCCTCACGGAGGAGGGCCTCGCCATCGCCGCGGAGGAGCGCGTCCGCGCCCTCTCGCCGGGCTTCGTCGCGCGCCAGTCGCTGATGATCGCGGCCGTCCGTCGGGCCCGCACGATGGGCTTCCGCGAGCTCTACGAGTCGCTCGTCCCCGCGGCGGGCCGAGGCGGCGCCTGGCAGATCTCGCTCCGCGTGAAGCGCGGCCTCGGCGCACCCGGCGCGCCCGGCGTGTACGCGAAGGACACCGTCTACCTCCGCGGCTACCGCCGCGTGAAGGCGTGGCTCGCCGACGGCGGCGACCTGCGCCTGCTCTACGTCGGCAAGGTCGCGACCCATCACCCCGTCGGGGCCTGGCTCCGCGCGGGCTGGCTGCGCCCGGGCGCCGTGCCGGCGATGTGGGAGCGGGCGGCGTAGGGCGCCCGGGGACGGCTGCGGGCCCCCCCGAGGGAGCCGGGGGAGCCCGCGCGCGCGCCTACTCGACCTGGATCAGCTGCCCCATCCCGGGGAACTCTTCCTTCAGGAGGGCCTCGACGCCGAGCTTCATCGTCATGATGGAGGAGGGGCACGTCGAGCACGACCCGACGAGCTTCACGTAGACGTCGTTGTTCTCGACCTTGATCAGCGTGATGTCGCCGCCGTCCCCCTGGAGGGCCGGGCGCACCATCTCGTCCATGATCTCCTGGAGCGCTTCCATCGTGAGCGCGGGGCCGATCACGTCGGTCTTCGGGGCCACGGCGGCGGCCTCGACCGCGGCGGCGGGCGCGGCCTCGACCGGGGCGGCGACGGGTGCGGCCTCGACCGCGGCGGC
>CAJBVW010000553.1 GCA_903959175.1 uncultured Pseudomonadota bacterium
ACCAAGGCATCGTCTACCTCGGGCGCCTCCAAGGGCACCTCGGCGAAGACGACGGCCACCGCCCCCGCCAAGGCGCCCGCCACCAAGGCCCCCGCCACCAAGGCGTCCGCCGCCCCGTCGGGCGCGTCCGCCGCAGCCGCCGCGCCGGCCGGCGCCAGCTTCAGCGTGAAGTTCTCGGCCCCCGGCCGCGAGGGGCGGCTCCAGTGCGGAGACGGCCAGACCGCCGACTTCGCCGGCGCCACCACGATGAGCTTCGAGACCACCACGACCTGCCTCGTGCGCATCGACAAGGGCAAGGGCACCGTGACCGTCAGCAAGAGCGCCATGGTGAGCTGCACCGAGGACGCCGGCCTCGTGGCCTGCTCCGGCGGTTAGCGCGTGCGCGCCGTCGTGCAGCGGGTGACCGCGGCGAGCGTCAGCGTGGACGGCGCCGTGGTCGGCGCGATCGGGCCGGGCCTGCTGGTGCTGCTCGGCGTCGCGCCCGCGGACGGCCCCGCCCAGGTGGCGTGGATGGCCGACAAGCTGGGAAATCTGCGTATCTTCGAGGACCCCGCCTCTCCATCTGGGGCCGGCAAGATGAACCGCTCCGTGCGCGACGTCGGGGGCGGGGTGCTCGTGGTGTCGCAGTTCACGCTCTACGGCGACGTGTCCCGCGGGCGCCGCCCCGGCTTCGACGGCGCCGCCAAGCCCGACGTGGCGCGGCCCCTCTACGAGGCCGTGGCGGACGCCCTCGGCGCGGCCCGCGGCGTCTTCGGCGCCCACATGGTCGTGTCGCTCGTGAACGACGGCCCGGTGACCCTCGTGGTGGACACGCCATGACCGACCTCGCCGGGTTGGCCGCCCTCGCGGGGCGGGCCGCGCGCGAGGCGGGGGCGCTCCTGAAGGGGCGGCCCGAGCGCGTGGACCACAAGGGCGCGGTCGACCTCGTGACGGAGATCGATCTGGCGTCCGAGCGCGTCATCCGCGACATCCTCGCGCGGGAGGCGCCCGGCATCGCCATCCAGGGCGAGGAGGGCGGCGGCGCCGTCTCCGGCACGCGCTGGGCGGTCGACCCCGTGGACGGCACCACCAACTTCGTGCACGGCTACCCCTTCTACTGCGTCAGCATCGGCCTGATCGAGGGGACCACCCCCGTGGTCGGCGCCATCTACGACCCCGTGCGCGACCGCCTCCTCGTGGGCTGGCAGGGCGGCGGGGCGACGGTGAACGGCGCGCCCCTGGCGGTCTCGACGGTGCGCACCCTCGACGCCGCGCTGTCCGTCACCGGTTTCCCGTACGACCGTCGGGAGCGCGCCGCGTTCTACCTGGCGCGGGTGCAGCGCGCGATGGAGCAGACCCACGGCGTGCGGCGCAGCGGCAGCGCCGCGATGGACCTCGCCACCATCGCCACCGGGTGCGCCGAGCTGTTCTGGGAGCTCCACCTCAAGCCCTGGGACACCGCGGCGGGCGTGCTGCTCGTGCGCGAGGCCGGCGGCGTGGTGACGCGCATCGACGGGTCGGCGTGGACACCGGACGCGGCGGACGTGCTGGCGACGAACGGGTGGGTCCATGCGGCTGCGATCGGGATGCTGGGGTAGGGGGTCGGCGAGGGGCCCCATAAAAACCCGCGCCGGTCGTGCACCGCGGGCGGGGCGGGGCGGGTGCTGGCGTACGGAGAGGCTTTCTCTTCGTCGCGGCGGCGTGGCGCCGGCGACGTCGTCCGGGCGGGGGCGTTCGTGGCGCGCGGGGGTGTGATAGAAGCCAGTTCGTCCAGGAAACCGCATGATGAACCGCTCGCCTGATCCCGTCCAGCTCCTCCGCGGCTTCGCGATGGGCTTCCCGCAGGCCTCCGAGGGCGTCGCGTGCGAGGGCACCTCCGTCGAGAAGCGCACCATCAAGGCGCGCGAGAAGGCGTTCCTCTTCCTCGGCTCGACCGACGCGATCTTCAAGCTCGAAGGTTCGCTCTCCGAGGCCGCCACCCTCGCGAGCGCCGAGCCCACCCGCTACAAGGTCGGCTCCGGCGGCTGGGTCACGGCGACCTTCCACCCCAACGACACCCCCGCGATGGACCGCCTCGAGCGCTGGGTCGACGAGAGCTTCCGCGCGAACGCGAACCAGCGCCTCGTCGCGATGCTGGACGAAGAGTAGGGCGCTCGGCCCGGGCGCGGTGCCCGGGTGCATGTGCAGAGACCCCCGTGGCGCGAGCCCGGGGGTCTTCGCCGTTTTTGGGGGCTCGGCGGGGCGGCGGGAGCCCCCCTCCGGGCCTCCCCGCGCGAGGGCACCGGAGGGCGGCCGCGTCCGCGCGGCCGGTCCGTGACGGCGTCCGCGCCGGCACGACCGAGCGGCTTCGCCGCGCGCCCGAAGGCGCCCGGCCCGGCGTCCGCGCCGGGACGCGCCCGGCCGCTCCACGATCCTGTGACGGTGCCGCCCCCGACGGTGCGGTAGACTCACCCGCGGAGGCGTACATGGGCGCAGCGGTGGGCATCGACCTCGGGACCTCGAACTCGTGCGTGGCCATGATGCGGAACGGCGAGGTCGTCGTGTTCGCCGACGTGGAGGGCCGCCGCACGCAGCCGTCCGTCGTCGCGTTCGGGCACGCGCGCACCGTGGCCGTGGGGCACCGCGCGCGCAAGCAGCTCCTCTACGCCCCCGAGAGCACCGTGCTCTCCGCCAAGCGGCTGATCGGGCGGCGCTACTCCTCGATGGAGGCGCAGCGGATGAAGACGTTGTCCGCCTTCGGCGTCGCGGAAGGCGACAACGGCGACGTGCGCGTACGGGTGCACGGGCGTTTGTACAGCCCGCAGGAGGTGTCGGCCCATGTGCTCACGCACATGAAGAAGCTGGCCGAGGCCGCGCTCGGCGAGACGGTGGACAAGGCGGTGATCACCGTCCCCGCCTACTTCAACGACAACCAACGGCAGGCAACACGCGACGCCGCGACCATCGCCGGGCTGGAGTGCCTGCGCATCCTCAACGAGCCGACGGCGGCCGCGCTGGCGTACGGCTTCCAGCAGAACAAGCGCCAACACGTGGCGGTGTACGACCTCGGCGGCGGCACCTTCGACGTGTCGGTCCTCCGGATCGACAACGACTTCTTCGAGGTCATCGCGACGGCGGGTGACACCTTCCTCGGCGGGGACGACTTCGACTTCGCCGCGGCCGACCAGTTCCTTGCGGCCTTCGAGAAGCAGGTGGGGACCTCGCTCCAGGAGAACCGCACCGTGCGCCTGAAGCTCCGCGACGCCGCAGAGCGCGCCAAGATCGCGCTCACCGAGGCCGACGAGGTGGAGGTGCACGTGCCCGCGCTCTACCGCACGACCGACGGCAACGACTTCGAGTTCCGCACCAAGGTGAACCGCTACCAGTACGCCGCCTGGGTCATGCCGCTGGTCCAGAAGAGCTTCGTCGTGGTGGACGAGGCCCTGCGCGCCGCGAGCATGAACTCCCGGCAGGTCGACCACGTGCTGCTCGTCGGCGGCATGACGCGCGTGCCGATGGTGCGCGAGGCCGTGAAGCAGTACTTCGGCAAGGAGCCCAACGTCTCCATCAACCCCGACGAGGTCGTGGCCGTCGGCGCCGCGATCCAGGCCCACCTGCTCACGGCGGAGACCCCCGTCGCGACCTCCGTCCTGCTCGACGTGACGCCGCAGTCGCTCTCCGTGCGCACCGTCGGCGGCTACTGCGAGGTGCTCATCCCGCGCAACACGGCGGTGCCGACGGAGTCCTCGAAGGTGTTCCTCACCGCGCACGACGACCAGACCGAGGTGCGCGTGGCCGTCTTCCAGGGGGAGAGCCGCGTCGCCGTGGAGAACGAGCTCCTCGGCGAGTTCGTGCTCGACGGGCTCCCGCCGCTCCCGCGCGGCCAGGTCCGCGTCCGCATCACCTTCGAGATCGACGCGGACGGCATCGTCCACGTCCGCGCGGTGGACGACAAGCTCGGCAAGCAGCAGTCCATCCGCATCGAGGGCCGCACCGCGCTCTCGGAGGACGAGATCAAGGGCGCGCGGTTCGACGAGCTGGGGTTCTGAGGGCGTTCGGCAGGGCGGTGGAGCGCGAGATCGCGTAGGATGCAGGCATGCTGTTCCTCGTCTCCGTCGCGTATGCCGAGCTGCCCTGGGATTGCCCCACGTTCACGACGCCGGCGGACGCGAACGCGCTGCGCGACACGGATTTTGGGGCGCGCGACGCCTATCGCGCCATCTACAACCTGACGGTGCCCTACCAGGAGGGGTGCGAGTGGGTGGAGGTCGTGGGCGAGGGGTACAAGGTCCTGACGGACCGGACATGCACCACCGCGCTCGCGACGTTCGTGTCCAGCGAGGAGGACTACGAGGGCTCCTGCGACGGCAGCGGCTACCTCCACATCAACCGTTGGCAGCTCGAGGTGTCGGTCCCCACCGGAGAGACCTGGACGAAGCTGACGTTCAACACGTACGACTACTCCGAGTCCTGCGGCAGCAGCAGCAGTTACGGCGGCGAGTCCTACTCGGTGGCGTGGGAGGGGGAGCTCGAGGGGCACGGGACGGACGGGGAGCTGTCGTACGCGTCCTCCGGCGGCGTCAGCGGGTGGTCGAACTACCGCTACGATACGGACGTTGACACGCCCACCTGCTCTTCGAGTTGGAGCTACAGCGACGACGGCTACGAATCGGCCGAGTCGGTCGCGGTCTCGGGCTCCTCCGTGCGCGTTTCCCGCACCGTGGACGGAGAGGCGTGCCACGGCGACCAGCACGCCTACGTGAACGGCGTCCTGCACGGTGTGGTCGACCGGAACTGGGAGTACAACCCCGACGACGCCGACCGGGACGGCAGCACCGTGCCCTGCGACTGTGACGACGCCGACCCCGCGCGCAACCCCTACATCGAGGACATCTTCGGCGACGGGATCGACCAGGACTGCGACGGCACCGACAACCTGGACGCCGACGGGGACGGTCACGACGCGCAGGAGGTCGGCGGCGACGACTGCGACGACGCCGACCGCAGCGCCTTCCCAGGGGCGTCGGAGGAAGCCGGCGACGGCATCGACCAGGACTGCGACGGCGCGGACGACGTCGACGCCGACGGGGACGGCTACACCGTCGACGGGGACAGCTCCGAGGCGGACTGCGACGATGACAGCGGAGGCGTCCACCCGGGCGCGCGCGAGTGGGCGTGCGACGGCATCGACCAGGACTGCGACGGCGTCGACTCCTGCGACGAGGACACCGCCGTGGACACCGACCCGGACACGGCGTCGTTCACCGCCGAGCGCCCGGACGAGGAGGACGACGAGACCCCGCCCGCCTCGGAGCGTGAGGGCTGCGCCGCCGCCGCCGCCTGGCTGCCCCTGCTGCTCCTGGGCGCCCGCCGTCGCCGGGGTTGAACGGTGTACACTCCGCCCATGGACGCCCGCCTCCGCCCCCGCATCGAAATCGAGACGATCCACGAGCTCCTCGCCGAGCTCGACTGCTACCAGCTCCTCGGCGTCGCGCCCGAGTGCGCGCAGCAGGACATCGACGCCGCCTTCCGCAACGAGAGCCGGCGGCTGCACCCCGACCGCCACGCCGCCGGGGCCTCGCCGGAGTTCCGCACCAAGGCGGGCGAGGTGTTCAAGGCGGTGAACGACGCGCACCGGACGCTACGCGATCCCGACGCGCGCGCCCGTTACGACGCGGATCGCCGCCAGGGCGCCCTCCGCATGGACGACGCGGCGCGCAAGGAGGCCGAGGCCGACGCCGCCGCGAAGAGCGACCCGACGAGGGCCGCGCGCACGCCCAAGGGCGAGAAGTACTGGCGGATGGCGCTCCAGTGCTGGAACGAGGAGGACTTCAACGGCGCGGTGATGCAGATGAACTTCGCGCTGTCCTTCGAGCCCGGGAACGACACGTTCAAGGAGTGGCTCGGGAAGGCGAAGACCGCGCTCGACGAGAAGAAGCGGGGCAAGCAGGGGAACGCGTACAAGATCCGGCTCTGATGGGGCTGTTCTCCTGGTTCGCGAAGGCGGCGCCGCCCGGTCCGGCCGTGCGGGTGTGGGCGACCGACGCCGCGCTCGAGGACCCGCTGCTGGTGCGCGTCGGCGGGGTGCGCCTCGCCGCGCTGATGGAGAAGCTGGGCCTGGGGCCCGACGAGCCCATCGAGCACGCGCTGGTGACGGCCTCGCTGGCGAACGCGCGCGCGAAGCTGGCGGAGACGGTGCGGAACCCGCGGGAGGCCGCCTCGATGGAGGCTTGGTTCGACGCGAACGTGGGCCGTCAGGAAGGGTGAATCCGCTTGGCCGCCACGCCCCGCGCGTGTGACGCGGAGGGCATGGATGCACGAACCGCGTTCTCCGGCACCGCGGACGGTCGCTTCGAGCGCATCGTCCACCACCTCTTCGGGGTGGAGAACTTCGTCCCCGAGGTCTTCGGGGCGGACCTGCTCGCGGGCCACTTCCAGGGTTCGCCGCGCCGGATCGTGATCGCGCGCCACCCGATGGAGGCGCAGATCCCGCAGCTCCTCGACACCGCTGAGCGCGCGGTGGAGATCGTCGTGGTGGGCGGCCCCGGGCCCACCGGGCGCGAGGAGCCCGAGGCGGACCTGCTGCGCTGGTTCGTGGCGGAGGACGGCCGCGTGCGCGGCGAGGTCGGCGACTCGCGCGTGGGCGAGGTCCGGCGGCACCTCGACGACACGGACCACCCGCCCGACTGGGTGCACTTCTGGGGCGTCATCGACGCCCGGGACGCCGCGCGGAAGGAGGTCGTGCGCTTCCAGAAGGCCATCCAGGGGCGCACGGCGCGGGCGGCGCCGGCGCTCGTCGTCGTGATCGTCGCGGTGTACGCCCTCGGGATGATGTGGGGGGCGCCGGACTACGGCCCCGCGCTCTCGCGCATGGGCGCGATGGACGGCGGGCG
>CAJBVW010000554.1 GCA_903959175.1 uncultured Pseudomonadota bacterium
ACTGGAGTTCAGACGTGTGCTCTTCCGATCTCACCCGTCGACGCGCCCCCCGGCCGCGCGCCCTCGCCGCTCCCGCCCGCCCCCGCAGAGCGCCCCACTGCCGCGGTCACGCGGGTACCCCTCCCCGCCCTCCTGGCCGGCCTCCAACCCCACGGGCGGCCCGTCCTGGTGCACCACTGGGCCTCCTGGGACGAGCCCTCCACCGCCGGCCTCGCGGCCCTCCGCGCCCTCGTCGCGGCCCGGGGCGTCGACGCCGTGGGGGTGGCGTGGGACGAGCTCGTGGACGCGCCGCTCGGCCGCATCGCGGGCATGGCGCAGCGCCCGGCGAGGTGGGCCGGCGGGGAGCAGGCCGCCGCCTGGGTGCGCGAGGTCGGGTTGACGTGGCCGATCCTCGTGTACGCGGTCGATCACGACGCCGCGCTCGCGACGGGCGCCCCCTCCGACCCCGCGGCCCCCGACCCCGCGGCCCCCGACCCCGCCGCCGCCGCCTTCTTCGCCGCCCTCGGCCTCGCCGACCGCTACGTGCCCCAGGTCACCCTCTACGACATCGACGGCGCCGTGCTCGCCCACCACGGCGGCCCCCTCGCCGGCCCGCGCTGGGAAGCCTTCTGCGTCGCGACGCTCGCCGCGGTCTCCCCCGCCCCGCCCGCGCCCCCTCCCGCCCCGAGCGCCGCCCCATGAACCTCGTCCTGTTCGAGCCCGACGAGCTCGCCGCGCCCCTCCCCCGCGCCGACGCCCGCGCCCGCCACATCCTCGAGGTCCTCCGCCGCCAACCGGGCGACTCCTTCGACGCCGGCGTGGTCGACGGCCCCATCGGCAAGGCCACGCTCGTCGCCGCGGACGACGCGCTCACCCTCTCCTTCGCCCCCACCCACACCCCGCCGCCGCTCCCGCCGATCACGCTCCTCCTCGGTTTGGCGCGCCCGCAGACCGCGCGGGACCTCTTGCGCGACGCCACCACCTTCGGCGCTGCCGCCCTCCACTTCGTCGCGACCGAGCGCAGCGACCGCAGCTATGGCCAGAGCTCCCTCTGGACCTCCGGCGAGTGGCGCCGCCAGCTCCTCGTCGGCGCGGCCCAGGCCTTCGACACCCGCCTGCCCGTCGTGACCTGGGCGCACACGCTCGCCGACGTGTTGGCCGAGCCCGTCGCCCCTGCCACCACCCGCCTCGCCCTCGACAACTACGAGGCCACCGCCCCCCTCGGCGCCGTCGCCCCCGCGTCCGGGCCCGTCCAGCTCGCCCTCGGCCCGGAGCGCGGCTGGGGCCCCAAGGACCGCGCCCAGCTCCGCGACGCCGGCTTCACCCTGGTCCACCTCGGCACGCGCGTCCTCCGCGTCGAGACGGCGTGCATCGCCGCGCTCGCGATCGTCCACGGGCGGCGGGCGTCGTAAAGCATTCTCACTCGAACGCCCCCGCGGGCGACGTTCTACGGATGTCCGCACCCCGCCTCCGCCCCCGGCTGAACCTCAGAAGTGGATCGGGATGACCTCGCCGCGCTCGGGCGTCCGTGGCAACGAGCGCGGCGCCAACGCTCGCAGGGCCGCCGCCAGCGCGTCCAGGATCTCCGTCTTCCAGTGGGAACGGGAGGCGATCAAGCTGACCTCTCGCGTGGGGACCGGATCGCGGAACGGGCGCACCCGCGCCAGGCGCACGGGGGCGGGGAGCGTGCGTGCGAAGGACTCGGGCACCAGCGTGTAGCCGCCGCTCTGGTCGATGAGGGCCCGCAAGGTCTCGAAGCTCCCTGCCTCGAAGCGCACGTTGTCCATCACCCCGCGGTGCCGGAGGCCGCAGAGGTGGACCATCTGGTTGCGGAAGCAGTGGCCGTCCTCGAGCAGCCACAAGGCGTCGCGTTCGAGGTCGGCCACGGACACGTCGCCCTCCGCGAGCAGCGGGGAGCCCGGGCGGGCATACACGTAGAACGGATCGTAGAAGAGCACCCGGCTCTGGAAGCCCGGCTCCCCGAGGGGCGTGGCCAACAGACCGGCGTCCATGCGCCGCGCCTTGATCTCGTCGACGATGCTCTCGGTGGTGCGCTCGAGGATGGTGAGCTCGAGCTGCGGGTGCTGCTCGGCGAAGGGGCCGAGGAACCAGGGCAGCACGTACGGAGCCAGGGTCGGGATGATCCCCAAGGCGAAGCTCCCCGAGAGCCGCTCCGCGCCGGCGGCCGCCGCGAGCAGGCGCTCGTGTGCCGTGAGCACCTCCACCGCGAGGGCGACGAGCCGCGTCCCGGGCGCCGTGCATTGCACCGGGCGGCTCCTCCGGTCGAAAAGCACGACCCCCAGCACCTCTTCGGCCTTGGCGACCTGGGTGCTGAGGGTGGGCTGGGAGACGGCGCACTCGGCCGCCGCCTTGCCGAAGTGCCCGGTGCGGTGCACCGCCACGATGTATTGGAGCTGGGTGATGGTGAGCATGGATCCCCCTACCCCCTCAGCGCGCGGTGCGGCGGCGCCCCAATCGGCGCCCCCGCGGCCGGATCAGCGATGGAGGTCGAAGCGATCCGCCTGCATGACCTTCGTCCACGCCGAGATGAAGTCCGCCTGGAACTTGGCGGGGTCGTACGCGTACACCTCACACACGGCGCGGAGCTCGGAGTTGGAGCCGAACACGAGGTCCACCTCGGTGGCGGACCAGCGCACGGCGCCGTCCGGGCCCTTGCCCTCGAACGTCCCGTCCCCGCGGGGCGACCAGGTGGTCGACAGGTCGAGCAGGTTGACGAAGAAGTCGTTGCTCAGCGTGCCGGGCGTGTCGGTGAACACCCCGAGCTTGCTGCCGCCGGCGTTCGCGTCCAACACGCGCAGGCCGCCGATGAGCGCGGTCATCTCCGGCACGGTCACGCCGAGGAGATCGGCCTTTTCCACCAGCTCGCCCGCGGGCCGGCGCAGCGCGGCGTCGGTGTAGTAGTTGCGGAACCCGTCGGCCTTGGGCTCCAGGAAGGCGAACGAGACCGGGTCGGTCTGGTCGACCGTCGCGTCCACCCGCCCGGCGACGAAGGGCACCTTGGCCCCCTGGCCGGCGGCGCTCTCGATGGCCGCGACGCCACCGAGCACGAGGAGGTCGGCCACGGAGACGGCCTTGCCCTTGGCGGCAGAAGCGTTGAAGGACGCCTGGATGCCCTCCAGCGCTGTCAACACCTTGGTCACCTCCGCCGGATCGTTGACCGCCCAGCCCGCCTGGGGCGCCAGCCGGAGGCGCGCGCCGTTGGCGCCGCCGCGCATGTCCGTGCCGCGGAAGGTCGAGGCCGAGGCCCAAGCGACCCGCACCAGCTCGGACGTGGTGAGACCGGAGGCGAGGATCTCGGACTTGAGGCGCGTGGCGTCCGCGGCGTCGATGACGGGGTGGTCGAGCGCGGGGAGCGGATCCTGCCACGCGAACACCTCGGCGGGGACGTCGGCGCCGAGGTAGCGGGTGTGCGGCCCGAGGTCGCGGTGGGTCAGCTTGAACCAGGCCTTGGCGAAGGCGGCCTCGAACTCGGGCTGGTTCTCCATGAAGCGCTTGGAGATGGCGGCGTAGGCGGGGTCCTCCTTCAGGGCGAGGTCCGTCGTGAACATCATCGGCGCGTGGCGCTTGGTGGCGTCGTGGGCGTCCGGGACCGCGCCTGCGCCGCCGCCGTCCTTCGGCTTCCACTGGGTCGCTCCGGCGGGGCTCTTGGTCTTCTCCCAGTCGAAGGTGTGGAGGTTGGTCAGGTACTGGTTGGTCCAGCTCACGGGGGCCGACGTCCAGGCACCCTCGAGGCCGCTGGTCACCGTGTCCGCGCCGTTCCCGGTGCCACACTTGTTGATCCAACCCATGCCCTGGCTCTCGACCCCGGCCGCAGCGGGCGCGACACCCACGCAGTCCTTCGGCGGGTGGGCGCCGTGCGCCTTGCCGAAGGTGTGGCCGCCGGCGATGAGGGCGACGGTCTCCTCGTCGTTCATGCCCATGCGGCCGAACGTCTCGCGGATGTCGCGCGCGGCGGACTGCGGATCGGAGTTGCCGTTGGGGCCTTCGGGGTTGACGTAGATGAGGCCCATCTGGACGGCCGCGAGGGGGTTCTGCAACGTGCGATCGCCTTCGTAGCGGGCGTCGGCGAGCATCTCCGTCTCGGGACCCCAATAGACGAGGTCGGCCTCCCAATCGTCGACGCGGCCGCCGGCGAAGCCGATGGTCTTGAAGCCCATCGCCTCGAGCGACACGTTCCCGGCGAGCACCATGAGGTCCGCCCAGGAGATGTTCTGGCCGTACTTCTCCTTCACGGGCCACACGAGGCGCCGGGCCTTGTCGAGGTTGGCGTTGTCCGGCCAGCTGTTGAGGGGCTCGAACCGCTGCTGCCCGCCGTCGGAGCCGCCGCGGCCGTCGAGCGTGCGGTAGGTGCCCGTGCTGTGCCACGCCATGCGGATGAAGAGGGGGCCGTAGTTGCCGTAGTCCGCGGGCCACCAGTCCTGTGACGTGGTGAGGACCGCCGCGAGGTCGGCCTTGACCGCCGCGAGGTCGAGCTTGTTGAACGCCGCGGCGTAGTCGAAGTCGCCGCCGTAGGGGTTGGTCGCTGCGGTGTGCCGCAGCGGCGAGAGGTCGACGGTCTCCGGCCACCACGCGGTGTTGGCCTTGATCGTCCCGGCCGGGACGGCGTCCGGGACGGCAGGCGCCGCCTCGGGAGCGGCCTCGGGGGTCGGCTTCGGCGCGACCTCGGGCTGGCAGGCTGCGAGGCCCACGAGACCGACAGCGGAGAGAAGGACGAGGATCGACGCGGGCTGGCGCATGACGGCTCCGGGAGAGACTCGCCTTCATTACCCACGGCCGTTGTCGAGCCCAAGCGATAAAATCTAACAGCCCATAGGCAAAGACTATCGGGGACCGGCCCCGCGTCCGTCGACGGCCGCTACTCGACGAGGGCGGCGTCCTCCACGAGCGCGTCGTAGTGGTAGCCGAAGCCGAGGTCCACGTCCTTGCGTAGCATGCCCCGGAAGGCCACCCGTTGCCCCGCGGTGACGGACTGCTGCGTCTGGATCGTGAGATCGTGCGTGCCGGCGGCGGCGTCCCCCGTGCCGTCCTGGACGTGCACCCAGATCGAGCCCACGGCGCTGGTCGCCTTCACCACCGACCCGTACACCACGATCTCCTTGTCCGCCCGCTGGTCCAGCTCGGCGTAGACCGTCGCCACCGACACGGCGTCCTTCGGGGCGTTCGCCGAGACGGTGCGCCGCGCGGTCGCCTCGTCGACGACCTGCACATGCGCGATGTCCACCACCTGGCCGGCGCGTTGGCCGATCTCCGGGATCTCCACGTCCTGGCGCGCGCTCCCCTTGCCGAGCAGCACGTAGTCGCCGACCTGCGCGCCGACGGCCGGCACCTCGACCCAGGTCTGCCACGGGCCCTGTCGCACCGACAGGAGCTGCTTCTCCGGCCGATCGACCACCTGCTCGACCACGGTCGGCCCGGTGTTCGCCCAGCCGTCGGGGGGCGGCTCCGTGCCGTTGGACCTGACGCAGCCGAGGAGCCCGACGAGCGCTGCGAGGGCGAGAGACATGCGCGTTCGCCTATCGCACCCACCGGACGCGCGGGAGGGAACCACCGCTGCGGCCCCCTCCCGCGTCGGGGTCAGCTCACCAGACTTCGCAGGCGTTCGTGGGGCGCATCTTCGTGCCCGCGGCGCAGCCGAAGGCCTCGGCGAACTCGGGGAGGTTCGCGAGGGGGCCGTTCACGCGGTAGCGCGGCGGGCTGTGGGGGTCGGACAGGGCCCGCATCTTCTGGATCTCGGGGCTCGCCACGACGCACCAGGACTGCGCGGCGGCCACGAAGAAGAGCTGGTCGTCGGTGAGGCCGGGGACGTTGGCCGGGGGCGCGCCCTTGGCCTTGTAGGCGCGGTACGCGGCGCGGTAGCCGCCGATGTCGGCGATGTTCTCGCCGAGGGTCAGGGCGCCGTTGACGTTGATGCCGTCGACCACGGGGTAGGCGTCGTACTGCGCCTTGACGCAGGCGGTGCGCTCCTCGAAGCGGGCCGACACCTCGGGGGCCCACCACTCGACCATCTTGCCGTCGCCGTCGAACTTGCGGCCCTGGTCGTCGAAGCCGTGGGTGAGCTCGTGGCCCATGACCATGCCGATGGAGCCGTAGTTCATGACCGCGGGGAAGTCGCGGCTGAAGAAGGGCGCCTGCAGGATCCCGGCGGGGAACGCCATCTCGTTCTGGGAGGGGTCGTAGTAGGCGTTCACGGTGGGGGGCGACATGTACCAGTCGCCGCGCTCCACCGGCTTGCCGACCTTGGCGGCGTTGCGGGCGGACTCGAAGGCGCTCGCCGCGAGCACGTTCGCGGTGTGGGTGCCCGCGGTGATGGTCAGCGGGGAGTAGTCGCGCCACTTGTCGGGGTAGCCGATCTTGTTGTTGATCTTCTTCATCTTCTCGACGGCGCGGGCCCGCGTGGGGTCGTCCATCCAGGACAGGCCGGCGAGCCCGCCCTCGAAGGCGGTCTCGATGTCCTTGATCATCGTGAGCGACTTGTCCTTGCTGTCGCCCGCGAACTGCGTCTCGACGAAGTACTTGCCGGTGATCTCGCCGAGGTTGGCGTCGGTCATCGCGACGCAGCGCTTCCAGCGCGGCTCCTGCTGCTTCTGCCCGGTCACCTGCTGGCCGAAGAAGGCGAAGTGCTTGTCGTACGCCGTGGCGCCCATGCTCGGCGCGGCGGCGTGGACCAACTGCCACTTGAGGTAGGCGCGGAGGGTCTTCACGTCGGACTTGACGAGGATGCCCTCGAGCTTCTTGAAGACGCCCGGGGTCTCGACGTTGATGTCCGTCGCGTCCTTGGCGACGCCGGCGCCGGCGAGCCACGCGTCCCACTGGAGCTTGGGTGTCAGCTTGACGAGGCCCGCGCGGTCGAGCTTGTTGTAGACCTTCTCCGGGTCCCGGAGCTCGGCGCGGGGCACCCAGGCGTCCGCGATGGCGGTCTCGAGCTTGACGACCGCCGCGGCCTGCTTGGGCGCGTCCGCCGCGGGCACGCCGGCGATCACCAGCATCTCGGCCACATGGGCCTCGTAGGCGGTGAGGAGGGCCTTCGTGGCGTCGTCCGTCTTGAGGTAGTAGTCGCGATCCGGCAGGCCGAGGCCGCCCTCCGTCAGGTGGAGGATGCTCTTCGTCGGGTCCTTGAAGTCGCCCGAGATGCCGCCGCCGAGGAAGGCGCCGGCGCCGACCATCGAGAGCCGGCCGGCCACGCCCATCACGCCCTTCAGGTCCTTCGCGGCGTCGATCTGCGCGACGTAGGGCTGAAGCGCGGCGCTCGCGGTGGCGTCCACCGTGGGCTCGTCCATGCAGGAGGCGTAGAAGTTGCCCATCTTGGCCCAGTCGGCGTCCCCCGCGGTGGGGTTCGCGGCGGCCTTCTCGAGGGTGGCCTTCTGGACGGCGAGGTTGCCGTCGCGGATGGTGGAGAAGCTCTTGCCCCACAGCGGCTTGTCGGCCGGGAGCGGGGTGCTGTCGATCCAGCCGCCGCAGGCGAAGCGGTAGAAGTCGTCGCAGGCGTCGGCCTTCGGGTCCATCGCGGCGACCAGCGCCTTGGCGTAGTCGGGCAGGACGGCGGGGGCGGGCGCGGGCGCGTCGACCGGGGTGGGGGGCGGCGCCGTCACGCGGGGGGCGCAAGCGACGAGGAGGAGGGCCAGGGAGGTGCTGCGGTAGGGCATCCGCCGGATTAGCCCAACCCGAGACGATGGCAAGACGGGCGGCGATCCCTTACGGTCGCGGGGCCCGACCACACGCCGCAGCACGGAGCCCGCATGGAGAACGCCCCCCTCGACGTCGAAGCCGCGGTCCGCGAGCGCTACTCCGCCGCCTCCGCCGCCCGGGAAGCGACGCTCTGCTGCCCCATCGACTACGACCCCCGCTACCTCGCCGCCATCCCCGAGGCCGTGCTCGAGCGCGACTACGGCTGCGGGGACCCCTCCCGCTACGTCCGCGAGGGGGACGTGGTCCTCGATCTCGGCAGCGGTGGGGGCAAGATCTGCTTCATCGCCGCCCAGCTCGTCGGGCCGACGGGGCGCGTCATCGGCGTCGACATGAACGAGGACATGCTCGGCCTCGCCCGCGAGAACGCCCCGGTGGTCGCCGAGCGGATCGGCTGGGACAACGTGGTCTTCCGCCGCGGCCGCATCCAGGACCTCGCCCTCGACATGGACGCCCTGGACGGCTGGCTCGCGGAGCACCCCGTCCGCGGCGCGAAGGACCTCGCCGCGCTCGACGAGGCCCAGGACCACCTCCGCCGCACCGCCCCGCTCGTGGCCGACGCGTCGGTCGACGTCGTCGTCTCCAACTGCGTGCTCAACCTCGTGAAGGACGCCCACAAGCGGCAGCTCGTCCAGGAGATCTTCCGCGTCCTCAAGGTCGGCGGCCGCATCGCGATCTCCGACATCGTGTCGGACGAGGTCGTCCCCGAGGCCCTCCGCAACGACCCCCGAGCTGTGGAGCGGCTGCATCTCCGGCGCCTTCCAGGAGCAAGAGCTGCTGCGGATCCTGGAGGAGGTCGGCTTCCACGCCGTCCGCATCGACAAGTGGCAGGCCGAGCCCTGGCAGGTCGTCCAGGGCATCGCCTTCCGCTCGGTGACCGTGACCGCGGAGAAGGGCAAGCAGGGCGCGTGCTGGGACGCGAACCAGGCCGTCATCTACGCGGGCCCGTGGAAGCAGGTGGAGGACGACGACGGCCACGTGCTCCGACGCGGCGAGCGCGTCGCCGTCTGCAAGAAGACCTTCCGCATCCTTACTGGCGCGGCGTACGCGGACGCCGTCATCGTGATCGAGCCGCTCGTGCCGGTGCCGGAAGACGCGCGCCTCCCCTTCGACTGCGCCCGCACCGTGCCGCGGCACCCCCGCGAGACGAAGGGCATGGACTACGACCTCACGACCGACGGGGCGTGCACGACGCCGGGCTGCTGCTGATCCTGGGCGCTGCGGCCTCGACTTAGCGGCGCATCAGGCCGCCGCCGACGATGGCGAACATCGTGTCGACCAGTCTGTCGACGTCGATGGCCCGGCGCGAGAGGAGCCCCTGGTAGACGGGCTCCTTGAGCAGGCCGAGGAGGCAGCTCGCGGTGAGGTCCACGTCGCACGGCTGCACGAGGCCGAGCTCTTGCCCCGTGCGCAGAGCGCGCGCGATCCGGCCGGTGGCCCCGCCGTAGAACTCGCCGAGGGTCTCGGTGACCTCGGCGTCGATGCCGGCGGCCTCGGTGAAGAGGATGCGGGCGTCGTCCCCCATCTCCTGGAGCACGGACACGACGTTGTGGAGGTTGGCGCGCACCTGCTCGGGCACGGAGCGGGTCACGTCGATGGGGGCGACGGCGCCGCCGACGTCCTCCATGATCTCGATGAGCACGTCCTGGAAGACGGCGCGCTTGCTCTCGAAGTAGTTGTAGAAGGTGCCCCGGGCGACGCCGGCGCCGTCGATGATGTCGGCCACCCCGGCGGCGTGGTAGCCCTTGGCGGCGAACACGGCGCGCGCGGCCGCGATCAGCTGGGCGCGGCGGGAGTCGGGGTCGATGGGGCGGGCCCTGGCCATTGCCGCGCGGGCTATCCGATACCCGCCCGGAATGCGCGCAGAACCCTCTGGATGGCAGAATCGGTCCCTCGCTCCTCGTAGCCCTTGCCCGACCAGCGGACGCGGTGTAGCCTTACGCACCTTGCCGGTAGACTGACGTGTCAGTCCACCGGCCGCCCGCCCCGGAGTCCTCGTGTCCTCACGCATCGCGATCGGAATGGATGTAGGTTCGACCACGGTAAAGGCCGTCGTCGTCGACCCCGACAGCCTCAAGATCCTCTGGTCCGACTACCAGCGGCACGAGACCCGGCAGCCCGAGAAGGTCATGGAGTTCATGATCCGCATCGGCGAGGCCTTCCCCGACGCGACCGAGATCCAGGTCTTCGTGACCGGCTCCGGCTCCGGCCCCCTGGTGGCCCCGCTCGGCGGCCGCTTCGTGCAGGAGGTCAACGCGGTCACCATCGCGGTGGAGCACATGCACCCCGACGTGAACGCGGTGATCGAGCTCGGCGGGCAGGACGCCAAGATCATCATGTTCCGCGAGACCGAGGGCGAGGACGGCAAGAAGCAGCGCACCGCGCTGACCTCGATGAACGACAAGTGCGCGTCCGGCACCGGCGCCACCATCGACAAGTGCATGATCAAGGTGGGCATGTCGAACGAGGAGCTCCAGATGCTCCCGTACGACCACACCAAGCTCCACCACGTGGCGGCCAAGTGCGGCGTCTTCGCCGAGACCGACATCGTCAACCTCGTGAAGAGCGGCATCCCCAGCGGCGAGATCATGAACTCGCTGGCGGACGCCATCGTCCACCAGAACCTCTCCGTGCTCACGCGTGGCAACACCCTGCGGCCGAAGGTGCTCCTGCTGGGCGGGCCCAATTGTTACCTGCCCTTCCTGGTCGAGTGCTGGCGCATGCGCATCCCCGAGACGTGGGAGCAGCGCGGCTTCGAGTGGCCGAAGAACATCCCCATCGAAGAGCTGGTGTTCACCCCGCAGAACGCCCAGTACTACGCCGCCCAGGGCGCGGTCATGTACGGCCTCATCGACGCCAAGGACAAGGGCGAGGCGCTGTACAAGGGCCTCGACGGGATGAAGGACTACCTGCTCAACGGCCGCAGCGCGCGCATGGCCGGGGCCGCCGCCGGCCCGCTCGTCAAGGACGACGCCGAGCTCCAGGCCTTCCTCACCAAGTACACGATCCCGAGCTTCGTCCCCCGCGTGTTCGGCAAGGGCGACATCGTGCGCGGCTACATCGGCCTCGACGGCGGCTCCACCTCCAGCAAGGCGGTGGTCGTCGACGAGGACGGCGAGATCCTCTACAAGTCCTACCGCCTGTCCAAGGGCAACCCCATCCAGGACACCAAGGACATCCTCGCGGACATCAAGGGCTTCTACGAGCACACCGGCTCGACCTTCCTCTGCCTCGGCTTCGGCGCCACCGGCTACGCGGCCGCGGTGCTCGAAGAGTCCGTCAAGGCGGACGTGAACATCGTCGAGACCGTCGCCCACATGCAGTCCGCGGTGAGCGTGTTCCCCAACGTCGACGTCATCTGTGACATCGGCGGCCAGGACATCAAGGTCGTGTTCCTCCGCGAGACGCCCGACGGCCAGCGCGACGTGAAGGACTTCCGCCTCTCCAACCAGTGCTCCGCCGGCAACGGCATGCTCCTCCAGGCGATGGCCGACCAGTTCGGCGTGCCGCTCCAGGAGTACAGCAACGTCGCCTTCTCGGCCGATCTGTCGCCCAAGTTCTCCTACGGCTGCGCCGTGTTCCTCGACGCCGACCGCGTGAACTTCCAGAAGGAGGGCTTCACCGCGCCGGAGATGCTCTCGGGCCTCGCGCAGGTGCTCCCGAAGAACGTGTGGCAGTACGTCGTGCAGGTGCCGCGCCTCGCGCAGTTCGGCAAGGTGTTCGTGCTCCAGGGTGGCACCCAACGCAACCTCGCGGCCGTCAAGGCGCAGGTCGACTACATCGCCGCGCGCGTCCCCGGCGCGGAGATCCATGTCCACCCGCACTGCGGCGAGGCCGGCGCGCTCGGCGCCGCGATGGAGACCCTCCGCACCGTCAAGCGGCGCGGTCACTCCACCTTCATCGGCATCGACCAGGCGATCGACCTGCGCTTCGTCTCGCGCAACGACGAGTCGACCAAGTGCAACTTCTGCCCGAACAACTGCTCGCGCACCTTCATCGACACCGAGACCCCCGACGGCCGCACCAGCCGCTACATCAGCGGCTTCTCCTGTGAGAAGGGCACGGTCGAGAGTAAGGACGCGCTCAAGGTGCTCGCGAAGGAGCGCGCGGTCATCCGGAACAAGTTCCCGAACCTCGTCCACGACGAGTCGACCCTCGCCTTCCGCCACTTCTACGAGCCCGCCCCGCTCCCGCCGGCCGGCAGCGCCAAGGGCGACATCGAGGTCAAGAAGCTCTCCTTCCTGCGCGTCGCGCGCCGCGCATTCAACCGCGGCTTCCAGCGCTCCCACGCCGACTTGTCCCAGACGCGCATCGGCCTCCCGCGCGTGATGAACATGTACTCGACCGGCCCCTTCTTCCGCACCTTCTTCGAGACGCTCGGCGTGCCGAAGGACAACGTGGTGTGGTCGAGCGCCACCACCGAGGAGAGCTGGGCCGAGGGCGGCCGGTACGGCTCGATCGACCCGTGCTTCCCCAGCAAGGTGTCGCAGTCGCACATCCACGAGCTGCTCAACCACATCCACACGGACGAGAAGCGCGGCCCGCTCAACTACATCTACTACCCGTGCCTCACCCACGTCCCCAACTGGGTGAGCGGCACGCAGGACAACACGTCCTGCCCGATCGTGGCGGGCAACCCGAACGTGCTCAAGGCCGCGTTCACGAAGGAGACCAACTTCTTCGAGAAGGCCGGCATCGAGTACCTGGACGCGGCGCTGTCGTTCTCCGAGCCGAACCTGATGAAGCGGCGCCTCTTCGAGGTGTGGGGGCCCCGCCTGGGTGTCACCGAGGACGAGGTCGAGTGGGCCGTCGACCAGGGCATGGTCGCGCTCTCCGAGTTCGACCGCCTCCTCCAGGTCAAGGGCAAGGAGATCCTCGAGCAGGTGGAGCGCGAGCACCGCCTCGCCGTCCTCGTCATCTGCCGCCCCTACCACAACGACCCCGGCCTGAACCACGGCATCCCCGAGGAGTTCCAGGTCCTCGGCTACCCCATCCTCTCGATGCGCAGCATCCCGAAGGATCCCGCGTGGTTGGGCAAGTACTTCGCCCCCGGCGAGGACCCCCTCGGCATCACCGACGTGTGGCCGGAGAACTTCTCCGCCAACTCGGCCCAGCGCGTGTGGGCGGTCAAGTTCGCGTCGCGTCATCCCAACGTGGCGATCCTCGACCTGTCCTCCTTCAAGTGCGGCCACGACGCGCCCACCTACGGCATCGTCGAGAAGATCGTCAACACCGCGAAGGTGCCCTACTCGGCCCTCCACGACATCGACGCGAACAAGCCCGGCGGCTCGATCACCATCCGCGTGAAGACCTACGTGTACCGCCTCAAGCGCATCGAGGAGGACCTCAAGGAGGCCGCCCACAAGCGCGTCGAGCTCGCCCGGCGCATCGCCGAGAAGCGGAGGGAGCTCGAGGCCCAGCGCCGCGGCGGCGCCGAGATGGTCGCCAAGTAGCCACCCTTCTCCCAGCTTTTTCAGTTCTCCCCCTTCCACGCATCCCGGAGCCCCCCATGCCCCCCATCAACGAAGATCTGGACATCGAGCAGGAGCTCGCCCGCTACGCCGAAGAGCAGGCGAAGACCCTCGGCATCAACCGCGAGCAGTGGGTCGAGCCCGTCCACTCCAACTCCGAGTTCCGCGCCTCCGACCGTCCGCACACGACCATGCTCGTGAGCGGCCTCACGCTCGCCCACGACCAATTCGTCGGCGCCGCGCTCTCCGGCCTCGGCTACACGGTCGAGCTCCTCGACCCCTGCGACAACGCCTCGCTCCAGTTCGGCAAGGAGTTCGGCAACCGCGGCCAGTGCAACCCGACGTACTACACCGTCGGCAACCTCGTGAAGCACCTCGTCGGCCTGCGCGACGACAAGGGCCTCCCGACCGCCGACATCATCAAGAACTACGTGTTCATCACCGCCGGCGCGTGCGGCCCCTGCCGCTTCGGCATGTACACGACCGAGTACCGCAAGGCCCTCCGCGACGCCGGCTTCGACGGCTTCCGCGTCCTCCTGTTCCAGCAGCAGGGCGGCATCAAGCAGGCCACCGGCGACGAGGCCGGCCTCCTCATCGACCAGAAGTTCGTCTTCGGCATCGTCCGCGCCATCATCGCCGGCGACGTGCTGAACCTCACCGGCTACCGCATGCGCCCCTACGAGGTGTCCGAGGGCGCCACGGACCGCGCGCTCGGCGAGTCCAAGGCCATCCTCATGAAGGCCTTCCGCGAGCACACCAGCGTCTCCGCGGCGCTGTACAAGTGCCGTCGCATCCTCGGTAAGGTGCAGATCGACCGCACCCAGCCCAAGCCCGTCGTGAGCGTCATCGGCGAGTTCTGGGCCATGACCACCGAAGGCGACGGCAACTACGGCCTCCAGCGCTTCCTCGAGCAGGAGGGCGCCGAGGTCGACGTGCAGGGCATCACCAACTGGCTGCTCTTCATGGTGTGGGAGAACCGCCACGACACCCTGATGCGCATGACCCTCAAGGCGGACGACGTCTCCAAGAAGGGCCTCGCCGACAAGGATCCCACGAAGAAGCTGTGGATGCTCAAGGCCGCGGAGACCGCCGTGCGCGGCATCTTCCAGACCTATGCCAACATCCTCGGCCTGCACGGCTACGTGCTCCCCGACATGGACCACGTCGCCGAATTGGCCTCCAAGCACTACGACAACAACGTGCGCGGCGGCGAGGGCCACATGGAGGTCGGCAAGCTCATCCACTTCGTGGAAGACCGTGTCAACCACATGACCATCTCGGTCAAGCCCTTCGGGTGCATGCCCTCGTCCGGTGTGTCGGACGGCGTCCAGACCATCGTGCAGACGATGTACCCGGAGTCGATCTTCCTCCCCATCGAGACCACCGGCGACGGCAAGGTCAACGTGCAGAGCCGCGTCCAGATGATGCTCTTCAAGGCCCGCCAGCGCGCCAAGGAGGAGCTCGCCTCCGCCCTCGCCGAGACCGGCATGAGCGAGGCGACTTACAAGGCCCGCGTCAAGGGCAGCCGCCGCTGGAACAACCCGTTCCTCCGCCCCTCGCACAAGTACGCGGGCGTGGCCGCGAACCTGGTGTACGCGGTCTCGTAGTCGTTCATCGCCCGGATCCTGGGGCAGGGGGCACAGCCCCCCGCAACGCCCCGGCGGGGGGCCCCAGGCCCCCCGCGCCCCCGGGCGCGCCGCGCGGACGGCTGAGCCAGGTGTCGCCGGTGGCCACCCCGCCCCCGGGCGCCTACGTTGATGCATGCGCATCCCGGCTCGCCCGCTCTCCGCCGGGATGAAGGCCTCCACCGCCTTCGTGTTCCTCGTCCCCGTGGCCCTGCTCGCCACGGCGCTCGCCCAGCCGTCCGTCTCGGCGACGCTCCTCGGCTCCACCGTCGTCCTCGCGCCCGTGCTCGCGTGGGCCATCCGCCAGAGCCCCCTCGCCTACGAGGTCCGCGGCGGCACCCTCACCGTGCACACGCGCCTCGGCGGCGCCTACGCCTACCGCCTCGACGGCACCTTCCGTTCGCCCGCGCCGGGCCTGCGCCTGCGCCTCTTCGGCTCCTCGGGCTTCTACGGCCACACCGGCTGGTTCCTGGACGCGGAGGGCCGCCGGGTGCGCGCCTTCGTGTCCCGCGCGGAGGACCTCGTGTCGATCGGCACCAACCGCGGCCCGATCGTGCTCTCGCCGCAGAGCCCCGCGGAGCTCGGGGGCGCGGTGCCGGCGGGGACGGTGCGGTAGCGGGATCGGGCGCGGGGGGGGGCGGGGGGGCCCGAGTCGATG